>CANFHM010000055.1 GCA_947446975.1 Microthrixaceae bacterium
CTCACCCTCGAGCACGCCGGGGACGAGGCCGGCGGTGAGCGTGGCGGCGAGGAGCGGGCCGGGCGTGAGTGCGGCGCCGAGGGTCTCGTGCACGAGCACGGTGTCGATCCAGCGGAGCCCGACACCGCCTGCTGACTCGGGGAGGGCGATGCCGAAGGTGCCGAGCTGGGCGAGCTCGAGCCAGGCCGAGCGGTCGAAGTGACCGGGTCGGGCGAAGTCGCGGACGGTGTCGGCGGGGAAGCGGTCGAGGCTGAACCGACCGATCATCTGCTGCAGTTCGCGCTGGTCCTCAGAGGGATCGAGATCCATGGTTCAACGCTCCCGGGGAAGGCCGAGGACTCGCTCGGCGATGATGTTCTGCTGGATCTGTGAGGTACCGCCACCGATGCCGACGGCGAACCCCTTGAGCTTGTGGTGGATCTGAGCTCCGGTGGGCTCCCCATCGATGTCGTCGAACGCCAGCGAGGAGCGATCGAGCACCCGCAGGGCGATGTCGCCGAGCTTGTGCACGACGGTGGCGTAGCTCATCTTGAACGCCGAGCCGGAGCCCATGGCCATGCCCCCCTTCGCGCCCTGCGACACGTTGCGCTTGGTGAACGCCCACAGCGCGTCGAGCTCGGCGGCGATGGCACCGATGTCGCGACGCAGGCCGTCGTCGTCCCACATCGTTCCCGCGCCACGAGGTGTGCGACGGGCGAGTTCGACGAGCTCACCCATGATGTTGGTGGTGTCGAGCAGCTCGCCGACGAAACCGGTGCCGCGCTCGAAGCTGAGCGTGACGTTGGTGACCCGCCAGCCGTCGTTCTCGTCGCCCACGCGGTTGGCCACCGGGATGCGAACCTCGTCGAGGAACAGTTCGGCGAACTCGGCCGAGCCCTGCACGGTCATGAGCGGGCGCACGTCGATGCCCGGGGTGTCCATGGGCAGGATGAGCCAGGTGATGCCCTTGTGCTTGGGTGCGTCGGGATCGGTGCGGACGAGCAGCTCGCAGTAATCGGCCACCATCGCATGGCTGGTCCAGATCTTCTGCCCGCTCACGACGTAGTCATCGCCGTCGCGGATGGCCCGGGTGCGGAGGCTGGCGAGGTCGCTGCCGGCCCCCGGCTCGGAGAACCCCTGGCACCAGACGTGGTCGCCGGTGAGGATCCCGCGGAGATGGTGCGCCTGCTGGTCCGGGGTGCCCTCGGCGATGAGCGTGGGTCCGGCATGCATCTGACCGACGAAGCCGACACCGACATCGGGCGCCTTGGCGGCGGCCGCCTCCTCGAGGAAGATCAGGTGCTGGGTCGGTGTGGCCCCGCGGCCGCCGTACTCGGCGGGCCAG
The DNA here is from genome assembly GCA_947446975.1 of Microthrixaceae bacterium. GTDB lineage: Bacteria > Actinomycetota > Acidimicrobiia > Acidimicrobiales > Acidimicrobilacustridaceae > Acidimicrobilacustris. The sequence continues at coordinate 1,325 of CANFHM010000055.1, forward strand.
TTCACCCCGGCATAGCCGGCCTCGAACAGCATGCGCTGCCACACGGTGTCGTACGCCCGTCGACCGGGCCAGTCCTGGGGGTCGGGGGCGGCGGGAAGGGTCGGGACGGCATCGGCGAGCCAGGTGCGCAGTTCGGCACGGAACTCGGCGTCGGCCTCTGAATCCTGGAGATGCACGGTCTGTCCTGTTCGTTCGGTCAGTCGAACCAGTCGGGGTCACGATCGGAGCGGGCGGGCTGCCGGCCGATCTTCATCGGTGACAGCGGGGCGTCGCACATCAGGAACCGCTCGAAGCCGGTGCCGCTCCAGCAGCGATCCCGCCAGGCCCGCAGCGCCGGATCGCTGCCGTAGGCCTTCTCGACCTCGGCCCACTGCTGCCAGGTGGGGATCGCCCAGATCACGATGCATTCGGAGTCGTCGTGCATCGAGGTCTTGAGCGCACCGACGAGTTCCCATCCGAACGGGGCGAGGGCGTCGATGGCCTCATCGCGCACCATCGAGAGGAAGTCATCGGCCGCACCCGGCGCCAGCGTGATGGTCTCGTGGGCGTAGGCCACGCCGCGCACACCGTCGGCGCACAGTTCGGTGATGGTGCGGGTCCAGGGAGCCGGGATGAGCACACGATCGAAGCCACCGCTGCGATAGTTCGCCGCCTCGTTCCACCACTTCTCGAGCTTCTCGTCCTGGAGGTTCGGTCGCCCGAGCTCATGGCTCAGGCCGGCGGCGAGTCCGTCGAATCCCGCCTCCTCCCACATGTTGACGACCCGGGGCCACCGTGTGGTGGTGCCGACCGCGCCCCAGACGCCGAAGCAGAGCTGATCGCGCTCCTCCTGGGCGATGGGGCTCCAGTTGGCGGTCATGTGGTGCATGTAGTTCGGCCGGTTGGTCGTGATGATGTCGATGAACTCATGCGTGTAGACACGATCATTCATGTGCGGATCCCCCTGGTTCCGGCCTGAGGGGAGCGGCGGACGTGCTCACCGTGGGCTCGGCTGCGTCATACTACGGGGTCGCTGTGATGGGTCAGTTCCCGTGGTCAGCGCTCGTCGACAGCTCCCTCCTGCTGTCGATCCATCTCGAGAAGAAGGAAACGTTCATGGGCATGCTCGACGGCAAGGTCGCCATCGTCACCGGTTCGGGTCACGGCATCGGCCGTGGTCACGCAATGGAACTCGCCAAGCACGGCGCCAAGGTCGTCATCAACGATCTCGGTGGAAGCGTCACCGGTGAGGGCTCGGGTCGTGCGGCCGACGAGACGGTCGCCCTCATCGCCGAACGCGGCGGCGAGGCCACCCCGAACTACGCCAACGTCACCGATCACGATGCCTGCGGCGAGCTCGTCCAGCAGGCCATCGACACCTACGGTCGCCTCGACATCGTCGTGAACAACGCCGGCATCGTGCGCGACGCCGCCATCTGGAACATGCCGGTCGCCGACTTCGACGCCGTCATGGGCGTGCATGTGCGCGGCACCTGGTCGATGTGTCACCACGCCGCGGTGTACTTCCGTGCGCAGGCCAAGGCCGGCGAGAAGCTCAACGGCCGCATCATCAACACCACCTCCGGTGCTGGTCTTGGTGGCAACTTCGGCCAGACCAACTACGCCACGGCCAAGGCCGCCATCGCCGGCCTCACCCTCACCCTGGCCCAGGAGCTCGCCGCCATCGGCGTCACCACCAACTGCATCGGCCCGGCCGGTCTCACCCGCATCACCGCCACCATGCCCGGCGCCGGTGAGGCCTTCGAGCCCGACGACATCGCCGAGGATGATTTCCACCCGATGGATCCGGGCAACTCCTCACCGCTGGTCGCGTGGCTGGCCAGCGATCAGGCCGCCTATGTCAACGGTCAGGTCATCCGTGCGCTCTACGACCAGATCATCTGGATGCAGGGCTGGCGCGAGCGCGTCACCATCGCCAGCGGCAACAAGAAGTGGGATGCCACCAAGCTCGGCGCCCGCATGTCGGCAGAGGTCTTCCAGACCGCACCCACCGGCATCAAGTTCCTGCAGGCCTAGTCACCCGGCTCCGCCCTCGGGCGAGGAGTTCGTGCATGAAGGGCGGCCCACGGGTCGCCCTTCATCGCGCCGGCCGTCGGTCGCTCCCGACTACAGCAGCGACAGGGGATCGAGATCGCGGATGGCATCGGCCGCCCGCGTGGCCATGGCCATGAACATGGCATCGGACTGCGGCGTGGGCTCGGCACTCGCGTACACCGCGCCGAGGATCGTGATGAGCGGGGCCTGGATCGTGCCGAGCCGGTAGTCCTCGAAGCATTCCTCGAACGAGTGCCCGGTGACGCCCCGGGCGAGGAGGGCCTCGTGGTAGATGCTGACGAGCTCATGCTCATGGGAGCGGCGGAGTGCCGGGTCGATGCTGGTGGCGAGGAAGTAACCGACATCGCGGCCGGGAAGGCCGAGGCCGAGGGTCTGCCAGTCGACGGTGGAGACCGCGCTGCCATCGGGCAGGAACATGAGGTTGTCGGGCCGGTAGTCGCCGTGGATGGTCGAGAACCGTTCGGGTCGGGTCATCATCCACTCGCCGAGGCGCGCCGGGATCGTCGTGAACAGTTCGGCGTCCGCGGCCGGGAGCAGGTGGGCGAATCGCTGGTTGAAGGTCGCGACCGCTCCGGCGAGCACATCGCCGTAGAACGCCGCACCCTCGGCGGTCTGCTGGTTCATCCATGGGATGTCACGCAGCGAGGGGTCGCACCAGCGCGGGCCATGCAGCCCGGCCAGGTTGATGAGTGCGAGGCGGGCCTCGTCGAGGGTGCAGCCCCGCACCTGCTCGCCGGGCTCGGCAGGGGCGAGATCGTCGAGCAGGAGGACGAAACAGGTGTTGTCCTCGCTGATCACGGCGTACCAGCAGCGGGGGGTGGTGATCGCCACGGTGTCGGCGATCTCGGTGTAGAAGCCGAACTCGTTGCGGTAGCCGTCGGAGATGAGCCCGCGGTTCTCGGGATCGCCGCCGGCCATCTTGGCCACGAGGGTGGCGGGGGCGCCGGCCGCAGCGGCTGCCGTCGGGTCGGCATACGTGATGTGCAGGCGGTAGCTGGTACCGATCTGTCCGGTGCCCACCCGCTCGGGTCGGACCTCGGTGAGCGCCACATCGATGCCTGTGGTGGCGATGGCGGCCGACACCCAGCCCGGCGTGAGGTCGGCGGGGTCGTCGAGAACGGGCGGCGGCGTTGGAGCGGGCATGGGCGGATCGTCCTTGCTGGGGAGCCTTCGGCGGTGTGTCGGCCCCGTCGTGTTGGCTACGGTAGGCGTTCCGGATCGGATCGTGATTGCGTTCCACCGGATGGTCCGGCACAGCGCCGCGCCATGCAGGAGATCAGCGGCCCCGCCGTCGGGGCTCGTCCCAGGGGGAGACGCAATGACCGAGATCCGACCGGTGTTCGACGCCGACAACCACTACTACGAGGCCGAGGACGCGTTCACCCGGCATATCGAGCCGGAGTTCAAGCGCCGCTGCATGCAGTGGGCCGATGTGAACGGCAAGAAGATGCTGCTGGTCGGCGGCAAGATCAACCGGTTCATCCCGAACCCCACCTTCGACATGCTCTCGGCCCCGGGCAGCCTCGAGGAGTACTTCCGCGGGAACAACCCCAAGGGCGACAGCGTCAAGGATCTCTTCGGCGAACTGCTCCCCTGCGATCCCGCCTATCGCGATCGCGAGATCCGTCTCAAGACCATGGACAGCCTCGGCATCGAGGGTGCCCTGTTCTTCCCGACCCTCGGTGTCGGCATGGAGCAGGCGCTCATCCACGATCTCCCCGCCATGCAGGCTGCGTTCCGCGCCTTCAACCGCTGGCTCGACGAGGACTGGGGCTTCGCCTATGAGGAGCGCATCTTCGGCGTTCCCTACATCACGCTCTCCGATCTGGACAACGCCATGGCCGAGCTGGAGTGGGTGCTCGAGCGCGATGCCCGATGCATCATCATCCAGACCGGCCCGGTCACCACGGTGGAGGGCATGAAGTCGCCGGCCGATCCGCGCTTCGATCCGTTCTGGGCCCGGGTGCAGGAGTCCGGTGTGGCGGTCACCTATCACGGTGGCGCCAATGCCTATTACAACCTCATCACCATGTGGGGCGAGAGCGCCGAGATGGAGGCCCACCGCTTCGAGCCGCTGCGCTCGGCGCTGTCGCACGACGCCGTGGCCGACACCTTCGCCGCCATCATCCTGCATGGCCTGCTCGACCGCTTCCCGCATCTGCGGTTCGCCACCATCGAGACCGGCGCCGACTGGGTGGCCCCGCTGCTCAAGCGTCTCGGCAAGCTGTACAGCCAGACCCCGATGGCGTTCCGCAACAACCCCGTCGAGCAGTTCAAGAGCAACGTGTGGGTGTCGCCGTTCTACGAGAACGATCTCGACAAGCTCCGCGACATCATCCCGGCGGACCACCTCCTGCTCGGGTCCGACTGGCCGCACACCGAGGGTCTCGTCGACCCCCTCTCGTTCACCAACGACCTCACCGAGGCCGGTTTCACCGATGCCGAGCAGCAGTTGGTGATGTACGACAACTGCAAGCAGTTCGTGCAGCGCCAGCCGCACTGATCCACGCATCAGTCACTCGTCAGAGCTGATCACTGATCAGCTCGGAGAACAGCGCAGCACCGGAACCACAACGAATCTGTCAACACATCTGCGGCGCCGCCGGCGTCGCCACAAGGGGGAATCATGATCAAGAGCCGAGCCGCGATGCTGTGGGGGCCCGAGGACAAGAACTGGTCGGTCGAGGACATCGAGATCGACGAGCCGCGAGGGCGCGAGCTCCTCGTGCGCAATGTCGCATCGGGTCTGTGCCATTCCGACGAGCACTTCATCACCGGCGACATGCCGCATGGCGGCTACCCCTGGATCGCCGGCCATGAGGGTGCCGGCATCGTCGAGGCGGTGGGTCCCGACGTCAAGGACATCAAGGTCGGCGATCACGTCGTGTACTCGTTCGTGGCCGCGTGCGGCACCTGCCAGTCCTGTGCCGAGGGTCATTCCAACCTCTGCGACAACGGGCATCTCATCATGAGCGGTCGCATGCTCGACGGCACCTCGCGCATCCGTGCCCGTGGCCAGGACGCGCTCGTCATGGCCGGCCTCGGCACCTTCGCCCACCACTGTGTGGTGCACGAGTGGTCGGCGGTGAAGGTGCTCGAGGATCTTCCGCTCGAGAAGCTCTGCCTGCTCGGCTGCGGCGCCACCACCGGCTGGGGTTCTGCGGTCTATGCCGCCGAGGTGAAGCCCGGCGACAACGTGGCGGTCGTCGGTGTCGGTGGTCTCGGTTCGGCCGCCGTGCAGGGCGCCCGCCTCGCCGGTGCCGAGCGGATCTTCGCCATCGACCCGGTGGAGTTCAAGCGTGAGTCCGCCCAGCGGTTCGGTGCCACCCACACCGCCAACAGCGTCGAGGAGGCCTTCGAGCTCATCCAGCAGGAGACCTGGGGCCGCATGTGCAACAAGGTCATCCTCACCATGGGCGTGGGCAGCGGCGACATGATGGCCCAGATCATGGCCATCACCTCCAAGCGTGGTCGCGTGGTCGTCACCAACATCCACCCGTGGAACGAGCCGAGCAACAACATCCCGATGATCGATCTCACCCTCAGTGAGAAGCAGGTCGTGGGTTCGCTGTTCGGTTCGGCCAACCCCCGCTCCGACATCCCGCGTCTGGCCGAGCTCTACCGCAAGGGCCAGCTCGATCTCGACAACATGATCACCCGCACCTACAGCCTCGAGGACATCAACCAGGGCTACCAGGACATGCGCGACGGCAAGAACATCCGTGGCGTGCTCATGTACGACTGACCCTCCTCCACGGGTTCGCGTCAACGCGGGATGCAGCGCATCCTGTCGACGCGCGGGTCATCGCCCAGCAGGGTCTGCAGCAGGTCGGCTGCGAGGTCGAGGTCGACGGCGCGCGATTCGGCCATCGTCGAGATGTCGACCCAATCCTTCGGGCGATCGAACATCGCTTTGAACACTGCGAGATCCTCCGGAGCGAGCACGCGGATCGAGATGCCGGCGAACGGCACCTGGCGACACCGGCGATCGACGTCGTCGTGGAACGCGGCCTCGGCGAAGAAGATGTCGATCGGCGTGTCGTCCCACCACAACCTCACCTGCCCGTCGGCACGAGCAGCCGTGAGGTCTGCAGCAGCGTGCACCACACCGTGTGGGAGTGCCATGAACACCTGCGCTGCGCGGTCGGATCCGACGAAGACATTCACATCGATGTCACGAGTGCCACGCGGTTCCTCGGTGGCGTAGGCGAGGGCGAGCGCACCGCCGAGGGCCCACGGGATCCCGGAGGAGTCGAGTGCCGTGGCCACGGCGATGATCCGCTCGACGAGCGTGGTCATCGTCGGGGGGTGGCCAGCGGGCGGGGACGGTACGGGAGCTCCTCGGCCAGGGTGAGCACGTCCTCGAGCCGACGCGCCTGGACAGTCGGGTCGAGTCGCGGCACGAATTCGATCCGATAGCCGAGCACGTCGATGATCCGGCTGGCGATCTCCAGGCCGGGCTGGCGTCGGCAGCGTTCGTAGGCGCTCAGCACCGATGCGGGGAGTCCCACCGCAGCGGCGACCTCGGCCTGTCGCCGCCCGGTCCGCAGCCGAAGCATGCGAAGTGTCGTTCCGGTCACCATGGGAAGATCTTAGCGGATCCGCGAAGTACTGGGTCCGCAGATCGGGGACCGACATCGCCGCCATGTCGAGATGCATCAGCCGGGAGATGGGTCCACGAACCTCGACCTGTCGGCAGGTTCCGGTCCTATGGGGTCGGCACCTCGGCGTCCGACGTGGTCGTGGTGTCCTGTGTTGCGCTGGCGCCCTCGATGTCGAGATGGGGCAGCCAGTCGAGCCAGCGCGGGAACCACCAGGCCCGTCGCCCGAGCAGTTCCATCACCGCCGGCACGAGGACCATCCGCACGATCGTGGAATCGAGCAGGACTGCGACGGCCATGCCGAAGCCGAGGACCTGCACCGTGGGGTTCTGGATCGTGACGAACGAGGCGAACACGGCGATCATGATGAGTGCTGCGGTGGTGATGACCCGCGCGGTGTTGGCCACACCGAGCACCACTGATCGCGTCGGATCACCGGTGAGGTCCCATTCCTCACGGATGCGTGACATGAGGAAGACCTCGTAGTCCATCGAGAGTCCGAACAGGATCACGAACATGATGAGCGGCACGAACGACACGATGGGGATCGTCTCGTGCAGCCCGATCAGACCCTTGGCCCAACCCCATTGGAAGACGGCCACCACGATGCCGTAGGCCGCGGCGATCGAGATGAGGTTCATGATCGCCGCCTTGAGCGGGACGAGTATCGAGCGGAACACCAGCACCAGCAGGACGAAGGCGCCGAGCACCACCGCTCCGATCACCCACGGCAGATACGTGACGACGAGATCGGTGAGGTCGATGAGCGTGGCGGTGGTGCCACCGACAGAGGCGGTGATCTGTGTGCCGGCGGTGGCGGTGGAGATCCGATCACGCAGATCGCCGACGAGGGCTCTGGTCTGTGATGCGTCCGGGCCGTCGACGGGGATGATCGTGTAGACCGCAGCGGTGCCGGCGGAGTTGGGCAGCGGGCCGACGCTGTACTGCACGCCGGGCACGGTGCCGGCCGGCTGCAGTGCGCCGAGCGCCGTCGAGAGCGGGGACAGTTCGGTGGTGATGGTGGCGGGCGTCGCTCCCGGCACCGATGCCACCACGACCAGCGGGGCGTTGGCACCGGGCCCGAACCCCTCGCTGATGAGCGTGAACGCCTGCTGCTGCGAGAGCGAGGTGGGCAGCGAGGAGTCATCGGGCATGCCGAAGTCGATGCTCAGGAACGGACGGGCACACACCAGCAGCAGGGCCGTGCCGACGAGCAGTGTGAGCCAGGGTCGGCGACCGACCCGGGTGGTGAACCGACCCCACAGGCTGTGTGTGGGATCGCCCGAGGTCTCCCGCAGTGCGAACGGGAGCCGGTAGGCGTCGATGCGGTGTCCGGCCAGCCCCAGCAGCGCCGGCAGCAGGGTGGTGGCGGCGAGGATCATCACGCTCACGCCGATGGCCGCGGCGAGGCCGAGGGTCTGCACCAGCGGGATGGGCACCAGCAGCAGACCGAGCAGGGCCACGGCCACGGTGAGCCCGGCGAACAGCGAGGCCCGGCCGGCGGTGGCGAGCGCGAGCCCAGCGGCATCGTCGAACGCGTAGCCGTCACGCAGGAACTGCCGGTAGCGGGTGACGATGAGCAGCGAGTAGTCCAGCCCGACACCGATCGAGATCATCAGTGTGACCTTCGGTGCCGCCGAGGACACGGTCATGACGTCGGCGAGCAGCAGCACCATGCCGCCGGCGGTGATGGCACCGAACAGTGCGGTGGCGATCGGGATCGCCATGCCGATGACCGAACCGAACGCGATGAGCAGCAGCAGCGCACCGAGACCGAGACCGACCTCATCCGCGTGGTTCGCCCACCAGGAGACGGGATTGTTGTAGGTGTCGGCGATGGGGCCGCCGATCGTGACGGTGACATCGCTGGCGGGCAGGGCGGCGATGGCACTGTGCATCGCGTTGTACGGGTTGGGATAGGAGGTGGCAGGGAGCTCGGCGTTCGTGGGGTACTGCTCGAGCAGTGTGGTGAGGGGATCGTCGAACGCGAGGCGGGTGTAGCCGATGGTGCCGTCAGGGGAGACGGGGGAGGGGACGTTCGCGATCGACGGGGCGGTGAGCGGATCGCTGACACTTGACGCGTTCACGCCGGGGACACCCTGCAGTGCCGTGACCGCTGCCTGGACCGCAGCAGCGTTGGCCGGTTCGGTGAGGGTCTGGCCGCTCGGCACCGAGAACACGATGGTGGCGGTGGCGGCGTTCTGGCTGGGGAAGTCGGTCTGGAGCAGGTCGTACGCCGCCTGCGAGTTCGTGCCGGGCACGGTGAAACTGTCCGAGGTCTTCCCGCCGAAGGTGGCGTTGATGTAGCCGGCGCCGAGCACGATGAGCAGCCACACCACCGCGACGAGTCGATGGTGGCGGGCGACGCTGCGGCCGAGCGATCCGATCAGCCCGAGGCTCCGACGATCTGGTGAGGCGGCCACCGGTGACGTCTCCGCGGGCCGGGCTGATCGACGGGACGAGCGATGCAGTGACATGACCCGACGCTAGTCAGCGGCGGCGTGATCACCCGGAGTCCCCAACGCCGTTCGACGGTGGGACGGGTCCGGGCGAGCGAACCTAGGATCCGGGCTGTCGGCAGGGACGGATCGGAGGAGCCATGTGGCGAGGTCACGAGCGCATTCGAGGTCGCTCCGTGGCGATGCTGATCCTCCTCCTCCTCGTCGGCGTGGTGCCTCCTCTGGCGGGGTGCTCCTCGGGAGGTGCTCCGGCGGCGGTCGACGACGCCTCGTTCGCCGGCGTCGATGCCTCCATCGATGCACGGATCTCCCGCGATCAGCTCGACGGTGCGGCGCTGCTGGTCGTCCGCGACGGCGTCACGATCCGGGATCGTGGCTACGGCGACTACGACGGGACCACCGTGGTGCCCATCGCCTCGGCCAGCAAATGGCTCACGGCCGCCACGATGATGACGCTGGTCGATGAGGGGCGAGTCGCGCTCGACGATCCGGTGTCGATGTACCTCCCGCAGTTCACCGGCAGCAGCGGCCGGGCCACCATCCGCCAGCTGCTCTCGCACACCTCCGGCATCGCCCAGGCCGATTGCATCTGGTCCACGAACTCCACCCTCGCCGACTGCGTGGATCGAGTGGCTCGTGCGAAGCCGTCCACCCCACCGGGGACCACCTTCGCCTACGGGAACACGAGTTACTCGGTGGCCGGTCGGATCATCGAGGTCGTCACCGGTGAGCGGTTCGAGGAGGCCTTCGAGCATCGGATCGCCGAGCCGGTCGGCATGGGATCCACACGGTTCGATGACGCCGGCGGTGTGCATACCGACAACCCGGTTCCCGCAGCCTCCGCGGTGTCCTCGCTGCATGACTACGGCCGATACGTGCAGATGATCGCCGCCGACGGGGAGATCGATGGCATCCGGGTGCTCTCCGCCGCGTCGGTCCGCGAGATGGAGCGTGACCAGGTCGGTCCGCTGCGCGACGAGAACGATTTCGCCGTGCGCACCACGGGGATCGACACCTACGGCCTTGGGCTGTGGCGCGATGTCACGTCCACCACCGATGCGGGCGTCGTGTCGAGCGGCAACGGGGCCTACGGGTTCTATCCGTGGATCGATCGGGCCCGGAACGCGTTCGGTGCGCTGCTGGTGTTCGACTCCGGGCATAGTGCGGAGCATGCAGTGCCGGCCTCGCAGCGGATCGTGCATCAGGTGTGGGCTGCGCTCGACGCCGAGACCGGCCCGGGCTCGTACCCGACACCCACCGTGGTCAACGGTCGCTGATCACGACCGCCCGGGGTTCTCGACCGGGGGATCAGCCGCCGATCGGTCTGAGCTCAGTCGGGGAGGTTCCACTCCGGATGCGGATCGACGGGCGGCCGCGGCCGGCCGATCTCGCCGCTGAGGAACTGCTGCACGAACTCTGCGATCGGCGTGCCGTCGACGGTGGCATCGGTGATGTGGTGTTCGGCGTCGAACGCCGCCCACACGGTTCGCACGGTGCCATCGGGGAGGGTGACCTCGACGGTGATCGAACCATCGTCGCCCAGCACGGGGGTGCCGACCTCGATGCCCACCGATCGGGCGAGCGAGATGAGCGTGTCGAGACTCATGCCACCGATGCTGAACGGCAGACCCGGACCATCGTCGGGGGCCTCGGCGGTGTCGTCGGGCCAGGTCCAGTCCGATGGGATGGTCGGCATGGTGCCGAACAGCGCACCAGGACCGGCGACGCGGCTGGCTTCGGCATCGCCGGCATCCTCGGCCCGGGCGTCTGCACCTCCCGCTGTGGTCGACGGTGCCGGTGCGGTGGCGCCGCCTGATCCGTCGACCTCGGTCGGGGCGATGGCATCGGTCGACCCTGATCCGTTGTCGATGACGGTGGTGGTGTCGATCGCCGCCGCGGTGTCGACGCTGCGTGACCCGCTCGATGGTGCGTCGGTCTGGGCGATCGGTCGCGCCGACTGGTCGGTGGTGGTGGCAGCGAGCGCCGTGGCTCCGCCCCCGAGGAGGATCGCGGCGCCGACCGCCAGTGCTGCAGTCCGTCTCGTCGACATCTGATGACCTCGTTCTCCGCTGGGCGTCCGC
>CANFHM010000056.1 GCA_947446975.1 Microthrixaceae bacterium
AGGTCGACGAGGACCGACCGCACCGCCCGGTATCCGCTCGAGCCGAGCAGAGCGGCGTCGCGACCGGCGGCGGCGGGGTCGCAGCTCACGAGGATCAGCACCGGAGCATCGGTGGACGACAGCACCTTCACCCCTGCCCTCCCGAGGCCAGCACGCGATGGATCGGCGACCACGAGATCAGCGCCGGGCGCCCGGAGACGCTCGATCGATGTGCCGACCACCCGGGCATCGAGATCAGCGAGGTTCTGACGGGCGTCGGCGACGGATGATCGGCTGCGCTCGGCGGCGACCGCACGCCAGTCACTGCGCCCGCCCAGCAGGGATCCGGCGAAGAGCCCGACCCCGCAGTACGCGTCGAGCAGGGTTCGCGGCGTCTCGGGATCCCCGACGGTGTCGAGCACATCGGCGGCGAGGGTCCGCACGACCTCGACCAGGGCCTCGGCCCCATCCGGGCGGGTCTGGAAGAACGACTCGGCGGAGATCCTCCAGCGTCGCCCGGCGACCTCCTCATGGATCCAGGCGCGGCGGCCGGCGGCGAGCTCATCGGCACCGACGACGAGGACATCGGCCGGCAGCCTCACCCCGGCGGCGTTCGGTGTGACGACGGCGAGGCGCTCGCCGGTGCGGGCGCCGACGCGGAGCAGCACCTCGGTGGCCTCACCGAAACGACCCTCGACGATGAGTTCGTCGAGCAGCGGATGCGCGACCGCGCAATGATCGAGATCGACGACATCGCGGCTCCCGGCCATGCGCAGCCCGGCCCGACCATCGACCACGGCCATCCGCAGCGTGGTCCGGAATCCCCAAGGATCGAGGGTGGGGCCCGGCTCGATGACGGCGTCGCTGATCCGGCCGAGCCGACGCAGGGAGTCGCGCACCAGCTCGACCTTCACCGAATGCTGGGACTCCGGGGTGAGCGAGGCGAGATCGCAACCACCGCATCCCTCCAGCACATGGGGGCAGATCGGTTCGATCCGTTCCGAAGATGGTTCGAGGATCCGCAGCATGCGTCCGCGCTCGGTGCCGCTGCGCCGCTCGACACGGACCTCGACCAGCTCGCCGGGGAGCGCACCCTCGACGAGCACGATCCGACCATCATCACGGCGGGCCAGAGCGGCTCCGCCGGCGACCAGACGTTCGGCCCGCACCGTCTCGGTGGGGCGTCGGAGGGAGGTTTCAGAATGGTCGGTCACTCGTGCAGCGTAGGCCTGTATCGTCCGAGCGCCCGCTCCACCGATCCCGGAAGGTCCTGATGACGAGCACCGACACGACCCGACCGATCGAGATCCTCCCCTCTGTGCTCACCGCCGACTACTCGCGCCTCGGGGAAGCCTGCACCGGGCTCGCCGCCGGCGGCGTCGACCGCATCCATTGGGACGTCATGGACGGCAACTTCGTCCCCAACCTCTCGTTCGGCGCCGACATCATCGCCTCGACCCGCCCGCTGATCGACCTGCCGTTCGAAGCGCATCTCATGGTCACCGAACCCACCTGGATCCTCGAGTCCATGGTCGCTGCTGGTTGCTCACGGATCACGGTGCACGCCGAGGCCTGCACCCATCTCCACCGCACACTCGGCCGGATCCGCGAGCTCGGCGCCGCCGCTGGTGTGGCCCTCAACCCGGGAACACCTGCCGAGGCCGTCGCCGAGGTGCTCGACCTGGCGGAACTCGTCCTCGTGATGACCGTCAACCCTGGCTTCGGAGGTCAGTCCTATCTCTCCTCGATGGAGTCGAAGATCTCCCGGATCCGAACCATGATCGACGCCAGTGGGTTCGAAATAGACCTCGAGGTGGACGGCGGCATCGGCCCGGCCACCATCGCCGCCGCCACCAGTGCGGGCGCGAACGCGTTCGTGGTCGGCAGTGCGATGTTCCGCGACCCGGAGGGATTCGCCCACGCCACGGCCGAGCTCCGGTCGATCGCCGAGACCGCCGTCGGGGGCTGACCGATGGCCGGGGACGACGACACCGGTCGCCGTCGACGACTCACCATCATCACTGCGCTCGTCGCAGTGATCCTCATGGCGGTGGCGGGGGGCATCGTGGTGATGCGTTCGCGACAGCCGGCCCGATCCACGGCGGCACTGTGCGCGCAGCTCGATCAGGCGAAGAACCTCGACAACGCCCTCACCTCGCTGGACCCGGCCACGCTCGATCCGCAGGTCCGAGCGCTCGGACGGGCGGCACAGGTGGCACCGAAGGAGATCTCCGGTCCGGTGTCGGAACTCTCCCGCTTCGTGGGGTCACTGCTCGACGAGGTCGATGCCGCACCCGCATCCGAACGTCGGCGCGTCCTGGCCGACGCACTGGCGCAGCGGCAGGCAGAGGTCGACGGGATCACCGCAGCGGGGCGTCAGGTCCAGGACTGGGCCGCAGCGAACTGCGACCTCGAGCTCGGTGATGCGACGACCTCGAGCCTCCCCTGAGGCTCGTCAGGTTCAGAGTTCGCCGCGACGCTCGATGACGTTGTCGACGATCCCGTACTCCTTGGCCTGCAGCGCGGTGAACCAGCGATCGCGCTCGGAGTCGCGCTCGATCTGCTCGACCTCCTGCCCGGTGTGGGATGCGATCCGCTCGGCCATGAGGCGCTTGATGTAGGCCATCTGCTCGGCCTGGATGGCGATGTCGGAGGCCTGGCCCTGCACACCGCCGAGGGGCTGATGCATCATGATGCGGGCGTGCGGGAGCGAGTAGCGCTTGCCAGCGGCACCGGCGCACAGCAGGAACTGACCCATCGATGCGGCCATACCCATGCAGATGGTGCCGACGTCGGGCTTCACGAACTGCATCGTGTCGTAGATGGCCATGCCGGCCGAGATGGAACCGCCCGGGGAGTTGATGTAGAGCCAGATGTCCTTCTCGGAATCCTCACCCTCGAGGTAGAGCAGCTGGGCCACGAGTTGGTTGGCGACGTTGTCGTTGACATCACTGCCGAGCACGACGATGCGATCACGCAGCAGCATGCGGAAGATGTCGGCTCCCGGGTCCGCGATGGAGGCGGCGGCCAGCTGCGGAGCGATCGGGGGTTGCTGCATGGGTTCCTCCAGAGAAGTCGGTGCGGGCCTGCGCCCGTGGGCAGGAAGGCTACAGCCCGACCCGGTGACTGCGATGCGTCGGGCACCAGCCTCGTGCCGATGACCCCGACGATCGCCGGATGGGAACTGCGGTGGACGGGCAGCTCGACACGGTGGGTCAGCCGAGGGAGAGCGCACCGATCACGCCGACCCCGTTGACGACCATGTGGGCGATGATCGAGGAGCCCAGACGACCCCCGGCCCGGATGACGAGGAGGGCGAACACTGCGCCATAGGACGCGGTGACGGCGGAGATGAACAGACCGTGGAGTCCTGCCCCCTGGAAATGGAGCAGCCCGAACACGATGGAGCTGGCGACGACCCCGACGGGGAGCCCGAAGCGACGACCGACCGCCCGCAGGAACAGACCGCGGAAGAACAGCTCCTCGACGATCGGCGTGCATATGGCGACGAGGACGAGCAGTGCGATCGCCGTGCCGGCGGAGGGTCCGCTCGGCAGGAATCCGGCGTTGGAGGGTTCGGGCCTGTCCGAGAGCAGCCGCCAGATCACACCGGCGACGATGGACACCAGCAGCGCACCCATCCCGCCGAGCACCCCCCAGCCGATGTCCACCGGCCGGAGACGCAGACCGAAGTCCCTGGCGAGGCTCCGCTGCCCCTTGAACCAGGTGGCGGCCACCGGCCACCCGAGGAATCCGGGCCAACCGGAGACGATACCCACGACGATGAGACCGAGCCCGAGCTCGGCGCCGTCGGTCCGGGTGACCGTGCTGAGCACGACCAGACCCGCGATGATCCCGCCGACGAGCCATACCAGAAGCCCGATGAGCACGTCCCCGATCCCCCACCTGATGATCGGCCGCCCATCCGCCGCCACAGACGGAGAAGGAGCGGGAGGTGGCGGCGGGGCTGCCTGCGGCGGCGGGGGCAGGAACCGGGGTGGTTCGTCCATCACGTCGAGCCGAGGGCGTCCGCCGCGGCGCGCAGTGCACGACCGCGATGGCTGATCGCGTGCTTCTCCTCGGCGGTGAGTTCGGCGAAGGTGCGACCGTCGGCCTCGAGCGGGGTGAAGATCGGGTCGTATCCGAAGCCGTTGGTCCCGTGCCGTCGGGAGGAGATCGTGCCCTCGCACACGCCTTCGACGACGAGCTCCCGACCTGCGGGCCAGCGCACCATCACGACCGTGCGGAACCTCGCCGTGCGGGCGGCGGGGTCGAGCGCACCTCGGGCCTCCAGCTGCTGGAGGAGCAACGAGACGTTGTCGTCGTAGGACGCGTGCTCGCCGGCGAAGCGGGCCGACCGGACGCCCGGCGCACCGTCGAGCGCATCGACCTCGAGGCCGGTGTCATCGGCCAGCGCGGGCAGCCCGGTGGCCTCGGCGATGGCACGGGCCTTCAGACGGGCGTTGCCGACCAACGAGTCGGCATCCTCCTCGACATCGGCCACCGACGATGGTCGGGCCAGCAGCTCCACCCCGACACCAGCGAGGATCGCCGCGATCTCGGCGACCTTGTCGGGGTTGGCGCTGGCACAGACCAACTCCATGGGATCAGCGCCCGATGGGACGCGGGTCGGGTGCGTCGGCGATGAGGAGCCGCTGCAGCAGGAAGAGTTCCTCGATGCCGGTGCTGGCGAGATCCAGCATGGCGTCGAGCTCGTCACGGCTGAAGCTCATCCCCTCGGCAGTCCCCTGCACCTCGAGGAACCGGCCGCTCTCGGTCATCACCACATTCATGTCGACCTCGGCGGCGGAATCCTCCACATACGGGAGGTCGAGCACCGGCTGCCCGTCGACGATGCCGACCGAGATCGCCGCACACAGTTCGGTGAGCGGATGGGTCGGGATGGTGCCGGCCTGCACGAGTCGGGTGAGGGCATCATGCAGCGCCAGATACCCGGCGGTGATGGAGGCGGTCCTGGTGCCGCCGTCGGCCTGCAGCACATCGCAGTCGATCTGGATCTGACGCTCGCCGAGCGCCCGCATGTCGCAGACCCCGCGCAGCGACCGCCCGATGAGGCGCTGGATCTCATGCGTGCGACCCGAGGGTGAGCCCTTCGAGACCTCGCGACGGACTCGTTCCGGCGATGCACCCGGGAGCATGGAGTACTCGGCGGTGACCCATCCCTTGCCACTCCCCCGCATCCATCGGGGGACGTCCTCGTCGACCGAAGCGGTGCACAGCACAGTGGTCTTCCCGGCTCGGATGAGCACGGATCCGGCGGCGGCATCGGTGAAGTCGCGCTCGATGACGATGTCGCGGAGCTCGTCGGGTTGGCGTCCGTCTGGTCTCACAGGAAGTACCTCTCGTTGGGGGATGCGATGGTGACCGGTGCACCGTAGGCGTCAGCGCCGTTGCGCGCGTGCACGCCGAGATCGGAATCCGGCCAGAAATGGGTGAGGATCAGTCGATGTGCAGCTGCGTCGCGGGCCATGGCGCCGGCGTCGGAGGCGGAGAGGTGGAGGATGTCGCCGCGCTCCTCGTCGGTGCCATAGGTGGATTCGAGCAGCGCGAGGTCGATGCCGGTGCCGAGTGACCGCAGCGACCAGTCGGGGCCGGTGTCAGCGCTGTACGCGAGAGAGCGACCATCAGGTGCATCGACCCGCACGGCGTGGGTCTCGATGTAGTGGTCGGTGCGGGCGAGGGTGAAGCGCAGATCACCGATGGTGAAGCTGTCGCCGTCGCCGGTGTCGGTCCATCGGAAGGTGGGTTCGAAGGACCCGGTGATGAGTGCCGCCATACGGCGATTGTCGGCAGTGCCATGGACGGGGAGCTCCTCGCGACCATGGCGGTACTTGAGGGCGACATGCAGACCACTGAGATCGACCCAATGGTCGGAATGGGCGTGGCTGAGCACCACGCCGGAGAGTTGGGGCAGCTCGAGATGGCGCTGCAGGTTCGCAAGACAGCCGGGCCCGAGATCGATGGCCACTGCCGTGTCCTCGTACTGGACGAGGTATCCGCTGCACGGACAGTCCACGGCCGGATAGCTGCCCGAGCAGCCGAGCACGGTGAGGCTCATCCCCATGTCACGGACCTCACATCGTCGAGTTCGGGGCCGAGCATGCTGCGACCGAGCCGCCGGAACAGTTCGACATCGCCGGAGGACTCGAACACATGCCGCGGCACGGACCGATGGCCGTCGAGGTTCGTCTCGATGGCGGCAGGGTTCTGGATGTCGAGTTCGGCGAGCAGTTCGCGGATCCGGAAGGCGGTCTCGTCGGCGGAATCCACGAGCACGACCTCGCGGCCCATCACGTCGCTGATCGTCCGGGCGAGGAACGGGTAGTGGGTGCAGCCGAGCAGGAGGGTGTCGATCCGCGCCTCTCGCAGCGGGGCGAGCAGGCGCTCGGCGAGCACATGGACCTGATCGGATTCGGTCTCGCCCCGCTCGACGAACTCCACGAACCCGGGACAGGCCGCACAGCTGAGCGTGACGTCATGTCCGGTGGCCGCCACGGCCGCCTGGTACGCCCCCGAGCCGATGGTCCCGACGGTGCCGATGACCCCCACATGGCCGCTGCGGGTTGCTTCGACCAGAGAACGCACGCCGGGCTCGATCACCCCGACGACCGGGATCGGCATCTCGGCCTGGAGTTCGGTGAGCGCTGCGGCCGACGCCGTGTTGCAGGCGATCACGATGAGCTTCACGTCATGGTCGGCGATCAGGTGGCCGGCGATCTCATGGGCGAAGGATCGGACCTCGCCGAGGTCCCTCGGACCATAGGGATAGCGGCCGGTGTCGCCGACGTAGACAAGGTCCTCGTCGGGGAGCAGATCGATGAGCGCCCGGGCGACGGTCAGGCCGCCGAAACCACTGTCGAACATGCCGATCGGCCGCGAATCCACACGGTGAGGGTAGTGCGCAGCCGCCGGATCGGATCGGTGGACCACCGGTGGGAGCGGGTCGGGACGGACGTGCCGACCCGGGGCCCGCTAGAAGTAGATGATCTTCTGCGCCCGTTCCACGACGGTGTCGATGTCGTCGGTCCATGCGCCGGTGGAGAGGTACTTCCAGCCGCCGTCGCACACGATGAACACGATGGTGCCGGACTCGATCTGCGAGGCGACGCGAACAGCACCGGCCAGGGCCGCGCCCGCCGAGATGCCGCAGAAGATGCCGCACTTCTCGGCGAGGAGGCGGGTGAACTCGATGGACTCCCGGGGGCGCACGATGCGCTTGCCGTCGAGGAGATCGGGTCCGCCCCACTTCTCGTACACCGGCGGGATGTAGCCCTCGTCGAGATTGCGGAGGCCCTCGACCGACTCACCGAGCGGCGGCTCCACCGCCAGCACCTTGATGTCGGGATTGCGTTCCTTGAGATAGCTGCCGACACCCATGAGCGTGCCGCTGGTGCCGAGACCGGCGACGAAATGGGTGATCTCCGGGCAGTCGGCCCAGATCTCGGGGCCGGTGTGCTCGTAATGCGCCCGGGGGTTCGCCTCATTGGCGTACTGGTAGAGGAACGCCCACTCGGGATGCTCATCGGCAAGGGCGATGGCCCGCTTCACGGCACCGTTGGAGCCCTCACTGCCGGGCGACAGGATGATCTCCGCTCCGTAGATCTCGAGCAGCTGACGACGCTCGATGGAGACGTTCTCGGGGAGGACGATCTTGATCGGGTAGCCCTTGATGCGGGCGATCATGGCCAGCGCGATCCCGGTGTTGCCCGAGGAGGGTTCGATGATGGTGCGCCCCGGGGTGAGGGTGCCATCGGCCTCCGCCTCGAGGATCATGTTGAGCGCGATGCGATCCTTCACCGAACCGGCCGGGTTCTGGCTCTCCATCTTGCCGAGGATGCGCACGGCGGGGTTGGGGCTCAGCACGGACACGTCGACCATCGGCGTGTTGCCGATCATGTCGAGAACCGAGGAGTACACAGCCATGGGAGCCTTCCGAAGGGGGGTCGGTGAGCGGACGACGGGGAAAGTTGACCGAACGGGTAGGGATTCTAGTCGGCAGCGAGCCCGACTGACTCCTCGGAGACCGAACCGTCGATGATCCGATACGACCGCAGGGCAGGGACACCGGTGCGGAACGACACGATGATGTAGTGCCAGTCCGGGTCGGGGGCCTGCTGCACATCTGTGGCCGACGGGACGGCCTCGGTGTGCGTGTGGCTGTGCACCACGCCGAGGATCCGGAGGCCGTCGTCCTCGGCGTCGATGTCGGCCCGCAGGTGGGTCTTCGGATCGATGGTGTAGATCCGGCTCGACGCCGACACGTTCGCACTCGGATAGAAGCGGGCGACCGCCGCCTGATCGTCGGCGTCGACGGTTCCGGCGAGGAGTCCGCAGGCCTCATCGGGAAGACCATCGATGAGATGGGCGATGAGGTCGAAGTACACCGAACGGTCGATGGTGAGCACGGTCGGAAGGATAGGGCCGGCGGCGGACCGGCGACGCGGACGGCCGGCGACCTCCGCCCGTCGTAACCTGTGCCCATGCCGAGACTCGCCGTTCCCGAGGGACATGACCCGCTCATGCATGCATGGGTCGGTCTCGCTCCTGACCTGACCGTTCCCGCCGCCCAGCTGTCCTCGGCCGTCTACGAGCATTCGACGCTGCCCCTGCGCGAGTTCGAGGCGGCCCGGGTGCGCATCGCCCAGATCAACGACTGCTCGCTGTGCCTGAACTGGCGCTCCGCCCGTGACGTCGCGTCCCGGGCCGAGGAGGCCGACACGATCGACGAGGAGTTCTACGCCCGGATCGGCGACTCCACGTGGCGCGGTTTCTCCGAACGCGAGGTGCTGGCCGCCGAGTTCGCAGCGCTCTTCGCCGAGAACCATCTCGCCATGGACGACGCCTTCTGGACACGAATGCGTTCCGCGTTCACCGATGCCGAGATCGTCGATCTCAGCGTCTGCGTCGGGATGTGGTTGTCGCAGGGTCGACTCAATCGCGTGCTCGACATCGATGGGCCCTGCCGCATCCCCACGCCGGGCATGTCGCCGATCGGCGGCTGAACCACCGGGCCCCGGGGGCGCGAGCGCCCCGATAGCCTGCCAGCCCTATGGCTTCGGGCAACGACAGATCCGGCGTGAAGGTCGTGGCCACCAATCGGTCGGCCCGACACGACTACACCATCCTCGACACCGTCGAGTGCGGACTCGTGCTGCGCGGCAGCGAGGTCAAGTCGCTGCGCGACGCCCAGGTGCAGATCAAGGAGTCCCATGCCCGGTTCGAAGGCGGCGAGGCCTGGCTGATCGGTATGCACATCGCACCGCATGCCACCACCGGCGCCCACGATCTCCCCGAACCCGATCGCCGGAGGAAACTGCTCATGCACCGCGAGCAGATCGAGCGCTGGCGCATGCGGGTCGATCTCGAACGTCTCGCCCTGGTGCCGCTGTCGATCTACTTCAAGGATGGGCGGGCGAAGATCGAACTCGCCCTGGCCCGGGGTCGGACCAAGGGCGACCGACGACATGCGATCGCCGAACGAGACGCCCTGCGCGAGGCACAGCAGGCGATGGGTCGGGCCCGCAAGCGCGGCGAGGACTGATCGCAGGACTGCGGGCGACGCGGAAGCGTCAGTGACTGCTGGTCACCGCTGCCCGTCGATGTGCCTGCGCTCCGACTCCCGCACGAGACCCTTCGCGAAGCCCGCGACCATGCGGGTGATGAACAGACCCATCCCCGGGAGCGGTGAGCGGAAGGAGCCCTTCCACGAGATCGACGTGCCGCCATCCGCGTCAGGCGTGAGGCGGACATCGGCCCGGTAGCCCTTCATCGGCAGGGGACCCGAGAGTGCGATGTAGGAGAACGCGGAGTCGGGTTCGTAGGCGACGACCTGCTCACGAGAGCGCGGACCGAACCCGGCGCCGAACAGTCGGATCGCACCGACCCCATGCGGAGCCGGTTCGCCCTCCACCTCGTAGCTGGCGTGACCGAGAGAGGTCCAGCGCACCCAGCCGGGACCATCGACGAGCACCGCGAACACCACGGCGGGTGGGGCCGCGGATCGCACGATGATGTCGTAGCTCTTCTCCCCCATGGCACGGCCTCCTCACATCGAACCGACCCTGACGGACCGATCTCACTAGCCTTGCAGCACCTCGACCACCTGGAGAGCGATGCGCGCCGTCCGAACCACCGCAGTCCTGCTCGTCGGCCTGCTGTCGATCCTCGCTGCGGCCTGCAGCAGCTCGACCGATGACGCGAAGGGCCCCGAACGGTTCACCGCTGAGATCCATTCCACGCCGATCCCGGATGCCGAGTTCTACGCAGTTCCGACGGCGGTGCCGATGGCGGCGGGTGTGCTCATCAGGGCGGCGGCCCTCGATCCGTCGATCGCCCACGCCCGCGGGTGGCGCGTGATGTTCACCTCGACCGGCACCCACGGTGGCCTGCTCCCGCAGGCATCGACGATCGAGACCGGGGTGGTGCTGCTGCCCGACACCGCCGGCGATGACCGACCGGTCGCCGTATGGGGACATCCCACCACCGGCATCGTCACCGCATGTGCGCCCTCGCGTCAGAAGGTCCCTGATGCGAACATCGCCGGCGCCCAGCAGCTGATCGATGCCGGCTGGATCGTGGCCGCTCCCGATTATGAGGGACTCGGCGTCGACGGACTCGGTCCGCATCCGTACATGATCGGCGACAGCCTCGGGCACTCGATGCTCGACATCGTCCGCATCGCCGGTGACCTGCCCGACGCGAGGCGCAGCGACCGCTTCGCTGCATACGGCCACAGCGAAGGTGGTCAGGCGGCGCTGTTCGCCGGACAGCTCGCCCCCACCTACACGCCGGACCTCCATCTCCTGTCCGTGGCCGCCATGGCG
Source organism: Microthrixaceae bacterium (assembly GCA_947446975.1). Classification (GTDB taxonomy): domain Bacteria; phylum Actinomycetota; class Acidimicrobiia; order Acidimicrobiales; family Acidimicrobilacustridaceae; genus Acidimicrobilacustris. The sequence goes on from CANFHM010000056.1 coordinate 10,824, forward strand.
CCGTCGGGTGAGCTCGATCAGATCTTCGCCGAGGACCACACCACGGTCACCGGGGCACTGCTCGGCGGATTCCTCGGTGGTTCCTGGTCGAAGTGGTTCCCGCCGGAGTCCGGCACCACCCCGGCCGATCAGCGATTCACCAGCGAATCACTGTTCGACCACGCATCGTGGAAGCTCGCCGACAGCATCGCCGCCGCCTGCTCGGTGGGTGAACCCTCGGTGCTCCCGCTGTGGGGTCAGATCGGCTCCGCCCTCGACGCCGGCACCTTCTGGCGTCTCGATCCCGGCACCGATGCACCATGGTCGGTGAAGCTGGCGGAGAACTCCGCCGGGCAGGAACCGATCGCCGCACCGGTGCTGCTCACCGTGGGCACCGCCGACGACATCGTCTCGCCGGCCGCGGTGGCCGCCACCGACGCCCGCTATCGGGACAACGGCACCGTGGTCACCATGCGGACCTTCCCCGGCGGCGACCACATGTCGGGCGTGTCATTGGCACTGTCGGAGGTACTCGCATTCCTGAATGATGCAGCGAGATGATGGATGTCCAGCCGTAGGTTCGCAGCCCCCTCCACTGCGGGCTGGAATCGGACCAGTTAGAGCCCGAGCAGTTTGTTCTTCTGAGCGTCGAATTCGTCCTGCGTCAGGGCTCCGCCATCAAGGAGTTGATTGAGTTTCCCGATCCGCTCGAGCGGGTCTTCGGATTGAGCGACCACGAGGGGTTCCGCCTGCGCTGCGCCCGGCACTGCGCCACCTGCGACATTCATGTACGTCGTTTGAGAACGCTTCTGATGGTGGATTCGAGCGCGATTGGCCACCTCCATCACCAGGCCTCGCATCGACTTCGGATCCTTGATCCCTTCAAGAGTCACCGAGGGGCGCCCGGTGTAGTCGTCGTGCTGACAGTGCACGACGACGTCGCCCACGCCCATCGCCTTCTGCTTCATACCCTGCACGAGATCGACATCTCGGATCGACCATGTGGGGATCTGCTCCTCCCTTGTCGAGAGAAGCCCAGCATCGAAATGGAGGTACTCCTCGGTCAGCCTGTACCGCTCACGTGTGAGCTTCCCCTTCGACGCAAGGCTTGTGAGGGTCGTGCGCTCACCCTCCCAGAGGGTCTCTTCATTCATTTTCGCAGCGTATGTAGGCGGTGACTCGCCGTTCGACAGTGTCACGACGGAGATTCTGTTGCACCGAGGTTGCTCTCTTCGGGCGGCTCGACGCCGTCCGTGATTCTCATGAAGACCGAAATCCTCCCATCGCCCAGCAGAAACCTCACGCCAGACAGGTATGGTGATCGGGTCGCCGGAGAAAAGGCGGCAGCGATCTGGGGCTGATCGGTTTCGACGTTGGGACCGGAGGCTGGATCGTGCGACCAGAGTTGCCTCAGACTCTTTAAACGGGGGCAACACAAGAACCGCCGATGGCGAGTTCGCTCTCGCGGCCTGATAACTCAGACCAAAGAGAGACACAGTGACCAGTAATGGCGCACGGGGCCAGCTCACTGCAGCCCGGCAACAGAAGCAGGGAGTGACAGCCTGAAAGAAGGCTGACGGTGGGAAAGACCAATGGCATCGGAGGAAGATCCGGCGGCGGGACCTCGGTCCCAACCGACCCGGCGGAGTGGCAGCCGTGAGCCACGCAACTCGGGAATGGTCGTAGCGCGGACAGTCATCACT
>CANFHM010000057.1 GCA_947446975.1 Microthrixaceae bacterium
ATCGGGATCTCGTTACTGGCGGTGGCCAACGGCAGCGGAGACAATGCGCTCTCGACGCTTCTCGTGATGCGCATCGTGTACCCCGTGCTGCTCATCGTCGTGGTCATCGTGACCAAGGCGCCGAGAGTGGCCGGCCGGGGCAACCTCATGCCGGCCGCGGCGGCGGGAATCGGCGACGCGCTCGCCGTCACGCTCTATGGCGTGGCCACGCGTAGTGGAGCGCTGCCAGTTGTCGCGGCGCTGTCCTCGTTGTTCCCCGTCACGACGCTGGTGCTCGCGCGCCAGATCGATCATGAACGACTGGAACGGGAGCAGGCCATCGGTGTGGCACTGGCACTCGTCGGCGTGCTCATCGTGGTGACGAGTGGCAGCTAGCTGGATCTAGAAGTGCCAGGGGAAGCTCGACCAGTCGGGGTCGCGCTTCTCGAGGAAGGAGTCACGGCCCTCGGCGGCCTCGTCGGTCATGTACGCCAGACGGGTGGCCTCACCGGCGAACACCTGCTGGCCCACCAGGCCATCGTCGATGAGGTTGAACGAGAACTTGAGCATGCGCTGCGCGGTGGGGCTCTTGCCGTTGATGAGACGACCCCATTCGAGCGCCGTGGCCTCGAGTTCGGCATGCGGCACGACCTCGTTCACCATGCCCATGCGATGCGCCTGCTCGGCGGTGTACTCGCGGCCGAGGAAGAAGATCTCCCGGGCGAACTTCTGGCCTACCTGACGAGCCAGGTAGGCCGAGCCGAAGCCGCCGTCGAAGCTGGCGACATCGGCATCGGTCTGCTTGAACCGGGCGTGCTCGGCACTGGCAAGTGTGAGATCGGCCACGACGTGGAGGCTGTGGCCCCCGCCGGCGGCCCAGCCCGGCACCACGCAGATCACGACCTTGGGCATGAACCGGATGAGTCGCTGCACCTCGAGGATGTGGAGCCGTCCGGTGCGGGCGGGGTCGATGGATTCGGCGGTCTCGCCCTCGGCGTAGCGGTAGCCGTCGCGGCCGCGGATGCGCTGATCGCCGCCGGAGCAGAACGCCCAACCGCCGTCCTTGGGGGACGGACCGTTGCCGGTGAGCAGCACGCAGCCGACATCGCTGGTCATGCGGGCATGGTCGAGAACTCGGAAGAGTTCATCGACGGTGCGGGGGCGGAAGGCGTTGCGGATCTCGGGGCGATCGAAGGCCACCCGCACCGTCCCGTGGTCGTTCGCCCGGTGGTAGGTGATGTCGGTGAGGTCGTCGAAACCGGGGACGACGCTCCATGCGGTGGGGTCGAAGATCTCAGAGACCACAGTTTCTCCGTTCGGAATGGGCGAAAGGTGCGTACCATCATCGCCCACGGGACGCGCCACGCGTTCATCCGCCGGAACCGACCAATCGGAGGCACCATGTTCGGAAAGCGCTGCAAGGCCGAGAACGCCGCTGACCGTCTTCGACCCCTCGAGTTCTTCGAGGGCTTCAGCGACGCCGACCTCGATCGGGTGGGCGAGCTCGCCGCCGACGTCGAGGCCGACACCGGATCAGTGATCATCGATCAGGGTCGGGTCGGCCAGGAGTGCTACATCATCGAATCGGGTTATGCCGGTGTGTACGTCGCCGACGAGCACATCGTCACGCTCGGCCCGGGCTCCATGGTCGGCGAGATGGCCCTCATCGATCGTCGGCCCCGCACCGCCACCGTGGTCGCCGAATCACCAATCCGGCTCCTCGAGTTCGACACGAAGGCGTTCCGTCAGCTGCTCGCCGAGATGCCGATGGCCGAGGAGCGGGTGCTGCGTCTGCTGGCCGATCGCATCAAGGCCAACCAGACCGTCTGAGCCGTCCGCTCAGGCCAGCACCACACCGCCGTCAGCGGAGCGCATCGCCGCCCGACCGATCAGCTCGGTGGTGGCCACGGCTTCCATGAATCCCGGATCGTTGCTCTGGCACCAGGTGCGATCGCCGCTCGGCGTGCGGGCGGCCACCAGCGCATGGGTCGGTCCCGTGCGTTCATGCACCACGGTGGCGCTCTCGATCGTCACGCCTCCCACCCAGGCATCGTCGAGTTCCACCCGCGGCAGCGCATCGACCTCGGCCTGGGGCTCGCTGTAGCGGTAGGAACCCGCAGTGGGCGCGGCGGTGGACAGCACGATGACCGCATGCTCGGTGGTGTAGCCACCATTCGCGGTGCACACACCGATGGAACCCGGATCGCCACGCAGCACCTCGACCATCGTGGCGAGGCCGTGGCTCGTGTAGTCGTTCCACGGGCCACCGGCGAAGCTCATGCCCCCGGTGACGGTGAGCGGCAGACGCGCACCGATGCCGCCCCATCCGGTGCCGTTCGCATCGGCGCGCTCGACGAGGCCGAGCTCGATCGCCCCGATCTGCACGGCCGCCGGGAAGCAGGAGTAGAGATCGACATGGTCGATCGCGTCCGGGGTGACCCCGGCGAGGGCGAAGGCGTCACGACCGGCGAGTCGCAGCGCGGGGGAGCTGCAGAGGTCGGCCCGGTTCGAGACGTTCCAGTGGTCCACCGCCTCGGCCCCGGCGTGCAGGAACACCCAGCGATCGCGGGGCACACCGGCGGCCTGCGCCGCCGCGACTGATGTGATGATGAGCCCGGAACCCTGATCCACCTGGTTGTTCGAGCAGAGCCGCTTGGTGTACGGGTACGAGATCATCCGGTTGTCATCGGCCACCTCGGCGATCTCCTCGGCGCTGAACCCCGACCGGATCCAGGCCTCGGGATTCGAAGCGGCCACCTCGGCGAACGCCGACCACAGCCGACCGAGACGCGCCCGCTGCTGGTCGATGGTGATACCGAGACGCGCTCGAAGGGCGTTCTCGAAGAGCGGGTAGATGTGCACCGGCATCACGACGCCGCGAGCCGACTCGACCTCGCTGGCCAGCGGACGCTCGTCCCCGATCATCGTCGGCGGGGGAGTGGCGTCGTCCTGCATCGTCCAGTCGGGGCGTTCGCCTGCGGCGCGGAACATCGACATCGAGCGGGTCGCCTCACCGCCGCACAGGACGATGACGTCGGCCTCACCGGCCTGGATCTGGGCCGCGGCACGGGCCACCATCACGCCGGCGAGGTTGCCGCCCATGACCGAGGTGGCCAGCTCGACGGGCTGGGCGCCGATGCGCTCGGCCACCAGCGCTGCGGCATTGCGGTAGCGCCATGAGAGCTGCGACACGGTGCGGACCGCGTCAGCGGCGGCCAGCAGACCGGTACCACCGCTGTCGAGCTCGGCCCGGCGCAGCGCCTCGACCATCAGTGCCACCGGTTCGAGGGACTCCTCGCCACGGTCGGGGCGCACGGTGATCTGGCCGACACCGACGATGACGGGAAGACGGGGATCGAGCTGTTCTGTCACGCCAGAACGGTAACGGTGCGCGGAGGCGTCACTACAATCCCCACCCACGACGCGTTGGTCGGCTGCCCACAGGCACCACCTTCCAGCGCCGCACCAAGGGAGACCCTCGCCATGCCCTGGCCCGCCGACAACGACAGCGCAGTCTTCGACCTCATCGACGCCGAGGTCGAACGGCAGAACACCACGCTGCAGCTGATCGCCTCGGAGAACTTCACCTCACCGGCGGTCATGCGGGCCACCGGCTCGGTGCTCACCAACAAGTACTCCGAGGGCTACCCGGGCAAGCGCTACTACGGCGGCAACCTCATCGTCGACGACATCGAGGATCTCGCCCGCGAGCGGGTCAAGGCCCTGTTCGGCGCCGACCACGCCAACGTGCAGCCCCATTCGGGTGCCAACGCCAACCTCGGCGTGTACCTCGCGCTGCTGAAGGCGGGCGACACCGTCATGGGGCTCAGCCTCGACCACGGCGGCCACCTCACCCATGGCTCGCCGGTCAACATCTCGGGGCTCTTCTACAACTTCGTCTCCTACGGCGTCACGCCCTCCGATGAGCGCATCGATTACGACCAGATCCGCGACATCGCCCTTCGCGAGCGCCCGCGCATGATCATCGCCGGGGCCACCGCCTATCCGCGCATCATCGATCCGGCCCCCATCCGCGCGATCGCCGATGAGGTCGGCGCACTGTTCATGTTCGACGCCGCCCACATCGCCGGACTCATCGCCGGTGGTGTGCACCCGAACCCGGTGCCGTACGCCGATGTGGTCACGTTCACCACGCACAAGACCCTCCGCGGACCCCGCGGTGGCTGCATCCTCAGCACCGCCGAGCACGCCGCCGCCATCGACAAGGCGATCTTCCCCGGGCTGCAGGGCGGTCCGCTCGAGCACGCCGTGGCCGGTAAGGCCGTGGCCTTCCGCGAGGCCTCCGATCCGTCCTTCAAGGGCTACGCCCAGCAGATCGTGCGCAACGCCGCGGCGCTCGCCGAGGCGCTGGCCAAGGAGGGGTTCCGCCTCGTCTCCGGCGGCACCGACAACCATCTGCTCCTGCTCGACCTGCGCAACTTCGACGCCGAACTCACCGGCAAGGAGGCGCAGGCGGTGCTGGATCAGGCCGGAATCACGCTCAACAAGAACACCATCCCCGACGACCCCCGCTCGCCGTTCGTCACCAGTGGCGTGCGCATCGGAACCCCGGCAGTCACCACCCAGGGCATGACCGAACCCGAGATGGTCGAGATCGCGTCGCTCATCTCACGGGCGCTGCGCAACCGCACCGATGACGCCGCGCTCGCCGCAGTGCGCAGCGATGTCGCCGCGCTCTGCTCCAACTTCACGCCGTACGGCTGAGCCGGAGAGCGAACCGGACCCGTGCCGAGCATCGGCGCCTATGGCGTGATCCTCGCGGTCGTGGCCGGCACGACCTGGGCGTCGCTGTTCGCCGTGCGCCGACTGTCGTTCCGGGTGGGCGCCGTGGTGCGTCCCGATGAACGACGCGTGCATGAGCGACCCACGCCCACGCTCGGAGGGGTGTCGATGCTTCTCGGCGTCCTCGTCGGCATGGGGGTGGCGTGGGCCATGGGCTCCTTCGACGCCATCTTCGAGGGCAGCACCGAACCACTCGGTCTCGTCATCGCCGCCGTGCTCATCGCCGCCGTCGGCGTCATCGACGATCTGCGCGATGTGTCTGCGCCGGCGAAGTTGGCCGGCATGGTCGTGGCGGCGAGCGTGCTGGTCCTCTCCGGGATCTCGATCCTCGTGTTCCGGGTGCCGTTCGCCGGTGTGTTCGTGCTGTCCACCGACTGGTCCTATCTGCTGTCGGTGCTGTGGGTGCTCGGCATGGCGAATGCGATCAACCTCATCGACGGGCTCGACGGTCTGGCCGGCGGCATCGTGGCCATCGCGGCAGGGGCGTTCTTCCTCTACGCCCACAAGTTGGGCGGTGAAGGATTGCTCGCCACCGGCAACATCGGCCCGCTCATCGCCATCGTCGTGCTCGGCGCCTGCCTCGGGTTCCTCCCCCACAACGTGCATCCCGCCCGCATCTTCATGGGCGACGGGGGAGCGCTGCTGCTCGGCCTGCTGATGGCTGCGTCCACGATGGTGGTCGGCGGTCGCACGGATCGCAGCTTCTCGGGCAACTCGTTCTTCTTCTTCGCCCCGCTGCTCATCCCGCTCGTCATCCTCGGCGTCCCCGTGATCGACACGCTCTTCGCGATCATCCGCCGGGCCCGACGGCGCTCCGGGATCTCGACCGCCGACAAGGGGCATCTCCATCACCGACTGATGGATCTCGGCCATGGGCATCGTCGCAGTGTGTTCATCCTCTGGACCTGGACGGCGCTGCTCTCCGGTTTCGTCCTGTGGCCGATCTACAGCCGCTCCGGCGATGGCCTCGTGCCGTTCGGCATCGCCGCCATCCTGCTCAGCCTCTACACGCTGCTGCATCCCGGGGTCCGCACCGGACGCCGTTCGGGATCAGAAACTGCACGGGATTCTTAACGGCGAATTTGCGCGCCACCGGCCCCTCGCATAGTTTGCGAAAGCATTCACAAGCACCGGGGTGTTCGTCCGGGCATCGTGATGTCATCACCGTCCCGTCCGACAGCAGTACCGCCAGCAGGGTTGCTCACGTGGCCGTTTCGCAAAAACGCGATCTCACACAGCAGATGGGCCGTACCACCGGTGGGTACGAACTCGCCTTCGCGCCCTTCCTCATGGCACTGATCGGCTACGGACTCGATCGCCTGCTCGGCACGGTCCCCATGCTCACCATCGTGTTCGCCGTGTTCGGTGTCATCGGTGCCGTGGTCAAGATCTACTTCCAGTACCGCGCCGAGATGGAGCAGCACGAAGCGAGCGGGCCATGGGCACGATGACCGCTCCGGAGATGCAGCTCGAGGGTCCCGCACCCGAGACGCTCATCGCTCGTGACATCGCCAAGAAGGCCCTGTTCATCGCTCCGATCCTCATCGTGACCTTCGGTCTGATCTGGGGTGTCAACGGAGCGCTCTCCACCGCCTATGGTTTGGCGCTCGTCGTGGTGAACTTCATCCTCGCCGCAGTGATGCTCTCGAGTGCCGGGCGCATCTCCGCAACGTTGATGATGGCCGCCGCTCTCTTCGGATATCTCATCCGTCTCACCCTGATCTTCCTGGCCATCTTCCTGGTCCGGAAGGCCTCGTGGGTCGAACTGGTGCCGCTGGGCGTCACCATCATCGGCGCACACCTCGGTCTCCTCTTCTGGGAGATGAAGTTCATCTCCGCGTCCCTCGCCTTCCCGGCGCTCAAGCCCACCGCCTCCAAGGAGTCGTCCTCCACGTGATCTTCGGACTCGAGTTCCCACCCATCGAGAATCTTGTCGAATGGCCGAACCTCTTCGGCCCTGCGGAGTCGTGGTACGGCTTCAACAAGATCGCTCTGATCAACCTCGTGGCACTGGTGGCCACGTCGCTGCTGTTCCTCGTGGCCGGCCGGTCGAAGGGGCTGGTGCCGAAGGGCACCCGCAACCTCGTCGAGTCGGGCGTGGCGTTCATCCGCGACGGCATCATCATGGAGACCGTCGGGCCGGAGGGCATCCGCTACCTCCCGTACCTGGTGAGCCTGTTCTTCTTCATCCTCATCACCAACATCTTCGAGGTCATCCCGTTCTTCCACATGCCCGGCAACGCCCGCATGGCCGGTCCGGCCGTGCTGGCCCTGCTCACCTGGGTGTACTTCATCGCCGTCGGTCTCAAGCACCAGGGTCTGAAGTACTTCTGGAACTCGGTGGCGCCCCCCGGTGTGCCCAAGGCCCTGCTGCCGCTGGTCATCCCGATCGAGCTCCTCTCGACCTTCATCGTGCGGCCCTTCTCGCTCGCCGTGCGTCTGTTCGCCAACATGCTCGCCGGTCACATCCTTCTCGTGACCTTCACCGTGCTGTGCATCACGCTGTTCTCGGCGACGCTGCTGGCGCTGGTCCTGCCGTTCTCGTTCGCCATGCTCGTCGGCCTCACCGGCTTCGAGATCATGGTGGCGTTCCTGCAGGCCTACATCTTCACCATCCTCGCCGCCGTGTACATCGGCAGCTCGATGCACGCCGAACACTGATCGCAACCGGGGCATCCGCCCCATCGCACCCGATGTCGTCACCGGTGGTCGCCGGGGGCGCAACACCCAAAACAGGAGAGCAATCCCAATGAGCATGCTTGCGCAGATCGCGTACGACGCAACCTCGAAGGCCGAAGCCCAGGCGATCACCGCCTCCGGCTACGCCGGCCTCGCCTACGGCCTCGCCACCCTCGGCCCGGGCATCGGCATCGGCTACCTCGTCGGTCAGTCGGTCCAGGCCATGGCCCGTCAGCCCGAGGCAGCCGGCATGGTCCGTACGACCATGTTCCTCGGCATCGCCTTCACCGAAGCCCTCGCCCTCATCGGCTTCGTGGTCTTCATCCTTCTGAAGTTCGTCTGATCCACCGAACGGGTGTTGTGCCCGGTCGCCCCTCTTCGGGGGGCGACCGGCTCTCCCGTCCGGTCGTCCCGCTCCGTTCCATTCGGACGCACGCTCCAAGGAGTCCGTAGTGCTCGCATCGATCCTGGCCGCAACCGAGGTCGTCACCACTGAGGTGACGAAGGTTGCCGAGACCAAGAACCCGATCCTTCCGACCGTCAATGAGATGTTCTGGGCAGCCGTGTTCTTCGTGCTGCTCTGGGCCCTCATGAAGTTCGTCCTGCTGCCGCCCATCACGAAGGTGATGAACGCCCGCGACGAGAAGGTCCGATCCGATCTCCAGGCCGCTGAGGCGGCTGAGTCCACCCGCGCCTCCAAGCTGGCGGAGTACGAGGCCGGTCTCGCCGGTGCCCGTGCCGAGGCCGTGGCGCTGCTCGAGGCCGCCCGCTCCGAGGGAGATGCCGAGCGTCGCTCGCAGATCGCCGCCGCCGAGGCCGATGCCGCCGCCGCCAAGGCCGAAGCCGCCGCCGCTGTGGCCGATGCCAAGGTGCGGGCCCGCTCCGAACTCACCGCCAGCATCACCGACATCGCCGTCGGTGCCGCCGAGGCGGTCGTGCAGAAGTCCATCGATCGGGCGGCCCAGACCGCACTCGTCGAGGACTACGTCAACCGTTCCGGTTCGCAGAACTGATCGGCACAGGAGAAACCATGAACTTCCTCATCCTGGCAGCCGAGGTCACGACCAAGACCGCTGAGGCCGTCACCACCACCGCCGAGCACGGCGCCGAGGGCGCCCACCACGCCAACGGCTTCATCCTCCCCGGCGACATCAACGAGGTCATCTGGGGCTCGATCGCCTTCCTGCTGATCGCAGCGCTCATCTTCTGGAAGGGTCGCCCGGCCATCAAGGCCATGTGGAACGGTCGTATCGACCGCATCGCCGGCGAACTCTCCAACGCCGAGACCTCACGCACCTCCGCCGAGGCCAAGCTCTCGGCCGTCGAGTCCGACATCGCCAACGCCGATGTCGAGCGTGAGCGCATCCTCACCGAGGCCCGTGCCAACGCCGCCACCCTCAAGGCCCAGATCATCGCCAAGGCCGAGTCCGACGCCGCCGATGTGCGAGCGCGTGGCGCTGCCGACGCCGAGGCCTCCAAGGCCCAGGCCACCAGCGATCTGCAGACCGAGATCGGCACGCTCGCCCTCGGTGCCGCCGAGGCCGTCGTGGCCAACGCCCTCGATGCCTCCACGCAGAACGAGCTCATCGACAACTACATCGCGAAGGTCGGTGCATGAACATGAGCGAACGATCCAACCGGTACGCCGACGCCTTCTACACACTCATCGGCGCCGAGGGCAACGGCAACGAGATCATCGATGAACTCTTCCGTGTCTCCCGCACGATCGAGGGCAACGAGGAGCTCCGTCAGAAGCTCTCCGATCCGCATCTCCCCGCTGCGCTGCGCTCCCAGATCGTCGAGGATCTCCTCGGTGGCCGGGCGTTCCCCCTCACCACCTCGCTGGTGGCGATGGTGGTCGCCAACGAGCGGGTGCGCGAGCTGCCCGAGATCGTCGACCGACTCCTCGAGCGCAACGCTGCGTTCGGCGACAAGGTCATCGCCCAGGTTCGTTCTGCCGTCGCACTCTCCGATGAGCAGAAGTCCCGTCTCGCCGAAGCATTGGCGAAGAACACCGGCAAGCAGGTCGAGGTCGTGGTCGAGGTTGACCCGAGCGTCCTCGGCGGGCTCGTCACCCAGATCGGCGACACCGTCATCGACGGCACCGTGCGCCAGCGTCTGTCCCAACTCCGCGAGTCATTCTGAGACCAGAGGACCACGTCATGGCTGAACTCACCATCAACACCGGCGACATCACCGCCGCACTCAAGAAGAACCTCGAGGGGTACACCCCTTCGCTCGAATCGACCCAGGTCGGTCGGGTGCTCGAGGTCGGCGACGGCATCGCCCGCGTCTCGGGTCTTCCCGACGTGGGCGTGAACGAGCTCCTCGAGTTCGAGGGCGGCACCGTCGGTCTCGCCCTGAACCTCGATGAGGACTCGATCGGCGCCGTCATCCTCGGCGATGCCGAATCGGCCGCTGCCGTGGAGGAGGGCACCCCGGTGCGCGCCACCGGCCGCATCCTCTCGATGCCGGTCGGCGACGCCATGCTCGGTCGTGTCGTCAACGCCCTCGGCGAACCCATCGACGGCAAGGGCCCCATCGTCGGCGCCCAGATGCGCCGCATGGAGATCCAGGCCCCCGGCATCACCGGTCGCAAGCCGGTGCACGAGCCGCTCCAGACCGGTATCAAGTCGATCGACGCCATGACCCCCATCGGTCGTGGCCAGCGCGAGCTCGTCATCGGCGACCGCAAGACCGGCAAGACCACGGTCTGCGTCGACACCATCCTGAACCAGAAGGGTCTCGGGGTGAAGTGCATCTACGTGGCCATCGGTCAGAAGGCCTCCACCGTCGCCCAGACCGTGAACACCCTCACCGAGTACGGCGCCATGGAGTACACCTGCGTCGTGGTGGCCCCGGCCTCCGACCCGGCCCCGTTCAAGTACCTCGCCCCCTACGCCGGTTGCGCCATCGGGCAGCACTGGATGGACAACGGCGAGCACGGCCTCATCGTCTACGACGATCTCTCCAAGCAGGCCGAGGCCTACCGTCAGCTGGCGCTGCTGCTGCGTCGTCCGCCGGGCCGCGAGGCCTACCCCGGGGACGTCTTCTATCTCCACTCCCGTCTCCTCGAGCGTTCCGCCAAGCTCTCCGATGAGCTCGGTGCCGGTTCGCTCACGGCCCTCCCGGTCATCGAGACCAAGGCCGGCGACGTCTCCGCCTACATCCCCACCAACGTGATCTCGATCACCGATGGCCAGGTGTACCTGCAGGACGATCTCTTCAAGTCCGGTGTGCGTCCGGCCGTCGACGTGGGCATCTCGGTGTCCCGCGTGGGCTCCGCCGCCCAGATCAAGGCCATGAAGAAGGTCTCCGGCACCCTGAAGCTCGATCTCGCCCAGTTCCGCGAGCTCGAGGCGTTCGCCACCTTCGGCTCCGAGCTCGACAAGATCTCGGCCGCCCAGCTCGAGCGCGGCTATCGCCTCACTGAGCTACTCAAGCAGAACCTCAACTCGCCGATGCCGGTCGAGGAGCAGGTCGTGGTCATCTACGCCGGCACCAACGGCTACCTCGACAACATCCCCGTCTCCGACGTCAAGCGCTTCGAGAAGGACCTCCTCGACTTCATGCGCAGCCGCTACGGCAACCTGCTCGACGAGATCCGCTCCAGCGGCGATCTCCCTGGTGCTGTCGAAGGTGCGGTGGCCGAGTTCACGCAGGAGTTCCTGCCGACCGAGACCGCCTCGACCGGGACCACTGAGGCCTAGTCATGGCAGGTGGCCAGGAGCGGATCCTTCGCCGACGCATCAAGAGCGTCGAGTCCACGAAGAAGATCACGCGCGCCATGGAGCTCATCGCGGCCACTCGCGTCGTGAAGGCTCAGGAGCGTGCCTCCTCGGCGCGTCCCTACAGCGACGAGATCACCTCGGTGATCATCGATCTGCTGCGTGCCGGTGCGGCCAAGGAGCATCCGCTCCTTCGTGAGAACCCCGATGCCCGCATCGCCGCCTTCGTGGTCATGACCTCGGACCGCGGCATGTGCGGTGCGTACAACACCAACGTCATCCGGGCCGCCGAGCGAGCCATGGCCCAGGCCCGTGCCAACGGCCTCGATTTCTCGCTGATCGTCATCGGCAAGAAGGCCCAGAAGCAGTTCAAGTTCCAGGGTCTCGACATC
>CANFHM010000058.1 GCA_947446975.1 Microthrixaceae bacterium
CGGGTGGCTTCGAGACCACGACGGCCGTCACCCCGGGCGATGAGATCGGCGCGCACCGTCGGGTCGCGCAGGATGGCCACTCGCTCGGCGAGGGTCCGGCCGGCGATGACATCCCAGCCGGTGCGATTGTCGAACGGAGTCTTGTGGGCGAGCGAGAAGATCACGCCGATGGAGCGGGAGGTGGTCTGCGGGCGCAGATTCGCACCCGTGGCGTTCGCCTCGGAGACGAAGTCGAGCACCTGCCGCCACTGCTGCGGATCGGAGAACACCGAGGTGAGGTTGAACGTGAAGGGTCGTCCCGAGGCCCGGCTCATGGCGGCCATGATCGCCACCTCGCTGCGGGCCCGTTCGAGACCCAGCCCCTCACCGTCGAAGCGCGGCGCACATCCCAGCACGCCACGACCATGACGGCCCAGCACCGAGGCGAGCGCGACGAGCTCGCGTTCGGTCGCCCACGTACCCGGCACGTTGCGACCATCGAAGGTGACATGACGACCGGTGCGGGAGGTGGAGAACCCGACTGCTCCGGCTCGCATCGCTTCATCGACGAGATCCACCATGACGGCGAGTTCATCGTCGGTGGGTTCGGCATCAGCATCGAGCGAACGATCGCCCATGGCGTAGTAGCGGACCGCGCCGTGGCCCACGAACCCGGCGAAGTTCAGCCCCTTCGGCTGACCGGCCAACCACTGCAGGTACTCGCCATGCGTGTTCCAGTTCCATGGCAGGCCGGCGAGGATCGAATCGGCGGGGATGTCCTCCACCGCCTCCATGGCCTGCGCCAGGAACGGGGCCTCGCCGTCTCGAACCGGGGCGAAGGTCATGCCGCAGTTACCGATGACCACGGAGGTCACCCCGTGCCAGCAGGTGGAGGTCCCGATCGGGTCCCACGCGAGCTGCGCGTCGAGATGTGTGTGCACGTCGACGAACCCGGGCGTGACGAGCCGGCCGTCGGCGTCGATGGTGCGACGGGCGGCACCGACATCGGCACCCACCGCGACGATCGTGTCGCCGTCGATGGCCACATCGGCCCGCACGGTTTCAGCCCCCGTGCCATCGACGACCATCCCCCCGGAGATCACCAGATCATGCATGGCGGCACAGTAGCGACTGAGCCGCACCGCCGCCCGGAGTGACGGGCGGACACCCGTGCCGTCGACGACGAAGGCCCGGCGCTGGGCCGGGCCTTCGATCAGGACTGCGGTGCTGCCGAACCAGCGGCGGCGATGGGGCTCAGGCCCAGCCGTGCTCGCGGACGACCTCGACCATGAGCTCGCCGGCCTCGGTGGGGTTCTTGCCCACGCGGACGCCGGCGGCCTCGAGGGCCTCCATCTTGGCGGCAGCGGTGCCCTTGCCACCGGAGACGATGGCGCCCGCGTGGCCCATCTTCTTCCCCGGAGGAGCCGTGACACCGGCGACGTACGAGACGACCGGCTTGGTCATCTTGTTCTTGATGAACTCCGCCGCCTCTTCCTCGGCCGAGCCACCGATCTCACCGATCATCATGACGGCCTTGGTGTCGGGGTCGGCTTCGAACGCCTCGAGGCAGTCGATGAACGAGGTGCCGGGAACCGGGTCGCCACCGATGCCGACGCAGGTGGTGACGCCGATGTCCTGGAGCTTGAGTTCGTAGAGCGCCTGGTAGGTGAGCGTGCCGGAGCGGCTCACGATGCCGACCGGGCCACCCGGCTTGGCGATCTCACCGGCGGTGATGCCGATGTTGCACTTCCCGGGGCTGATGATGCCGGGGCAGTTCGGGCCGAGCAGACGCACGTTCGGGAAGTTGCGCTTGAGTTCGTTGTAGAACCACGCCTCATCCTGCGCCGGCACACCTTCGGTGATGCACACGATGAACTCGACGCCACCGATGGCGGCGTCCATGATGGCGTCCTTCACACCCGGAGCGGGGATGAAGATGCAGGCGGCGTTGGCGCCGGTGGCGGCAGCGGCCTCACCGACATTGGCGAAGATCGGGATGCCGTCGACATCCTCGCCCGCCTTCTTCGGATTGGTGCCGGCCACCACGTTGGTGCCGTAGTCGCGGTTGCGCAGACCGTAGAAACGACCCTGCGAACCGGTGAGGCCCTGGTAGACGACCTTGGTGTTCTCGTCGACGAAGATGCTCATCGGATTCCTCAGTTCTTCTCTGCGAGAGCGACAGCAGCGGCGGCTGCCTCGAGCATCGTCGGCTTGCTGACGAGCTTGTCGGACAGGTGCGGTGCGAGCAGGGCCCGGCCCTCCTCGGCATTGGTGCCGTCGAGGCGGATCACGATCGGAGCGGAGATGTCGACCATCTCGAGGGCGCCGATGATGCCCTTGGCCACCTCTTCACCACGGGTGATGCCACCGAAGATGTTGATGAAGATGGACTTCACGTTGGGGTCGTCGTTGATGACCTGCAGCGCGCCGGCCATGACCTCGGCATTGGCGCCGCCGCCGATGTCGAGGAAGTTGGCGGGCTTGCCACCGGCCTGGTTGACGACGTCGAGCGTGCTCATGGCGAGGCCGGCGCCGTTGGCGATGACGCCCACAGTGCCGTCGAGGCCCACGTACTGGAGACCCTTGGCGTGTGCGGCCTCCTCACGGGCGTCGCGCACCTGGGTGGCCTCGTACTCGCTCCATTCGTGGCGGTACTCGGCGTTGTTGTCGAGCGTGACCTTGGCGTCGAGTGCGTGCACCCGGCCGTTGGTCTTCACGATGAGCGGGTTGATCTCGGCGAGATCGGCGTCGCCCTCGACATAGGCGGTGTAGAGCTTGCAGAGCAGCTCCACCGCGTCCTCGGTGACGTCGGGGTTGAGCTTGGCGGCCCTGACCCACTCGCGGCACACATCGGCGGTGAGACCGTCGACCGGGTCGATCCAGATCTTGGCGATGGCGTCGGGGTTGTCGACGGCGACCTGCTCGATCTCGACGCCACCCTCGGCGGACAGCATGCCGAGGTGCTTCTTGGCGGAACGATCGAGCGTGAACGAGGCGTAGTACTCCTCGGCGATGTCAGAGGCGTTCTCGATCCAGAGGATGCGAGTGATGTGGCCCTTGATGTCGAGACCGAGGATGTTGCCGGCGTGCTCACGCAGCTCCTCCTCGTTCGTCGCCAACTTGACGCCACCGGCCTTGCCACGACCACCGGCATGCACCTGGGCCTTGACGACGACGGGGTAACCGACTGCGTTCGCCGCAGCGACGGCATCCTCGACGGTCGTGACGGGACGACCGTCGGAGACCGGGATGCCGAACGTCGCGAAGAACTGCTTTCCTTGATATTCGAGTAGATCCACGTCGGACAACGTAGTCAGTCGGCGGACCCGCCTCCCAAACGGAGGACGACTGATGACTTCACCGACGGACATCGCTGCGGCGATACTTGCGCCCATGTCACCGGTGAGAGAAGCACGCACGCGCACCCCCCGCTCGATCATCCTCGCCGTGGCCGGCGTGGCGCTCGGACTGATCCTCGTGCTCGTGCTGTTCATCTTCGCCATCCCGTCGCTCACCGAGTCCGGGAAGGTCGAGGTCAAGCTCGGTTCCGACACCTACGACGCCGGCTCCGCACCCTCACTCGCCCGGTCGATCGCCTCGGCGGGTCCGCTGCTGCTGCCCGATGTGTCGGGCGGAAAGCGCGACGTCTATCTGCAGCATCTCGGCGACGATGACACCACCGACTGGTTCGCCTTCGACGCCCGCCGACCGGGACAGAGCCGTGACTGTTCGCTGCGCTGGCGCCCGGACACCTCCGACTTCGCCGACCCGTGCGATGGCACGATCGTCGCTGCCGACGGCGCCGGGCTCACCAACTATCCGGTGACGGTCTCCGACAGCGGACGGGTCGTGGTCGACTTCAACCCCGACGCTGCGGCGGCAGGCTGAACCACTGAGGGCTGAGCGTCTGCCGGCTGGGTGACTGCAGGCTGGGCCGCTGCCCGGGCGGGGCGGAAGAACACCACCAGCACGGGCACCAGGTAGGCGAACCACGCCACGACCTGCAGGACGGTGAGGCTGGCCCGGAAGTTGAACAGGCCGCGAAGCAGGCTGCCGTACCAGGCGCCCTCGTCGTACCAGCCCGGCATCTGCAGAGCGACGGAGTCCTCACCGGGAAGCCAACCGAGCTCCTGGAACTCGTGCACGGCGTACGTGAGCACGCCCGCTGCGACCACGATGAGCATCACGCCGGTGATCGTGAAGAACGTCGAGAGGTTGAAGTGCACTGCCCGGCGGTAGAGCAGGTAGCCGAGCATCGCCGAGACCAGCAGACCGAGGACACCACCGACGGCAGGGTGACCGGCACCGGACACCGCCTGATCATTGGTCCAGAGGAACAGCGCCGTCTCGAGACCCTCACGACCGACAGCGACCGCAGCGAGGACGGCCAGTGCCACGCCGCCGCCGGCGAACGCCGAATCCATCTTCTCGTGGAGATCGCCCTTGATGGTCCGGGCGGTACGTCGCATCCAGAAGATCATCCAAGTGAGGAAGACCACCGTGAGCACCGACATCGTGCCGGCGAACGCCTCCTCCGCAGTGTCACTGAGTGAGTTGGCGGTGACCTCGAGGAGGGCGACGAATCCGAGGCTGGCGACGATCGCCGCAGCGACGCCGATCCAGATGGCACGAAGGTGCTGTGTGCGACCCGTCTTCACCAGATAGGCGACGAGGATGCCGACGACGAGCGACGCTTCGAGACCTTCACGAAGTCCGATGAGGAAGTTCGAGAACACGGTGGGAGCCTCCGTCCGGGAGTGGCCAGTGCTGCGTGTTAGGCAGCCCTAACCCTGATGTGTTCAGTATGCCTAACACACCCGATTTCCGTGACGCAAGGCGAACCTGACG
Source organism: Microthrixaceae bacterium (assembly GCA_947446975.1). Taxonomy (GTDB): domain Bacteria; phylum Actinomycetota; class Acidimicrobiia; order Acidimicrobiales; family Acidimicrobilacustridaceae; genus Acidimicrobilacustris. The sequence continues at coordinate 4,828 of CANFHM010000058.1, forward strand.
ATTCGTCAGAAGATTCTGCGGACGCCCCGCCGTTCAGAGTTTCGTGAGCGGCGCCCAGGCCAGCAGGAGGCGCTTCTCGCCGATCCCCCGGAAATGGACCACGGCCTCCGCCTTGTCGCCCGACCCCTCGATGGCGGTGATGACACCGGCGCCGAACTTGCCGTGACTCACGTCGTCACCGACCTGCAGCCCCATCCGATCGGCACCGCTCGGAGATGGGGGCGGCGGCTTCAGCGCACGCTCCATCGAGGAGTCGCGATCGCTGCGGGATCCGCCACCGATCACCGGGCCGCTCCAGTCGTCGTCGGAACTGCGCCTCCCCCATGCGCCGCCACCCGAGGATCCGGATGAGCGAGCACCGTACGAACTGTTGCCGTACGAACTGTTGCCATAGGAACCGGAGGACGCACCCTGACCCCGTGAGGTGCGGCGTTCACCGGCGACCATCGTGACGAGCTCGGCAGGGATCTCGTCGAGGAACCGGCTCGGCGGGTTGTACTGCGTGCTGCCGAACATCGTGCGGGCCCACGCATGGCTGAGGTGCAGCCGCTCACGAGCGCGCGTGATGCCGACGTACGCCAGGCGACGCTCCTCCTCGAGTTCATCGGGATCGCCGATGGACCGCAGATGCGGGAACACGCCGTCCTCCAGACCGATGAGGAACACCACGGGGAACTCGAGCCCCTTCGCCGCGTGAAGGGTCATCAGGACGATCGCGGACTCATCGCCGTCGAGATCATCGGTGTCGGCCACGAGGCTGATCTGTTCGAGGAACTCGTCCACCGATGCGAAATCGCGGGCGGCGCCGGCGAGCTCGGCGAGGTTCTCGATGCGACCCTCAGCCTCGATCGAGTGCTCGGCCTCGAGCTCCGCGACGTAGCCGGAACGCTTCATGGCCTCCTCGATGACCGCTGCCGGACCATCGGTGATGAAGTGCTCGAGATCATCGATGAGCTTGAGGAACTCGTCGATGCCCTTGAGCGCCTTGCCGGTGACGCCTGCGGCTGCTGCCTCACGGAGCGCATCGATGAACGTGAGCCCATGGCTCCGGGCATAGGCGTCGAGACGACCGACCGACGACTCGCCGACTCCGCGTCGGGGCACGTTGAGGACCCGCTTCACCGAAACCTCATCGGCAGGGTTGACCGCGACCTTCACATAGGCGAGCGCGTCCTTGACCTCGCGGCGGTCGTAGAACCGGGTGCCACCGACCACCTTGTAGGGGATGCCGACGCGCATGAGGTACTCCTCGATGACGCGGCTCTGGGCATTGGTCCGATAGAAGATCGCGCAATCGCCCCAGGCATGCCCGCTGTCATGGAGATGCATGATGCGCTGGGCGATCCACTGCGCCTCATCGGCCTCATCATCGGCGTGGTAGCGCATGATGGTCTCGCCCGGGCCGGCGTCGGTCCAGAGGTCCTTCGGCCGGCGGCTCAGATTGTTCGTGATGACCGCGTTCGCGGCGTCGAGGATGGTCTGGCTCGAGCGGTAGTTCTGTTCGAGCAGCACCACGGTGACATCGGGGAAGGCGTTCTCGAACTCGAGGATGTTGCGCATGTCGGCGCCGCGGAACCGATAGATCGACTGGTCGCCGTCACCCACGACGCAGACGTTGCCGTGCTGTGCGGTGAGCATGAGGACGAGATCGTTCTGCACGCGGTTGGTGTCCTGGTACTCGTCGACGAGCACATGCCGGAAACGCCGCTGATAGGACTCGAGCACATCGGGGTTCCGACGGAGGAGCTCGACGGTGTTCACGAGGAGGTCGTCGAAATCCATGGCACCGGCCCTGAGGAGCCGGGCCTGGTACTCCACGAACACATCGGCGATCTTGCGCTCGAAGATGGTCTGCGCCGCCTCGCTGTAGGAGGTCGGGCTGTGCCCATCGTTCTTGGCGGCCGAGATGCTGGCGTGGATCGAGCGGGGGACGAACTTCTTGGCGTCGAGGCCGAGGTCGCGGATGACGTAGCTCGTGAGTCGCTGGGCATCGGCCGAGTCGTAGATCGTGAACGAGCTCGGGAATCCGAGGCGGCCGGCGTCGCGACGCAGGATGCGCACACAGGCGGAGTGGAAGGTCGAGACCCACATCTTCTCGGCGACGGGACCGACGAGCTGGGCCACGCGAGTGCGCATCTCATCGGCGGCCTTGTTGGTGAAGGTGATGGCCAGGATCTCGAACGGCGAGATCCCCTCGTCGTTGATGAGGTGGGCGATGCGATGGGTGAGCACCCGGGTCTTGCCGGATCCGGCGCCGGCAACGATGAGCAGCGGACCCTCGGCGTGGGTGACCGCCTCATGCTGGACCGGGTTGAGGCCGGCGAGAAGGGGGTTGTCTGCCGGTGCGGGCCGGTGCGGGACGTCGGTCATGGAGCGCTCACCCTACCGGTGTGATCCGGTGGCGATGATGGAGCCAAGGAAGGGTCGAAAGGCCTTGCGGGACATGGGGCGGGAGGGTATCATCGAACATATGTTCGAGAGCGTGACGAGCACAGCTGCAGCGATGGGCACAGCGGCGTCGATGGAAACAGCGGCATCGATGGAAACAGCGGCATCGATGGAAACAGCGGCGTTGATGGAAACACCGTCGTTGACAGACACCGTGGCATCGATCGAAGCCGTGGCACCGGAGGGCGCTTTGGCACCGATGCGATCGGTTGGGTCCATGCGCGCGTCTGCTTCGATCACCACGGCGCCGGAGCCGCAGGCAGTGCAAGGTGCTGTCGAACGTCTCACCGAGGGCGTGCGCTCGCTCACCGACGATGCGCTTGTCGATCAGTCGCGTCGCATCGCCGCCGCCATCTCCGCCGCCGAGGCCGAGCTCGCCGCCGTGCTGGCCGAGGTGGAACGGCGCGGCCTGCACGGCTCCTGGGACTGCCCGTCCGTGGAGCGCTTCGCCACCTGGCACTGCCAGCTCGCGCCGTCCCGGGCTGCGGCCATCGCCAGCGTGGGTCGGGCCCTCACCGAACTGCCGGTCGTGGCCGCTGCGGTCGTCAGCGGGCAGCTCCCGCTCGCCAAGTCCGCACCCATCATCGCCATCGCCGCCCCAGACACCGAATCGGCGCTCGTCGAACTCGCCACCCATGCGACCGTCTCCCAGACCCGCCGGATCTGCGCATCCTGGCGCCGGGCCGAACAGGTCGAGTCCGGGGCAGCCGATGCCGATCCCACCGCACCGCCGGGTGCCGATCCCACCGCACCGCCGGGTGCCGATCCCACCCTGCAGCAGCGGGTCATCGTCATCCGTGATCACGATGGCATCGAGCTGCGCGCCCGCTTCGACCACATCAACGGCGAACTCGTGCTGGCCTCACTCGACGCCGCCGCCGCACTGGTGCGCTCCGAACGGGCCGATGCCGCTGCCGTGCCGCCCACCGTCGACCATCCCGTCGATGGCTCCGTCGCCGGGTTCCGGCCGGCGAGCGTGGACGACATCGGCAGGGTCCGGCTCACCCGCGAGCAGTGGCGGGCCCAGGGGCTCCTCCGCATCTGCGAATCCAGCCCCACCGCTCGCCCCACCGGCCTGCAGCGATCCGGCTTCACCGCCCAGGTCGTGGTGCACGTCCCGGTCGCCACCCTCCTCGACCCATCCATGCTCGAGCAGCGACGCAAACTCACCAGTCGCAATCCCGACCCGCACCCCGCCAGACCCGACCACCTGCGCACCGCTGACATCCTCGAGCCCTCGGGCGCCCGCGTGGTGCGCGATGCCGCCCGCTGGCTCGCCTGCGACGCCGATCTTCTCACCGTGCTCGACACCGACGCGGGCGATCCGCTGCACCTCGGCCGCCGCTCCACCACCATCACGCCGCAGCAGCGTCGAGCCGTGCACGCCCGCTTCCGCACCTGCGCCTGGCCCGGATGCGCGTCCACCTTCGTCCAGGTGCATCATCGCCATCACCGGGCGCTCGGTGGTCACGACGACATCGAGAACCTGGTCGCCGAATGCCACTATCACCACGCGCTGATCCATCGACATCACATCACCGTCAGCGTGGATCCCGACGGAACGGTCCACCACCGACGGCCCGACGGCACCGAGATCGGTCACGCTCCTCCGGCCGATCAATCCCCACCGATCGAGGCCGGCGATGGCCTCACCACGCTCGAACGCCGGCAGTCCGACCTCGGCATCGATCTCGACGACCCCGACCGCCTGCCCCGATGGACCGGCGACCCCTTCCATCTCGCCGATTGCGTCGATGCGATCTTCGCCCGACGCGAGGCGGCACTCCGGAGGACCCAGCCCAGCTGAGCGCTAGGGAAGGAGCCTCGAGCGGAAGAACTCGAGCACCTGGTCGAGCGCATCACGGGTGGGATGGCCGGGCTCGTCCACGAGATGCTCCGTGAGCACCGAATGGGCATTCTTCGGGATGCCCCATGGATTGCCGGGTGAGGAATCGATCTCGACACCGATGAACCCATCGCCGAGCTCGCGGCGCAATGTCTCGAACCGCTCCGCCGGCACCACCGGATCGCCGGTGAATCGGAGTCCGAGCACGCACACCCCGTCGCCGACCCGCTCCTTCACGATCCGGAGGTCGTCGGGCGAGACCTTCACGCTCGCCTTCGCCCGCTGCGTGAACCCGATCGGCAGTGAGGGCTGACTCAGCACCGGGGCGATGAGTTCCGGTCCGACCATCATCCCCAGTGCGAATCCACCGGTGAAGCACATGCCGACCGCCCCCACCCCGGGGCCGCCGCAGGTCGCATGGGCATCGCGGGCGAGGGCCCGCAGCCAATCGGTCACCGGCGCGGTCCGGCCCGTGGCGAAGGCGGAGAACTCCCGCGAGACGCAGGCCCGGGCGACAGAGCTGGCGATGTAGCGCCCATCGGCTGCCCGACCCGGCTGACCGAACAGCACCGGCATCCAGACCGAACAGCCGAGCGAGCGGACACGGCGGGCGAAGTCGGCCACCTTCGGGGTGATGCCCGGGATCTCGGCGATGACGATCACCGCCGGTCCCTCGCCGCTGCGGAAGACATCGTGGGTGACCCCATCGCTCGAGAACGATCCCCGCACGAAGTCGGAGAGCGAGTCATCGGGCTCGGGCGCCCGTCGGTCCTTGGCCATGTGATTCCTCCCGAAATCGATCGACGCCGCCGGAGCCGGCGCAGGAGGGAACGCTAGAGCGCCCACCCACCCCATGCGCAGGATCACCCAGCAGCCCGGTTCTCCCCAGCTCCCCCGCCTCCCCCAGCTCCCCCGCCTCCCCCGGCTCCCCGGCTCCCCGGCTCTGGTTCGGTCGCGGCGCGAGACTCTTCCCATGAGCATCCGACTGCCACGCACCAAGCCGTTCCGGTTCAGCATCCAGGCGAGTGCTCCTCCGGGGGGGTTCACCGGTACCGCCGACGACGGGGTGCGCTGGCGCGAACTGGCCAAACAGGTCGAGGGCCTCGGCTACGACTCGCTCACCATCGCCGACCATCTCGACGAGCAGTGGGCGGTCACGCCGGCCCTCGTCTCGGCGGCGGAGGCCACCACCACGCTCACCATCGGCACGCTGGTGTGGTGCAACGACTACCGACATCCGGTGGTGCTCGCCAAGGAGGCTGCCACGATCGATCTGTTGAGCGGCGGCCGACTCGAGCTGGGGGTCGGCGCTGGGTGGATGACCACCGACTACGAGCAGGCCGGTATCCCCCTCGATCGTCCCGGCATACGCATCGATCGCCTCGCCGAGGCCATCACGATCATGAAGGGTCTCTTCGCCGACGGCCCGGTCACGTTCACCGGCGAGCACTACACCGTGACCGGACATGACGGAACGCCGAAACCGCTGCAGAAGCCCGGCCCGCGTTTCCTGCTCGGCGGCGGCGGGAAGCGCATGCTGACGCTCGCAGCCCAACAGGCTGACATCGTCGGGATCAACGTGTCACTCGCCGCCGGCGTGATCGACGCATCCGCCGGACCGAACGCCACCGCCGAGGCCACCGAGGAGAAGCTCCGCTGGCTGGCCGAGGCCGCCGGCGATCGCTACGACGATCTCGAGCTCAACACCCGGGTGCATCTCGCCGCCGTCACCGACGACCGCATCGGACTCGCCACGATGGTGGCGCCGGCACTCGGACTCAGCCCCGAGGCTGCACTCGAATCCCCGCATGCCCTCGCGGGCACCGTGGAGCAGCTGGTCGACACCATCGTCGAACGACGGGAGCGGTTCGGCCTGTCGTACATCACGGTGGGGATCGACGCCGTCGAGTCCTTCGCCCCGATCGTGGCCCAGCTCGCCGGCGCCTGAGGCACAACACAGCTCGCCGGCGCCTGAGGC
>CANFHM010000059.1 GCA_947446975.1 Microthrixaceae bacterium
CCTGCCCCTGCGCCGGAGCCGGTCGCTCCGGCCTACACCGGCTGAACACACGCAGTTCTCATTCCTTGTGAGGGGGTCGTACCTGCGGGTGCGGCCCCCTCGACGCGTCCGGCAACCCGTGTTCGGAGCTCTGCGGTCGGGCGGTCGGCGCGTCTCAGCCGTGGCGCAGCACCGAGAGCGTCCGTCGAAGTCGTCGTCGGAGTGAGCGTCGTCGTGGTCGCAGCTGGCTCCGCTCGGCGAGACCCCGCTCCTTCTCCTGCTGGTACCAGTCCCGGTACGGGCCCGAGAACGCCAGCTCCTCCCACTCGTCGAGCCGGGGGAGTTCCTCACGATCGGGTCGCACCCAGTTCCAGGGCTTCGCCCCGGCGAAGTGCACGATGGCCGGGTCGGTCCCGGCATCGTGGAGATCGCGCTGCGAGAACGCGCAGGATGCGAGCACGTGATCGATGTGGGGGTTCGTCGTGGCGTTCCATCGCAGCGGCAGCTCGACCCAGTCATCCTCGACGACCGCGTTCAGCAGTTCCTGATCAGCGAGGATCATCGAGTCATGCCACTGATCGAGATGGGCGAACGCCTTCTCGCCGAGATGTGCGCGTCGCCAGGCGGCGAGATCGATGACCATCACCCCGGACTGGAGGTACTTCCGGTTCCCGTCCAGACCCAGCTCGGCGAAGTAGGGGATCCCCCGGCCGATCCACAGACCCCAGGTGCAGCGGGCGGCACCGAGGACATGTCCGTCGAGATCGGTGTCCCACAAGGGACCGAGATCCGCCCGCACCAGCACATCGATGTCGATGCTGATCACCCTCGACACGTCGCTCGGCAGGCGATCGATGGCGAGCAGTCCGATGAGGTTGTATCGGGATGCCCGCGTCGGCGGCAGGCGGTCGAGCAGTTCCATGGGGATCTCGTGCCAGATGATCGTGGTGCCGGGCACACCCGACTGGATGCGGGCCCTGTCGGATGCGTCGATCTCCACCGCCCCCACATGGATCCTGAGCGGCGCCGAGGTCGTGGCCCGCACCATCGATCGCAGGGCGGTGGAGAGGTGGGGTGACCAGGCGCCGTTCCCGCACAGGAGGACGTCGATGGGGGACTCCATGTCCAGACGCTACCGAACGACCGGGCCGCAGCTCGCTGCCCCACGCACCTCTGTGAGCCGATCACCCGATGGCCGCCGACGGGGCACTGGTAGCGTCCGGCCCGTGCTGCGATCCCGTCCCCGAGTGCTCCGTCTCGCCGCAGCGGTGGGGCTCATGCTCCTTCTGGCCACGGGGTGCCAGGTGCAGATCCACACGACGGTCACGATGCAGGGCGACGGACATGGCACGGTCACCCAGGCGGTGGGCTTCGATGATGCGGCGCTGCGCCGCGTCGGCGACCTCGACCGGCAGCTGCGTGTCGATGACCTCACCCGGGCGGGCTGGACCATCGATCCTGCGGTGAAGGAGGGCGACACCACCTGGGTGCGCGCCCATCACCCGTTCTCCAGTCCGGCGGAGGCCACCCGACTCGTCGGGCAGCTCAGCGGACCGGACGGCCCCTACCGAGATGTCGTCGTGCGCCACAGCGACGGGCTCCTGTCCTCCTCCTCGTCGGTCTCGGGCATCATCGACCCGACCGCCGGGTTCCGGATGTTCGGCGATCCCGCACTCATCTCGACGATGGGCGGCGATGGCACCGGCGGACTGCTCGACCGGATCGCCAGGGAGGAGGGTCGGCCGGCCGCCGACATGGTGACGGTGTCGTTCACCTCCGAGCTGCCGGGGATCACCCGCACCACCGATGTGGTCTTCTCCGATGCGAAGCCGACCGCCTTCCAGGTGGGGGCCACGAGGAGCAAGGTCATGGACCTGCTGCGCACGCTGGTGGTGCTCGTGCTGGTGATCGGCAGTCTCACGGTGCTCGGGCTGCGGATCCGCGCCCGGCGGCTGCGCACCCGTCGTCTCATGCGCCGGAGCCCGTTCCAGCGGTGAGGCTGTCACCGCAGCTGCGTAGGGTCTGATCCATGGCCAAGGTGCGTTCCGTGTTCCGTTGCACCGAGTGCGGCACCGCCGTGCCCAAGTGGGTGGGTCGGTGTCCTGGCTGCGAGGAGTGGAACACCCTCATCGAGGAGCTCGACGCCGAGACCAGAGGGCCATCGGCCTCGCTGCTGCTCGGTCCCCGCGATGCTCCCACCCCCATCTCCGATGTCGATGTGGCCGACTGGCAGGCCCGCCCCACCGGCATCCCCGAACTCGATCGCGTGCTCGGCGGCGGACTCGTGCCCGGGTCGGTCACGCTCATCGGTGGCGAGCCGGGCATCGGCAAGTCCACCCTGCTGCTGCAGGCCATGTCGGCCATCGCCGACGACGGCGTCACCGTGCTCTACATCTCCGCCGAGGAGTCCAAGCAGCAGGTCCGGCTGCGGGCCGAACGCCTCGGCACATTGCAACCCACGCTCTGGTTGGCCTCGGAGACCTCCCTTCCGCACATCCTCGACGACATCGACGAGATCGCCCCCACGGTCGTCATCGTCGACTCCATCCAGTCGGTGCACCATCCCGACATCTCCTCCGCCCCCGGGTCGGTCGCCCAGGTCCGTGAATGTGCGGCCCGGTTGGTGGCCACCTCCAAATCCCGCGATCTCGCCATCGTGCTCGTCGGACATGTCACCAAGGAGGGGGGGCTGGCCGGCCCGCGTGTGCTCGAGCATGTCGTCGACACCGTGCTGGCCTTCGAGGGCGATCGTCACCATGCCCTGCGGCTGCTGCGGGCCGCCAAGCATCGCTTCGGCGCCACCGATCAGCTCGGCCTGTTCGAGATGACCGAAGATGGCCTCATCGGCGTGCCCGATCCCAGCCGCCTCTTCCTCGCCGATCGCCGCAAGGGGGTCTCCGGTTCGGTGGTCGTGCCCACCATGGAGGGTCACCGACCTCTCCTCGTCGAACTGCAGGCCCTCGTCACCCGCAGTCCGCTGGCCTCACCGCGGCGTTCCTCCCAGGGCGTGGATTCCGGCCGGCTCTCGCTGCTGCTCGCCGTTCTCGCCGAGCGAGCCGGGTTCTCCTTCGCCGACACCGACGTGTACGCGCTCGCCGTCGGTGGCGTGAAGGTCGCCGAGCCGGCCGCCGATCTCGGGCTGGCGCTGGCGCTCGCCTCGGCCCTGGCGGGCCAACCGCTGCCCGCCGATCTCGTGGTGTGCGGTGAGGTCGGTCTGGGCGGCGAGCTCCGCCAGGTCTCGCACTGCGATCGACGTCTCGCCGAAGCCGCCCGGCTCGGGTTCACCCGGGCGCTGGTGCCGAAGCTCGGCCCCGAGCCACCCGATGGCATCGCCGCCATCAGGGTCGGCACCCTGGCCGAGGCCATCGACGCCATCGGCATCCGACCCGACCCGCGCCCGGCGCGTGAACGCGCCCCGTCACAGGATCCCGCGCCCGAGGATCATCCCTTCTGATCCGGGGCGGCCCGGCAGGGTCCGTCGCTACACTCCCGCAGATGCCCCGTCGCCGCAGTGAGGCCATGCTCCACGCCCTGTCGGTGATCGCCCCGGGGCAGCCGCTTCGCGAGGGAGTCGACCGCATCCTCCAGTCCGGGATGGGCGCACTCATCGTGGTCGGCGACGGCCCGAAGGTGCTCAACATCTGTTCCGGTGGCTTCCTGCTCGACGCCGCCTTCAGCCCGCAGCGGCTCTCCGAGCTGGCCAAGATGGATGGCGCCATCGTCCTGGCCGCCGACACCAGCCGCATCGCCCGGGCCAACGTGCATCTCGTCCCCGATCCCTCGATCCCCACCTCGGAGACCGGCACCCGTCATCGCACTGCCGAGCGGGTGGCCCGGGCCATGGAGCTGCCGGTCATCTCTGTCTCCGAGGACATGGCGATCATCGCCGTGTACACCGGGGCTGAGAAGCATCAGCTCATCCCGGTGCCGCGTCTGCTCGACCGGGCCAACCAGGCACTGCAGACCCTCGAGCGCTACAAGCAGCGGCTCGTGGAGGTCTCCAGCAACCTCGACGCGCTCGAGGTCGAGGATCTCGTCACCGTCCGCGACGTCGCCACCCTGCTGCAGCGCAACGAGATGGTGCTGCGCATCGCCGACGAGATCGACATCGACATCGTGGAACTGGGCACCGAGGGTCGGCTGGTCCGCCTGCAGCTCGACGAGGTGCTCGCCGGCGTGGAGGACGAACGCCGCATGGTGCTGCGCGATTACGTCAACGAGGACACCGACTGGCACCTCGACGACGCCATGGCCCGCATCTCCGAACTCGACACCGAGGCGCTGCTCGACCTCGACGTGGTCATCGCCACTCTGCACCTGCCCGAGGGCGCCTCCACCCCGGATTCGCCGTTGTCGCCCCGTGGTCATCGCATGCTGGCGCGCATCCCGCGTCTGCGTGAGCCGATCATCGAACGGGTGGTGGACACCTTCGGATCGCTGGCCAGGATCCTGCGGGCCAGCGAGAAGGAACTCAACGCCATCGAGGGCATCGGTGCCCAGCGTGCCCGGGCCATCAAGGACGGCCTGCGTCGCCTCGCCGAATCCTCCATCCTCGACCACTACGCCTGAGGTCCCCATGCGCATCGAACTGTCCACCGGTACCCCGGCCGAACTCGCCCGCCCCGCCGGTGTCGCGCAACCCACTCGGGGCCTTGTGGTGTTCCCCGACATCATGGGGCTGCGGCCGCTGTTCGACGACATGTGCCGGCGACTCGCCGATGAGCAGGGTTGGGTGGTGTGCGCCCCGGAACCCTTCCCCGGTGCCGAGCAGCTCGATGTCGGCGACCGACTCGCCGCCATGGCTCATGCGTCCGACGAACGCTTCCGGGCCGATGCGATCGCCGCCGCTGATGCCACCGGATGCGAGCACGTGGTGGCCATCGGGTTCTGCATGGGCGGGATGCTGGCGTTCAAGGCTGCGGGAACCGGTCGTTTCGATCGCACCGCCGGCTTCTACGGCATGATCCGCCTGCCCGACGACTGGCGCGGCCCGCAGCACGCCGATGCCCTCGAAACGCTTCGGGCCCCGGACCGCTGCCCGGTCATGGCGATCATCGGGACCGCCGATCCCTACACCCCTGAGCCCGATGTCGAGGCCGCCGAGGCCGCAGGTGTCGAGATCGTCCGCTACGCCGGTGCCGAGCACGGGTTCGTGCACGATGCCTCACGCCCCGCGCATCGGGCCGACGACGCGGCCGACGCCTGGCGGCGGGTGCTCGGATTCCTGCGCGCGGAGTGACCGTCTAGGGTCGGGTCCTCGGGCCCCACATGGGGTGGGACCGAGCACCGGGGGAGCATCATGAAGGTCGATATCTCACTGGCGATGTCCGGTCCGATGGGTGCGGCCGAGCGGGCGGCGGAACTCGCGGCACTCGGCACCGACGGCCTGTTCAGCTTCGAGAACGCCCACGATGTGTTCTTCCCGCTGGTGCTGGCCACCGCCACCACCGAGGTCGACCTCATGACCAACGTGGCCATGGCCTTCCCCCGCAGCCCGCTGCACATGGCCTATGCCGCCAACGATCTCCAGGAGTTGAGCGGGGGTCGGTTCCGACTCGGTCTCGGCACACAGATCCGACCGCATATCCAGAAGCGGTACGGCTCGGTGTGGGAGAAGCCGGTGGCGCAGATGCGCGAGTCCGTGCTCGCCATCAAGGCGATCCTCGCCCATTTCGCCGGTGAGGGCCCCTTCGACTTCCGCGGTGAATGGACCACCCACACGCTCATGACCCCGAACTTCAATCCGGGGCCGAATCCCTATGGTCCTCCGCCGGTGCTGGTCGGGGCGCTGGGCCCGAAGATGTGCGAGATGACCGCCGAGGTGGCCGATGGCATCCTCGTCATGCCGTTCAACTCCGAGCGCCACTTCGCCGAGCGCACCCTGCCGGCGCTCGACCGCGGTCTCGCCACCGCCGGTCGCACCCGTGACGACATCGAGATCATCCTCGAGGTCATCTGCGCGGTGGGTCGCACCGATGCCGAGATCGCCGCTGCTGCCAACGGCGTCAAGATGCTGCTGGGCTTCTACGGCTCCACGCCGTCCTACCGTCCGGTGCTCGACGTCGAGGGTTGGGGTGAGCTGCAGCCGGAGCTCAACACTCGTTCCAAGCAGGGCGACTGGGTCGGGATGAGCGAACTCATCACCGATGAGGTGCTGCACACCATCGCCGTGGTCGGCACGCCCGAACAGGCCGCCGCCGAGATCGTCCGCCGCTACGGCCACGCCGCCGATCGGGTCTGTCTGTACTTCCCCGGCTATCCCATCAGTGACGAATGCACCGCCGAGGTGATCGCTGCGGTGAAGGCGGCATCGGCGGCCGCACCCCGGGCATCCGCCCCGAACGCTGCCGACTGACCGATGGCCACCACCATCGACACCGGCACCACCGATCTGCTCGCCGAACTCCATGACGACGGTGTGCTGGTGGCCACACTCAACCGGCCCGACACCCGCAACGCCTTCAGCGGTGCCATGGGGCGGGCGCTCGGAGAGCTGTACGCCCGTGCCGATGTCGACGATGCCGTGCGGGTCGTGGTCCTCACCGGCACCCCGCCGGCGTTCTGCGCCGGAGCCGATTTCAGCGGTGGTTCCGAGGTCTTCGAACGTTCGGAGAGCACCACCTTCAGTGCCAATCCCGTGTGGCCGCCGGCCTGGCGCATCCGCAAACCGGTGATCGCCGCAGTGAACGGCCATGCCATCGGCATCGGGTTCACGCTCACCCTGCACTGCGACATCCGGTTCATGGCGCTCGAGGCCAAGTACGGCATCGTGCAGGTCCGTCGGGGGGTCATGCCCGATGCCTTCAGCCACTGGACCCTGCCGCGCATCGCGGGCATGGCCACCGCCGCCGATCTCCTCCTCACCGGTCGCACCTTCACGGGGGACGAGGCGCTGCAGCTCGGCGTGGCCTCCCGGGTGCTGCCGTCGGCCGAGGTGCTGCCCGCCGCGCTCGAGGTCGCCCATGACATGGCGGTCAACACCGCGCCGGTGTCGGTGGCGGTCACCAAACGCCTGCTGTGGGGCTCCTTCGCGCTCGACCCGGCGCAGGTCGAACGCCTCGAGACCGAACTGCACCATCATGTGATGGGCGAGCCCGATGCCCGCGAGGGGGTCATGGCGTTCCTCGAACGTCGGGACCCGCAGTGGTCGATGACCGTGAACGATGACTGGCCCACCGAGTGGCCCGGACCGGAGGATGTGCTGTGAGTCAGACCGAGCAGAGGACCACCACCGAGGTGCTCGACGGCATCGACCTCAGCGGTGAGGTCATCGTCATCACCGGCGGTTCCACCGGCATCGGCTTCGAGACCGCCCGGGCGCTCGGTGCCGCCGGCGCCTCGGTGCTGATCACCGCCCGCACCGAGGAGAAGGGTGAGGACGCCATCGCTCGCCTGTCCGGCCTCGTGCCCGACGGCGATTTCAGCTACGAGGTCCTCGAGCTGGGATCACTCGACAGTGTGCGGGCCTGCGCCGCCGACCTCCGTCGTCGTCTCCCGCGCATCGATGTGCTCATCGCCAACGCCGGCATCATGGCCGTGCCCTTCGATCGCACCGAGGATGGCTTCGAGCTGCAGTTCGGCACCAACCATCTCGGACATTTCCTGCTCATCGGCCTGCTGCTCCCGTCGCTCCTGCTGGCCTCACCGTCGCGGATCGTGCTGCTCAGCTCCGCCGGCCATGGCATGTCCGACATCAACTGGGACGACCCCAACTACCGCACGTCGGAGTACTCGAAGATGGAGGCCTACGGTCAGTCCAAGACCGCCAACATCCTCCATGCCGTCGAGCTCGAGCGCCGATACGGCCCGCAGGGCATCCATGCCGCAGCGGTGCATCCCGGCATGGTCGCCACCGATCTCGGTCGCCACTTCACCGCCGATGATTTCGCCGACATCGCCGCCCGTGCAGCGGCGGCCGAGAAGAAGGCTGGGCCCACCGACACCGACGACACTGCGGCTGCTCGTCCGAAGGGTGGGGGTCTGCGCCTCGTCAACACCGACGTGGGCGCGGCCACCAGTGTGTGGGCTGCGGTCGCTCCCGAGCTCGAGGGCACGGGAGGGCTGTATCTCGCCGACTGCGCCATCGCTGCGGCTGCGCCCTACGCCACGGACCCCGATGCTGCCGCCCGACTGTGGGCGCTGTCGGAGGAACTGGTGGGCGAGACCTTCGCCTGAGCCCGGCCGGGAGCGGCTGGGCTCAGCTCGCGCGCAGCGTGAGCTGGTCGCGGTTCGTGATGCGGTAGCGCCGATCGGACTGCTCGATCCAGCCCAGCTTCACGAAGCTGGCGATGGCCTTGTTGACCCGCTCACGGGAGGCGCCGACCATGCCGGCCAGCTCCTCCTGGGTGATCGGCAGCGAGAACTCGTCGTGATCGCCGGAGAGTTCCAGCAGCCGCTTGGCGGTACGACCGGTGACATCGAGGAACACCGAATCGGCCAGCTGCTCATCAGTGCTGCGGAGGCGGACCGCCAGCATCTCGACCACGTTCCAGAGCAGCTCGGGGCTGGACTCGTAGATCCTGCGGAGCGGCTCGTAGGGGATGGCGATGACCTCGGAACCCTCGAGGGCACGGGCCTCGGCGGACCGGGGGCGGTTGTCGAACAGCGGCATCTCACCGAAGAGGTCGCCGCGCTCCATCAGGGCGATGACCGACTCGCGACCATCGACCGAACGATTGGCGATGGCGATGCGCCCGGAGACCACCACGAACAGTTCCGTGGCCGGGTCGTTCTCGGTGAACAGCACCCCACCACGGGTGAAATCGCGTGATTGTGCGGCTTCGACGACGGCCTCGAAGGCCGAGCCGTAGAAGCCCTTGAAGAATTCGATGGAGCTGAGGAGTTCGCGGTCGACCACGGGCTCACCCTAGCGGCGGCCCTCATGGCCGCGGTTCACCCGAGCGGGTTGTCCACGACCTCCATCGTTCCTAACCTCTCGCCATCATCCGCGGTCGCGGAGGTCCTCCCGAGGTGAACCCGTGAACGACATCGATGCGCCTCCCTCGGACGGTCCGGTCTGGACGATCGTGCTCGCGGCGGGCTCGGGTCGTCGCTACGGCGCACACCCCAAGCAGTACGAACTGCTCGGCGGTGAGCGGGTCATCGATCGAGCCCTCGCCACCTGCCGCGCCGCCGCCGACCACGTGGTGGTGGTGCTCGCCCCGGGTGAGGACGCCACCGGGGAACGGCTGCTGGACTCGGGTGCCGCTGATGCGTTCGTCATCGGTGGAGCGGAACGTTCCGACTCCGTCCGCAGCGCACTGGCGGTGGTGGACGAGGACGCAGCGGTGATCGTCGTGCACGACGCCGCCCGTCCGCTCGCCTCGGCGGGCCTGCACGCTGCGGTGGTCGCGGCGGTCCATGCCGGTGCCGATGCCGCCATCCCGGCTGTTCCCGTCGTCGACACCATCAAGCGCGTGCGCACCGACACCACCGGCGAACTCGTGGTCGGGGCCACCCTCGATCGGTCCGAGCTCATGGCCGTGCAGACCCCCCAGGCCTTCCGGGCCGAGGTGCTGCACCGCGCCCACGTCGATGCCACTGATGCCACCGATGACGCCGCGCTGGTCGAGGCGATCGGCGGTCGGGTCGTGATCGTGGCGGGCGAGACCACCAACATCAAGATCACCGGTCCGGACGATCTGGCGGTGGCGTCGGTGCTGCTCGGCACGCTCGGGTAGGTTGCTCATCATGAAGGTCAGGGTCGGACAGGGTTTCGACGTGCATGCGTTCTCCACCGATGCAGACCGAGTTCTCGTCCTGGGAGGCGTGGTGTTCGAGGGTGAACCGGGGTTGATCGGCCACAGCGACGCCGATGTCGTGGCCCATGCCTGTGCCGACGCGCTGCTCGGCGCCGCCGGTCTCGGCGATATCGGCCAGCATTTCCCCGACACCGATCCCCGGTGGTCGGGGGCCGACAGCATCGGCCTGCTCACCGAGGTGGCACAGCGGGTGCGCGGCGCCGGGTTCGAGCCCGGCAACGTGGACTGCGCCGTGGTGTGCGAGCGTCCGAAGCTGGCGCCCCGACGTGAGGCCATGCAGCTTCGACTTTCCGAAGCCGTCGGGGCTCCGGTCACCGTCAAGGGCAATCGGGCCGAGGGCCTCGGTGCGATCGGTCGTGTCGAGGGCATCGCCTGTTTCGCCGTCGCCGTGGTGAGCGCGTCATGACCCCGCCGCGCGGAGGTGCACCCAAGCGAGCCGGGAAGCCCGCGGCCGGAGCGAAGTCGGCCTCGTCGAAGCGCGCGCCGGCTGCCAAGCGCGGCGCCGCACCGCGGGCCGCCGCCCCCAAGGGCCGTGCCGCAGCCTCGGGTGCTGGTGCGAAGGGCCCTGGTGGCAGGAAGGTCAAGCCCATGTCCAACGCCGCCAAGAAGGCGGTGGCGGCCAAGCAGGAACGTCACGCAGCAGCGTCGGTCCGCAACGCCGACAAGCCCGGTGCTCGTCGCCGTCCCGGCCGCGGGATCATCCCCGGCGCCACCGCCGAGCGGGGGCAGAAGGCCGCTCGTGGTCTCGGTGGTGATCAGGTCGAGGGTCGCCATGCGGTTCGCGAGCTGCTGCTGGCCGGAACCCGCAAGGTGCGCGAGATCTACGTCGCAGAGGAGCAGGAGGACACCGAGGTCCTGCAGGACATCGTCGATCTGGCCCTCGATCTCAAGGTCCCGGTCCGCGAGGTCACCCGCACCCGGCTGTTCAGCTTCGCCCGCACCGAGTCACCCCAGGGTGTGCTTGCTCGCGCCGCGGAACTCCCCGAGTACGAACTGCATGATCTCGCCCACGCCCGCACGGCGTCGGGTGCGCCCCCGTTCCTGCTGGCGGTCGACGGTGTCACCGATCCCGGCAACCTCGGCGCGCTGCTGCGATCCGCCGAATGCGCCGGTGTCTCCGGTGTGGTCCTGCCGAAGCACA
>CANFHM010000060.1 GCA_947446975.1 Microthrixaceae bacterium
GTATCCGGGTGGTGGGATCAGTCGCCGCTGCGGCGCAGGTCGAGCGACGCGGAGTTCATGCAGTAGCGCAGACCGGTGGGGGCGGGTCCATCGTCGAACACATGGCCCAGATGTGCACCGCAGTTGGCGCACACCGCCTCGGTGCGAACCATGCCGTAGGCCGTGTCGACCTTCGTGGCGACGGCGTCATTGGTCAACGGGTCGAAGAAGCTGGGCCAACCGGTGCCGGAGTCGAACTTGGTGTCGGAGCTGAACAGCTCGGTGTCGCACACGATGCAGTGATAGGTGCCGTCGTCATGACAGTCCCAGTACTTGCCGGTGAACGCCCGCTCGGTGGCGCTGCACTGGGTGACCTCGAACTCCATCGGGGAGAGGCGCTCGCGGAGTTCCTTCTCGCGTTCCTGCGGATCGGAGGGCAGTGATGCAGCCATCGGTGGGTCCTTTCGTCGGGGCAGCGGATCGACTTGGCGCAGATCGTCGGCCCGAGCGTAGCGATCGCAGGGGTGGTCCCGACCTGTCGGCGGGGGAGTGGCGCGGTGTGGGGCGCGGATCGTTGACCGAACGGGCGTTCGAAAGTACAGTGATGTCATTCGAACGGGTGTTCAGGTCCGCTCCTCCGTCCGGAGCACCGCCGTCCGGAGCACCGCCGTCCGGAGCACCGCTCTCGACGGCACTGCTCTCGACGGCACTGCTCTCGACAGCACTGTCACACCCCGTCCGTAGGTTCCCTCCCACGCTTCAGCTGCAGAACATCCCCCGCAGTCCACACCGCTCAGACCCCGCACCGGGGACAACCACGAAGGAGACATCCGATGGAACGTGACAAGGCACTCGACATGGCACTCGGCCAGATCGAGAAGCAGTTCGGCAAGGGCTCGGTCATGAAGATGGGCGAGAAGGGCAGCATGAAGGTCGACACCGTCTCCACCGGTGCCCTCGCCCTCGATCTCGCCCTCGGCGTCGGCGGCCTGCCCCGCGGTCGTGTCATCGAGATCTACGGCCCCGAGTCCTCGGGCAAGTCCACCCTCGCCATGCACGTCGTGGCCGAGGCCCAGCGCAACGGTGGCATCTGCGCCTACGTCGACGCCGAGCACGCCATGGATCCCGCCTATGCCCGTGGCATCGGCGTCGATGTCGACGAGCTGCTCATCTCCCAGCCCGACACCGGTGAGCAGGCCCTCGAGATCACCGACATGCTCGTGCGCTCCGGCGCCCTCGACGTCATCGTCATCGACTCCGTCGCCGCACTCACCCCCCGGGCCGAGATCGAGGGCGAGATGGGCGACACCCATGTGGGTCTGCAGGCCCGTCTCATGAGCCAGGCCCTGCGCAAGCTCACCGCCAACCTCAACAAGTCCAACACCGTGTGCATCTTCATCAACCAGCTGCGCGAGAAGATCGGCGTGATGTTCGGCAGCCCAGAGACCACCCCCGGCGGCCGGGCGCTGAAGTTCTACTCCTCGGTCCGTCTCGACATCCGTCGTATCGAGTCCATCAAGGACGGCGTCGAGGTCGTGGGCAACCGCACCCGCGTCAAGGTGGTCAAGAACAAGGTGGCGCCGCCGTTCCGTCAGTGCGAGTTCGACATCATGTACGGCAAGGGCATCAGCCGTGAGGGGTCGCTCGTCGACATCGGCGTCGATCTCGGATTCATCAAGAAGTCGGGTGCCTGGTACACCTACGAGGGCGAGCAGCTCGGTCAGGGCCGGGAGAACGCCAAGTCGTTCCTCACCGCCAACCCCGAGATCATGGTCGAGATCTCCGACCGCATCCTCACCTCGGTGGGCATCGGTGCCGAGGAGGCCGACCTCATGACCGAGGAGCACGATCTGCCCATCTCGCTCAACGACTGAGCCGGCCGATCCGGCCCTCGGGCACGGAACGATCACCGGAGGTCCCGGGGTCGCAGCACGCGGCCTCGGGACCTCCCGCGTCCGGCCGGTACCATCGCGGTCCGTGACTGCCAGGACCTACGCCATCCGCACCTTCGGGTGCCAGATGAACGAGCACGACTCCGAGCGGATCGCCGGACTGCTCGAGGCCGACGGTCTGGTTCCGGCCGTCGACACCGATGCCGCCGACGTCGTCGTGCTCAACACCTGCTGCATCCGGGAGAACGCCGACAACAAGCTCTACGGCACCCTCGGTCGACTCAAGACCGCCAAGGAGGAGCGCCCGGGGCTGGAGATCATCGTCAGTGGCTGTCTCGCCCAGAACGATCGCGAGGAGCTGCAGCGCCGTGCCGGACACGTCGACGTCATCCTCGGCACCCATAACGTGCATCGAGCCGTGGAGCTGCTCCACCAGTCCCGCGAGACCGGGCCGGTGCTGGAGATCTGGGACGAGGCGCTCGAGGAGGCCGAGTCCTTCCCCTCGGCCCTCGCCGTGCGCCGCGAGATCGACTACTCGGCCTGGGTCAGCATTCAGATCGGCTGCGACAACACCTGCACCTATTGCATCGTCCCGTCGGTGCGCGGTCGCGAGCTCTCCCGGCCATTCGGGGAGCTCGTCGCCGAGGTCCGCCGTCTCGCCGCCGACGGCGTGCACGAGATCACCCTGCTCGGACAGAACGTGAACTCCTACGGACGCGATCTCACCCTCGCCCGCCGGGAGCTCGTGGACGACACCGACGCCGACATCGAGATCGCCGGCACCGAGTGGACCGGAGACGGCTCGCGCCGGATCCGTCCGCTGTTCGCCGATCTGCTCACCGCCGTGTCCTCCGTCGAGGGCATCGAACGCGTGCGCTTCACCAGTCCGCATCCCAAGGACCTCCGGCCCGAGACCATCGCCGCCATGGCGACCAACGACGCCGTCTGCAACCACCTGCATCTGCCGCTCCAGTCGGGCAGCGATGCCATCCTCACGGCGATGCATCGCGGCTACACCGCCGAGCGCTATCTCGAGAAGCTCGCCGCCGCCCGGGCCGGCATCTTCGATCTCGCGGTCTCGACCGACATCATCGTCGGGTTCCCGGGGGAGTCCGACGAGGATTTCGAACGCACGCTGGAGGTGGCGGCGGAGGCGGAGTTCGATCTCGCCTTCACCTTCATCTTCTCGCCCCGTGACGGCACTGTGGCTGCTACCCACACCGATCGGTTCATCGACCCCGAGATCGTCGGCGCCCGGTACAAGCGACTCCACACCGTCACCGAACGTTCCGCGCTGGCCAAGCACCGGGCCCGCATCGGTCGGGTCGAGGAGGTCGTGGTCGAGGGGGTCAGCAGGCGCAACGAGCAGATGCTCTCGAGCCGCACCCGGCAGAACAAGCTGCTGCACTTCGCATCGGCCTCACCGCTGCGTCCGGGAACCCGGGCGAGTGTCCTCGTCACCGACGCCGGTGCGCACTACCTGTCGGGGGAGCTCGTCGAGGTCCTCGCCGCTCCCCGGCATCGCACCCGGATCCCGGTCTCGGCGGGGTGAGTCCCCGGCATCTCGCCATCGTCGGGTCCACCGCGTCGGGGAAATCGGCGCTGGCGATGGCCCTGGCCACGAGTGTCCCGGGGCTCGAGATCGTCTCGGTGGATTCCATGCAGGTGTACCGGGGCATGGACATCGGCACGGCCAAGCCCACACCCGCCGAGCAGTCCGTCGTGCGTCATCACCTCATCGACCTCGTCGATCCCGACGACGACTACACCGTGTCGCGGTTCCAGGCCGACTGTGAGACCGCCATCGCCGGGATCGAGGCGAGGGGGAACCGTGCCCTGCTCGTCGGCGGTACCGGCCTGTATCTCCGCTCGATCACCGATCAGCTGGAGATCCCCGGTCAGTTCCCCGAGGTGCGCGAGCAGCTCGATGCCGAACCCGACACCTCACTGCTCTTCGACCGCCTCGCAGGACTCGACCCGGTGGCCGCCTCCCGCATGGAACCGGCGAACCGTCGTCGGGTGGTGCGGGCCCTCGAGGTCACGCTGGGATCGGGACGACCCTTCTCATCGTTCGGCCCGGGCCTCGAGAAGTACCCGCCATCATCCATCGCGCAGTTCGGGATCGACATCGATCTCCACCTGCTGCGGGAGCGCATCGCCGAGCGCTACACCCAGCAGCTCGACGCCGGATTCCTCGCCGAGGTGGAGGCGCTGCGCTCCCGTCCCGGCGGCATCTCCCGCACCGCCCGCCAGGCCCTCGGCTACAGCGAGCTGCTCGACCACCTCGACAACGGCACACCGCTCGACACCGCGGTGGCCACGGCGATCACCCGAACCAACCAGTTCGCCCGTCGTCAGCAGCGGTGGTTCCGGCGCGATCCCCGCATCCGATGGATACCGTCGGATGGCGCTGACCATCGGGCAGCGCTCGCGATGCTCACCGAATCACTGGAAGACTCTGACTGATGCGACTCACCAAGCACCACGGGCTCGGCAATGACTTCCTCGTCGCACTCGAGGAGGTCGACGGCCCCCTGCACGGCGATGCCACCATGGCCCGGGCCCTGTGTGATCGTCGACGCGGCCTCGGTGCCGACGGGTTCATCATCGGCGCTCGTCCCCGGGACGGTCAGCTGGCTGCCGATGGCGCTCCGATCGATGTCGTCATGCAGCTCTGGAACGCCGATGGCAGTCGGGCCGAGATGAGCGGCAACGGGATCCGCTGCCTCGGGCAGGCCCTCGCCATGGCCCGCGACGAACATAGCGTCACCCTGCGCATCGACACCGATGGAGGGGAACGGACCCTCGTCGTGCACGACGACGCCGAGCATCGTCTCGCCACGGTGAGCGTCACGATGGGTCCGGTGGGTGCTGGTCCCGACATCCCGCGGTCGGTCTCCGAGCGGCTCATCGAGCACCGGCACGGCACCGCCGATCTCGGGAACCCCCATCTGGTCGTGCTGGTCCCCGATCTCTCGCTCGTCGATCTCGTCGGCACCGGTTCCTGGATCGAGAAGGAGTTCGCCGCCGGCGTCAACGTCGAGTTCATCTCGGTGGGTCCCGAGCCCGACACCCTCGATCTCCTCGTCTGGGAGCGCGGTGCGGGCGTCACCGAGGCCTGTGGCACCGGTGCCACCGCCGCAGCCCAGCTGGCCCATCAGTGGGGTCTCGTGGGCGATGCGGTCACGGTCCGCATGCCCGGGGGCAGTGCCGAGGTCCTCGTGGCCGCCAACGCGCATGACGAACCCACGCTGATCGGCCCGGCCCAGCATGTGGCCACCATCGAGGTCCCGGGTGTCTGACCGCCAGCGCGCCACCGACCAGTCGCATCGTGGCGGGTTCGGTGAGTTCGGCGGTGAATCCTCCGGTCTGATCGATCGCACCTTCCGGGAGCGCATCGTGCTGGTGGGCGTCACCCTGCAGGGTCAGTACGACGAGGACACCGATCGGCATCTCGCCGAGCTGGCCCAGCTGGTCGACACCGCCGGCGCCGATCCGGTCGGCACCGTGATGCAGCGACGGCAGACCCCCGATCCGGCCACCTACCTCGGCTCGGGCAAGGTCGAGGAACTCCGCGAGCTGTGCGAGGCCCTCGACGCCGACACCGTCGTGTTCGACGATGAACTCAGCCCGGCCCAGCAGCGCAATCTCGAGAAGCTCCTCAAGCGCACCGCCATCGACCGCACCGCGGTCATCCTCGACATCTTCGGCCAGAACGCCCACAGCCTCGAGGGCAAGGCCCAGGTCGAGCTGGCCCAGATCCGCTACCGGCTGCCCCGTCTGCGTGGACGGGGCACCTCGATGTCCCGTCAGGGTGGCGGCATCGGCTCCCGTCAGGGCGGTGGCGAGACCCAGCTCGAGGTGGATCGTCGCCGACTCGTGCGCCGCATGCACAAGCTCGAGGCCGACCTGCGGGAGATCTCCCGGGTGCGCCAGACCCAGGCCAAGGCCCGGCAGCGGTCCCGTCTCAGTCGGGTGGCGATCGTCGGGTACACGAACGCCGGCAAGTCCACGCTGCTCAACCACCTCACCGATGCCGGCGTGCTGGTCGAGGATCGCCTCTTCGCCACCCTCGACGCCACCACCCGCCGCCTGCAGCTGCCGGGCGGCGAGACCGTGCTGCTCACCGACACGGTCGGGTTCATCACCAAGCTCCCCACCCAGCTGGTCGAGGCCTTCAAGTCGACCCTCGAGGTCGTCGTCGATGCCGATCTGCTCGTCCATGTCGTCGACGGTTCCACCGCCGAGCCCGATGAGCATCTCGATGCGGTCGAGCGGGTGCTGAACGAGATCGGCGCCTCCGATGTGCCGCGCATGCTCGTGGTCAACAAGGCCGACATCGATCCGATGGGGGCCAAGTACCTGGCCTCGGCGCATCCCGGAGCGGTCGCGGTGTCGGCCCGCACCGGCGAGGGCATCGACCAGATGCTGCGGGCGCTCGGCGATCGCCTGCGGGGTCTGTCCTCGGTGACCGAACTGCTCGTGCCCTTCGAACGGGGCGACATCCTGGCGTTCCTGCACCGCGAGGGCGAGGTGCTGGTGGAGTCGCTGACCGGCGAGGGCATGAGGGTGCGGGCCCGGCTCGATGAGGTCTCGGTCACGAAGCTGCGGGACTACGTCGTCACGGGCTAGACCACTGCCATGAGCGATCAGCCAGCAGCCTTCGTGCCGCCGCCCTATCCCTACGATCGGCTCGACGCACTCAAGCCGATCGCCGGCGCACTCGACGGCGGCATCGTCGATCTCTCCATCGGCGATCCCTGCGACGCTCCGCCGCAGGTGGTGCTCGACGCGCTGGCCTCCTCGGCCGCCGAGCGGCGCTATCCGGCCTCCATCGGCACACCGGCCTACCGCGATGCCGCCCGGGCATGGATGGAGCGCGAGCTGGGTGTCCTGATCGAGCCGTCGCAGCTGGCCGCCTGCATCGGCACCAAGGAGTTCGTCGCCGGTCTGCCCCATTGGCTGCGCCTGCGGACGCCCGAGCGCGACACCGTGCTCTTTCCCGCCATCAGCTATCCCAGCTACGCCATGGGCGCCGAGCTCGCCGGTGCTCGAGCGGTGCCGGTCCCCGTCGACGCACAGGGGCGCTCGCAGCTCTCGGCGATCGATCCCGCCGATGTCGCCCGGGCGCTGTGTCTCTGGGTGAACTCACCGGGCAACCCCACCGGATTCCTCGATGATCTCGGCGCGGCCGCGACATGGGGACGGGCCCACGGAGTGCCGGTCATCTCCGACGAGTGCTACGTGGAGTTCACCTGGAACGGTCGGGGCCGCACGATCCTCGAGCACGGCGTCGATGGGATCCTCGCCGTGCATTCGCTCTCGAAGCGGTCGAACCTGGCCGGTGTCCGGGCGGGCTTCTACGCCGGCGATGGCGACCTCGTCCACTACCTGTCCGAGCTGCGCAAGCATGCCGGGTTCATGGTGCCCGGTCCGGTGCAGGCCGCCGCAGTGGCTGCATGGGGCGATCAGGCCCATGTCGATCAGCAGCGCGAGCGATATCTGGGGCGTCTCGACCGGTTCGCCGGGATCCTGCGGTCGCTCGGCGTGGCGGTCGACCTGCCCGATGGTGCCTTCTACCTGTGGGCCGCCGCTCCCGATGGCGACGCATGGGCGCTCGTGCGTCGACTGGCCGAGCAGGGTGGTGCGCTCGTGTCCCCGGGAGAGTTCTACGGACCCGACGGCGCCGGCTTCATCCGGGTGGCTGTGGTGCAGCCCGACGAACGTCTCGACCTCGTGGCCCGTCGCCTCGGGGTCTGATCCCGGCGCCCGTCGCCGTGGCTGCGGCGTGACGCAGGTAGCCTGCGCCGCCATGGCTGCTCTCGAAACCACCATCGACGAACTCTGGGCGAACCGCGAGTCGCTCTCCGCTGCTGACACCGACGCCGTGGCATCGGTCCGCGAGGTCATCGGCATGCTGGACCGCGGTGAGGCTCGTGTGGCCGAACTCGGACCCGACGGGGAGCCGATCGTCCATCAGTGGCTGAAGCACGCCATCCTCCTCTACTTCCGTCTCTCCCAGATGGGCACGATGGAACTGGCCCCGTTCGAATACGCCGACAAGATCCCGCTCAAGACCGACTACGCCGCCTCCGGTGTCCGGGTGGTGCCGGGAGCGTCGGCACGGTACGGCTCGTTCCTCGACCGCGGCGTGGTGCTGATGCCCAGCTACGTGAACATCGGCGCCCGGGTCGGTGCCAACACCATGGTCGACACCTGGGCCACCGTCGGCTCCTGCGCCCAGATCGGCGCCAACGTGCACCTCTCCGGCGGCGTGGGCATCGGTGGCGTGCTCGAGCCCCCGCAGGCCGCTCCGGTCTTCGTCGGCGACGACGCCCTCATCGGCAGCCGCTGCATCGTGGCCGAGGGGGCGCGGGTCGGCGACGGTGCCGTCCTCGGCGCCGGCTGCATCCTCACCGGCTCCATCCCGGTCATCGACGCCGCCACCGGCGAGGAACTCAGCCGCGGCGTGGTGCCGTCATGGAGCGTGGCGGTCACCGCCACCCGACCCCGCACGTTCCCCGGCGGCGAGTTCGGACTTCCCTGCGTGCTGGTGATCAAGCGTCTCGCCGAGGGCGAACGCCATGACAAGGCGGCGCTCAACGACGTGCTGCGCGATCACGGCGCAGCCACCTGATCCCGTCATGACCGATCTGCTCCTGCGCACCGCCGAGCTCGTCGACATCGCCTCACCCAGTCGCGCCGAGGCGCCACTGGTGGCGTTCCTCGAGGCCGAGCTGCGCGCCCTCCCGGGGCTGACGGTGGATCGTGTGGGAGACAATCTCGTGGCCCGCACCGGGTTCGGTCGCCCGCAGCGCATCGTGTTCGCCGGCCATACCGACACCGTGCCGGCCACCGCCGACAACGCCCGGGCCACCATCGACGGCGATCGTCTGCTCGGGGTCGGTTCCTCGGACATGAAGGGCGGATTGGCGATCATGCTCGAACTCGCTCGCACGATCACCGATCCGGCGGTCGACTGCACCTTCGTGTTCTACGCCCGCGAAGAGGTCGGGAGCGCCGAGAGCGGTCTCGGTGAACTGTTCGAACAGCGTCCCGACCTGCTGGTCGGTGATGTCGCCATCCTCGGGGAACCCACCGACGCGCTGATCGAGGCCGGATGCCAGGGGACTCTGCGGGTGGAGGTCACCCTCCATGGTGCCCGGGCCCACACGGCTCGGGCCTGGATGGGACGCAACGCCGTGCATCGGCTCGGCCCGCTTCTCGCCGCGCTCGAGGCATACGAACCCCGCCGACCCGAGATCGACGGCTGTCAGTTCCACGAGGCCCTGCAGGCGGTCGCGGTGCACGGGGGAGTGGCGGGCAACGTCGTGCCCGATCTCGCCTCGGTGGTGATCAACCACCGGTTCGCCCCTGATCGGTCGGCGGCCGAGGCGGAGGCCCATGTGCGTGACGTGATCGCCCCGTTCCTCGCCGAGGGCGACACGGTGGAACTCACCGAGTGCTCCGCCGGCGCCCTGCCGGGCCTCACCCATCCACTGCTGGCATCGCTCGTGGAGCGCAGCGGGGGAGCGGTGCTCGCCAAGCTCGGCTGGACCGATGTCGCCCGCTTCGCGGCCCATGGCATCCCTGCCGTGAACTTCGGCCCCGGTGACAACACCGTGGCGCACACCGCGGGGGAGTACCTCGACCGGGCACCGCTCGAGCGCACCTGGGAGGTCCTGCGCACGCTGGTCGATGAGGGCGCATCGCACTGACGCACCCCCATCGACCGGCGGGTCAGAGCTTGCGCATCACCGTGACGACACGGCCGAAGATCGCCACCTCATCGGGGCGGAAGTGCATGGGTGACAGCGACGGATTGGCCGGCAGCAGCACGACCTCGTCGCCGACCCGGGTGTAGGTCTTGACGGTGCCCTCGTCGCCCGGGATGCCGGCCACGACGATGTCGCCGTTGTCGGCGGTGGTCTGGGCGCGGGCCACGATGAAGTCGCCGTCGAGGATCCCGGCGTCGATCATGGACTCACCGCGGACACGCAGCATGAACAGCTCGCCGTCGCCGCAGAAGTCGGTGGGGATCGGGACGATCTCCTCGACGTTCTCCTCGGCGAGCACATCGGTGCCGGCGGCGACATCACCCACGAGCGGCACATGGCGGAACGGACGGCGGTCGCCCGATGCGCCGGAGTTCGGGTCGTAGCGGACCTCCATGGCTCGCGGCTTCACCGGGTCGCGGCGCAGGAACCCCAGCTCGTTGAGTCGGTTGAGATGGTTCTGCACGCTCGACGGGGAGGTGAGTCCGACGGCGGTGCCGATCTCGCGCACCGACGGTGGGTAGCCGTGCTCGGTGATGTGGAGATCGATGACCTCGAGGATCTGCTGCTGACGGAGGGTGAGGCCCGGGGTTGTCATCTGTGCTCCTGGAGAGGGTCTGTGGGGTGGGTCGGTGGGGCGGGTCGGTCGAACGTGTGTTCCCACACAGTAGGCCCCTCGAGCGCCGGAGGCAAACACCCGTTCGAATCTCCCCTTGACATCGAACGGATGTTCGTGGTTCTCTCTCCTCATCAGATCGAACGAGCGTTCGATCCGGTCCGGGCTCGACCCGGTCACTGTCACACCGAGTTCGCAGGATGGTCCCCATGGCAGCGCTCCTCCACCCCGACACCCACTTCGCCGGTCCGCTCCTCCCGATCGAGTCCGATCCGGAGCTCACCGCCCATGCCGAGCACGGGCTGTTCGCCTCGTCCTCCTCGCACGGTGCATCCGTGCTGCGCCCCGGCGGTGCCGCACCATGGAACGAGCCCGGCCTCCGTCTCATCGCCGGTGGCCTCGACCGCCCCGTCGTCGCTGCGAACCCGCATCCGGTCGGCGGCGCCGCCCCCGCAGTGGGTCGACTGCTGCGCACCGTCGTCGCCGGCCTGGCGCTCGCCTCGGTGCTCGCCCTCGCCGCCCTCGGTGCGCTCACCCTCCTCGGCGCCGACGCTGCCGCCACCGTGCCGGCGTCGTCCGCTGTGATCAACCAC
>CANFHM010000061.1 GCA_947446975.1 Microthrixaceae bacterium
CCGGGGGCGAAGAGGTCGACGCAGGTGCCGTAGTTCGACCAGTAGGGCCGGCGATCGCTGGAGTCGGTCGCTCCCACGGTGACGGCCTCGGGCACCCGGCTCGGCGATCGGGTGCAGGCATCCTTGTTCTCGTTGCCGGCCGCCACCGCCACCGACACCCCATCGTCGATGACCGACTTCACCGCTCGGTCCACCAACGTGTTGGCCGAGAGCCCGAGGCTCAGGTTGGCCACGGCCGGTGCGCCGGACGGATGGTTGCCCGCGATCCAGTTGAGGCCGTTGATGATCCCGGAGGCGGTGCCGCCGCCGGTGCAGTCGAGCACCCGCACCGGCACGAGGGTCACGCCCTTGGCCACCCCGTAGATCGTTCCGCCGATGATGCCGGCGACATGGGTGCCATGTCCGTCGCAGTCGGAGGAGCCCCGGCCGTCGCTCACGCCGCTGTAGGCGTTGGTGCCGCTGGTGACCCGTCCACCGAAGTCGGAGTGGGTGGCGAGGATGCCGGTGTCGACGACATAGGCCTTCACCCCGGCCCCCATGGTGTCGTAGCCGTAGGAGTTGGAGGGGGCGTTGACGCGCTGATCGATGCGGTCGAGGCCCCATGTGGCGGGGGACTGGACGGCATCGACCTGCACCGGCGTATCGGCCTCGATGGTGCGCACCCGCGGGTTGAGACGCAGGGCCCGCACCTGCGAGGCGCTGAGATCGGCGATCTCGCCGGCGAACACGTCGGTGAGCACTGAACGGACCGCCATGCCCCGCCCGGCGTGGACCTCCGCCTCGGCCACGGCATCGGTGGTGGGCGAGAACTCGAGGATGTAGCGCTGCAACTGGACGAGGGTGCTCGAGGCCAGGGCGGCGGTGGAGGTGTCGATGGTGAGCGGTCCGGCGGCAGCGCCGGCCGACGCCGCAGCTGAGGACGAGGACGACGAGGAGGACGAGGACGCCGCTGCAGCCGGGGCGATGGTGCCGAGCACCGGACCGAACGCTGCGCCGAGCGCGAGCGTGGAGACGGCGGCGGTGGTCAGAGCGGCGCGGAGCGGGCGGGTCACGGCGGCGACCCTACGCATGATGGGTGATGCTGAACAGCCGCCGACCTGCGATTTTGCCGTGATTTAGCGATATCAGAGCGAGGGCATCTCGAGACCGAGCATCGAGGCGGTGATACCCGCTACGGGGTTGTGCACGGCCATCATCGCCATGTTGGGGTCACCCGAATCCATGACGAACATCTCCGACAGCTTCACCATCACCAGACAGAACTGGAATCCGGCGAGCAGCTCGTAGAAGGCCACATTGGTGGCGGGTCGACCCATCAGCTCCTCCCACAGGGCGATGGTGGCCTCACGGTCGAGCATGCCCGGCAGCAGCTCGGCGCCACCGGTCTCGAGGCTGAAGCGCTGGAGGAACAGCCACCAGCCGAGGTCGCTCTCGGAGTTGCCGAGCGACACCATCTCCCAGTCGAACACGCCGATGACCTCGCTGAGGTCCGGGCCGCCGTACATCTGGTTGCCGGGTCGGGCATCGCCCCAGCACAGTTCGATGAACTCGCCGTCGTCGGGCCAGTTGGCGAGGAGCCAGTCCCAGGCCGGATCGATGATGGGATGGGCCGCACCCTTGAGCGCCCACTCCTTGTAGTTGCGGAAGTAGCCACGGCGTTGTTCGGGACCGAGCGGGCCGTGATGCTTCTGGTCGAGGTAGTCCAGGCCGGCTGCCCGCCAGTCGACCTTGGCCACCCGGGTCAGCGCCTCGACGCCGTTGCGAGCCCATGCCGCCCGCACCTCATCGGTCATCGCCACCACGAAACCCTCGGAGGTGTACACCGGCGTGTCGCCGGGCACGAGCCCGTCGAGGCGGTCCATCACGAAGAACGGGCCGCCGAGCACCGAGACATCGCGTTCGGCCCAGCGGGTGCGGGGCACGGGCACATCGCTGTGCGCGCCGAGCTGGGTCATCACCTGGTACTGCTGGGCGATGAGGTCGATCTCCGGGAACAGCAGGTTCATCGTGGGCTGGGAACGCAGCACCAGTTCGGCCTCGACGGCGGTGCCATCGGCCTCCGTCCAGCGGGCATCCACGAGGAAGGTCTCGTTGGAGAACCCGCTGGCCTGCGGCACGACGAGCTCGGTGATCTCGACATCGGTGCAGTCCGGCATCTGCTGGGCCATCCAGGCCTCGAGGACGACCTTGACCTCTGCTGGATCGCGCTGACCACTGACGGGCATGGGAACTCCTCGTGAACTCGGATCGGATCGACAGGTGCGGGAATCCCCCCCGGCACCTCACGACGGCGACTCTAGGTGCCGACCGGTAGCGTTCGCGACCGTCGTCGTCGAGGGGAGTGGTCATGGGTGAGGTGTCAGGTGGCGTCGCCGGTGGGTCCGCCGGTGCGTTCCGCGGTGGGGTCGGATCCGACGGTGCCGGTCCAGTGAACGGGGCCGTGGCCGGTCGGGTCGCGCTCGTCACCGGTGCCGCCCGCGGGCAGGGCCGGGCCCATGCCGTGGCCCTCGCCCGTGAAGGTGCCGATCTCGTGCTGTGCGATCTCGCCGCGGACATCGCCACCGTGCCCTATCCGCTGGGGACGGAGGCCGACCTCGCCGAGACCGTGGCCCTCGTCGAGGCCACCGGGCGGCGCTGCATCTCGATGGTGGCCGATGTGCGCGACACCGCCGCCATGGATGCTGTGGTGGCCTCGGGGATCGAGGCGTTCGGCGCCATCGACATCTGTGTGGCCAACGCCGGCATCGTGGCGTTCAGCCATTTCCAGGACATCACCGACGAGATGTGGGACGACATGATCGCCGTCGATCTCACCGGCACGTTCAAGACCATGCGGGCCGTGGTGCCGCACATGATCGAACGTCGCCACGGGCGCATCATCGCCACCTCGTCGATGGCCGGACGCATGGGCAACCCGAACCTGTCGCACTACGTGGCGGCCAAGTGGGGGATCATCGGGATGGTCAAGACCCTGGCGATGGAGCTGGCCAGTCGGGGGGTCACGGTCAACGCCGTGTGCCCGGCCGCCGTCGACACGCCGATGCTGCAGAACCCGGCGATGTACTCATTGTTCTGTCCCGATCTCGAGGCACCCACCCGTGAGGACGTGATCCCGCGCTATCAGGCCATGAACCGCATCGGTCAGGCCTGGCTCGCCCCCGAGGAGGTCTCGCGTGCGGTGCTGTTCCTCGCCGCCGACGCCGCCAGCGGCATGACCGGACAGGTGGTCGAGGTGAGTCTCGGCACTGCTGCGGGTCAGCACTGAACCGGGCCCGACGCGGCCAGCACCCGGAGCCGCTGTCGCACCTGATGAGTAGGTTTGCGTCATGGCGTTCCATCTGACCGTGGCGGGGTCGCTGGAGCCTCTGGCCGATGCGTTGGCCAAGCTCCTGGCCCAGCCCCTCCCCGGTTCCGACCCTTTCGAATCCGAACTCGTCGTCGTCCCCGGCGAGGGTGTCAAGGCCTGGCTGCGGGCCCGCCTGTCGCGTCATCTCGGAGCCACGGATCTCGGAGCCACGGATCTGGGGGCCACAGGTGCGGGGGCCACGGGTCCGGGGGGCACGGATCTGGGCGGCAGAGTTGCGGCGAACGGCATCGTCGCCAACATCGAGCACCAGTTCCCGGCCACGGTCGTGCATGCCGCACTCGGCGACGACCTCGAGCTCGGCATCTGGACCACCGGCCGGCTCACCTGGGCGGTGCATGAGGTCCTCCAGACCCGGGCCGAGGAGTTCGGCCAACGCCCCGACGCCCTGCGGGCCCGGGCCATCGCCGATCTCTTCGACCGCTACACCCTGCATCGTCATCGCATGGTGGTGCAGTGGTCCGAGGGCCGCGATGTCGACGCCCTCGGGTCACCGCTCGAGGCCCATCACCTCTGGCAGCCGGCCCTGTGGCGCGCCGTCCGGGCCCATCTCAGCCCCGATCCCGCCCATCCCGTCCCCACCGACGCCCAGCGCATGGTGGAGCGCACCGATCAGCTCCGGGCCGGAAGCCATCAGGTGGGTCCCCATCCGCATCTGCGTCCGCGCCTAGTGCTGTTCGGGCTGGCCAGTCTCCCGTCCTCCCATCTCGAGGTCATCGCCGCGCTCTCCACCCAGCTCGACGTGCATGTCTACGCGCCCACGGCCTCGGCGCAGCGGTGGGCCCATGTGCAGGCGCAGCTCCAGCCGCAGCTCCCGCTGCCGGTCGGTCGGGGCAACTCCCTGATGCCCACCGGGGTCGGTCATCCGCTGGTCACCACCTGGGGTCGGTCATCACGCGAGTCGCATGCCCTGCTGCTCGACGCCGCCACCCATGTGCCCTCCGTCGTGGTCGCACCGCCGCTGGGGGCCCCGCTGCCCGAGGATCCCACCGTGCTCGAGCGGCTCCAGCACGGCATCCGCGCCGATCTCGTGCCCGTCGAGCCCGATGCCCGTCCCCAGCTGGCCAGCACCGACACCAGCATCCGCTGGCATCGGGCCCATGGACCCGCCCGGCAGGTCGAGATCCTCCGCGATCAGCTGCTGCATCTGTTCGCCGAGGTCGATCCCACCGGTGCACCGCGGTTCACCCCTCGTGATGTCGCCGTGCTGTGCTCCGACATCACCCGGTTCGCGCCACTGGTCGAGGCCACGTTCGCCGGCGACCCCGAGCGCGGTGTGCCCCGCATCCCCGTGCGCATCGCCGATCGCACCATCCGCCAGCAGAGCGCACTGCTCGACACCGCCGGTGCCCTGCTCGATCTCCTCGACGGCCGCTTCCGCGCCTCGCAGGTGCTGGAGTTCGCGTCCCGGCCGCCGGTGATGCTGCGTTTCGGTCTCGAGCCCGATGCCATCGCCCAGCTCGAGGGCTGGGCCGATGCCACCAACGTCCGGTGGGGCCTCGACGGCGCCGACCACGCCCGGTTCGGTCTGCCCGCCGATCTCACCGCCCACACCTGGCAGGCCGGTCTCGATCAGCTGCTCATCGGCTCCACCATGACCGACGCCGGCCCACGCCTCACCTCGGTCGGCGTGGCCCCGTACCCCGATCTCGAGGGTTCCGATGTCGAGATCGCCGGTGCCTTCGCCGAGCTGCTGCATCAGCTGCAGCGCATCACCACCGCGCTGCGCACCGACGCCACCGTGCACGACTGGAGCGAACGTCTGCTCGAGGGTCTGCACGCGCTGTGCGACACCACCGCAGATGATTCCTGGCAGTGGCGCGAGGTCGAGTCCGCCATCAACGGATTCCGCGACGACGCACAGGTGGGCAGCGGCTGGCGCACCACGGTCGTGCCCGCCGATGAACTGGCGGCGCTCATGCGCATCCGGCTCGACACCTCCGGTGGTCGTCCGCGGTTCGGCACCGGGTCGGTCACGGTGTCATCGCTCACCGCCCAGCGCGGGGTGCCGCACGCCGTCGTCTGTCTCCTCGGCATCGACGACGATCTCGGTTCCGGTTCCATGCCCGCCGCCGAGGATCTCATCGCCGCCTCCCCCTGCATCGGCGACCGCGATCCCCGCAGCGAGCAACGGGCCCAGCTGCTCGATGCCGTGCTGTCGGCGGGTGAGCGGCTGGTGCTGGTCAGCACCGGGCGCGATGTCCGCACCAACCAGCCGTTGTCGCCGGCCGTGGCGGTGGCCGAGTTCTTCGATGCCATCGATGCCACCGTGGTCGCCCCCGACGGTGGTCGGGCCTCAGCCCGCCTCGCCGTCGACCACCCCCGTCAGGCCTGGTCCGATGCCGCCTTCCTGCCCGGGGAGCTCGGCGTCCCCTCGGCCTGGAGCTTCGACCGCGGGGCCCTGGAGGCCGCGCTGTCCCGTCGTTCCGATGTCGTCCGTCCGCCCTTCCTCGCCGGGCCCCTGCCCGCCCCGGCCAGCAGCTCCACCGACGACTTCGATGGCGCCACGAGCACTGCATCGATGCCCTCCGTCTCGCTCGATCAGCTCCGGTCGACCATCGAGAATCCGGCCCGCACGCTGCTGCGCGATCGACTCGGCCTCACCCTCACCGATCCCGAGGAGCTCGGCGACGATCACATCCCGCTCGAGCTCGGTCCGCTCCAGCGGTGGTCCGTCGCCGCTGCGCTGCTGCGGGCCCGTCTCGGCACGCCCACCTCGTCATCAGCACTTCCCGGTGCGGCCGGTGACGATCAGCTCTGGGAGGCGTATGAACGTGCCCGTGGCTCGGTCCCACCGGGCCGGTTCGGCGACGACACCATCTCCAAGGTCCGCGAGCGGGTCAACAGCCTGCTGGCAGTGCTCGCCACCGAGCTCGGTCCGCAACCCTACGAACCCGCCACCATCGCCGTCCGACTCGATCTCTCGTCCACGCTGGGCACCATCGTCGAGGGCAATGTGCAGGGGGTCTGCGGCGACACCGTCGTCGTCATCTCGCCCTCCCGGCTCACACCGGTCTCCACCCTCCGGGGGCTGATCGACCTCGCCGCACTCACCCTGCACGATCCCAGCCGACCCTGGAACCTGCTCGCCATCGGCCGTTCGCCCGACGACGAGACCGCCGCCGCCGCTCGTCGCATCGCGCTGCTCGACCCGGCATGCGCGCTCGAGGTGCTCACCGTGTTCGTGGATCTCCGCCAGCGGGCGCTCATCGACGCCATCCCCGCCTTCGCCGCCACCACCCAACAGGTGTTCGCCGGCGACCTCAAGGCGGCGGCCTCGGTCTGGTCGCCCGCGTACTCCGCTGGTGGCCGCAGCGAGCGCGACGACCGCTGGACCCGCTTCATCCCGGAGTTCGACGTCGACTTCGCCGAGCTCGCCGCGCTGCCCGCCCGCCCCGATGAACACGACCCGGTCGAGCACGCGCCCGTCCCGGCCTCCGGGGACGCCCCTCCCGAGCCTCGGCCGGCCACTCGGCTGGAGTTCTGGGCCCAGCGCCTGTGGGGCACCGTCGAGCAGTTCGCCGAGGTGCATGAGCTCGCCATCGACACCGGCTCTCCCGAGAGCGCCGACCCAGCTGACATCTCCACCCCAGCCACCGATGGGTCCGCCGATGACTGAGCACGCACCCGACCCCTTCGATCTGGCCGGCCCGCTCCCGAGCGGCGTCACCCTGCTGCAGGCCAGTGCCGGCACCGGCAAGACCTTCGCGCTCGCGGCGCTCGCCGTGCGCAGCATCGCCGAGCTCGGTCTCGCCGCCTCCGAGCTCTGCGTCGTCACCTTCACCGAGGCCGCCACCTCGGAGCTGCGCGGCCGCATCCGTGAGCGCATCACCGAGGCCATCGCCCACCTCGAGGCGCTCGCCCTGCTCGACGCCGCCGGTCATCCCGATCCCGGGCCCATCACCACCTCCGATCCCGTGCTCATGGCGCTCGGCCGCCGGCCCGATGGGCAGCCGCTCGAACCCACTGAACGCGCGCTGCGGCTCACTCGTCTGCGCACGGCGCTGGACGAGTTCGACACCGCCACCATCTCCACCATCCACGGGTTCTGCAGCCGGGTGCTCGCCATCGCCGGTGGGCCATCGGCCGACACCCCCATCGGCACCGACACCGAGCACATCATCGAACTCATCAACGATCTCTTCGTCTCCCGCTACAGCGGCGACACCCGTGCACCCGTCTCGCCGGCGAAGGTCCTCAGCGCGGTCGAGGCCCGCCTCCGGCTCCCCGACGCCCGACTGCATCGCTGGAACGTCCCCGATCCCGGTCCGGCTGCGGGGGTCAGAGCCCGCAACGCCCACACCCGGTCGGCCATGATCGACGTCGTCGCCGATCTCATCGACGAGGTGGTCGAACTGGTGCTCGAGCAGCGCGCCACGCAGCGCCGACGCACCTACGACAGCCTCATCACCGATGCCCGCGCCCATCTCGTCGGCCCCGATGGTGCTGGCACCATCGCCACCCTGCGGGCCCGGTTCTCACTCGTCATGATCGATGAGTTCCAGGACACCGATCAGGTCCAGTGGTCGATGTTCCGCACGGCGTTCCTCGACGGCGACTCCCCGGTCACCACGGTGCTCGTCGGCGACCCCAAGCAGTCCATCTATCGATTCCGATCCGCCGAACTCTCGGCGTATCTCGAGGCCCTCGACTTCGCCCGCACCCACGGCCGCATCTTCAGCCTGCGGGTCAACTGGCGCTCCGACAAGGCGGTGCTCGACGGACTCGATCACATCTTCGGCGGCCTCGCCTTCGGCGATCCCCGCATCCTGTTCGAATCCGTCGAGCCGGCTCCCGACCACGAGGTGTCGCCGTTCGCCATCGGTGGCGCGCCGGCTGCAGCCGCCGTCGAACTGCGCACCATCGCCGAGAGCGGTTCCTCCGAGGCCAGAACCGTGGCCTTCGCCGATCTCGTGGCCGAGGTCATCCGCCTGCTCAACACCGCCTCCATCGAGCGCGATGGCGTCGCCCAGCCGCTGCGCCCCTCCGACATCGGGGTGCTCGTCCGATCCAACGCCGACGCCTCCCGCTGTGCCCGACAGCTCAACGAGGTCGGGGTCCCGGCGGCCAGCAGTTCGGCCGACAGTGTGCTCGGCACCACAGCGGCCCGCCACTGGCGATGGCTGCTCGCCGCACTCGCCCGACCCTCCTCGACGAGCCTCGTGCGCACGGCGGCCACCACCTGGTTCATCGGCCTCGACGGTCCGACCATCGCTGCGCTCTCCGACGAGGAGCTCTCCGAACGCATCGAGCAGGTCCGTGGCTGGGCCGCCGATCTCAGCGAGGGCGGGCTCCCGCGACTCATGGCGTCGCTGCGGGCCGCCGGGCTGGCCAGCCGGGTGCTCGCCGCCCCCTCCGGCGAGCGCGATCTCACCGATCTCGAACACATCGCCGAGCTGCTGCAGAGCGCCACCAGCGGCCGTCCCATCCCCCCGTCGGCGCTCGAGGATCTCCTCACCGGGATGAGCGCCGGGGTCGGGGATTCCGAGGCCGAGTCCTCCGAGCTGCTCGCTCGGCGCATCGACCGCGACGACGACACCGTCAAGGTGCTCACCGTGCACAAGGCCAAGGGTCTGGAGTTCCCGGTGGTGCTGTGCCCCACGCTGTGGACCTCCCCACGCGCTCCGAACGGTGCCCTCAAGCACGGTGAGGTCGGCGGTCAGCGGCTCATCGAGATCTGCAAGCTGGCTTCCGATGCCGAACCCCTCGCCGGGTACAAGGATGTCGTCGACGCCGACAAGCAGGAGTCCGACGGCCAGGAGCTCCGCTTCATCTACGTGGCGCTCACCCGGGCCCGGCATCGCCTCGTCGTCTGGTGGAACCCACCGGCCAGGGGGAACCCGCCGCTGGCCACAGTGTTCGGTGCCGCCACCGGCACCGACGCGAAGAACGTCGACATCGCAGCCCTCGTCGGCGCCTCCGACGGCACCATCGCCGAGGCCACCGCGCTCGCCGGTCCGCCCCCGCCGCTGGCCCGGGGGGAGGGTCCCGCTCCCGACCTCGACGTGGCCACCATCTCCCGTTCGCTGCTCGACGACTGGCGGATCTGGTCGTTCACCGCCATCAACGCCGCCACCACCGACCACACCTCGAACCCCCTCGGTGCCGATGGGCACGCCCCCACCGAACCGGCGCCGCTGCTGGGCGGTATCGACGAGTTCGCCGGCGACGACCCCGAGGCGCTCGATCCTGCGGTGCCCCTCCACACCCCGCTGCAGGGAGCGCCGGCCGGTCCGGCCTTCGGCACCCTGGTGCATTCCGCACTCGAACGGGTCGATTTCACGAGCGCGGAGCTCGACACCGAACTCACCAGTGCGTGTGCGGCACTCATGAACCATCGGCCGCTGCCCATCGCGCCGGCGGCGCTGGCCTCGGGGCTCATCCACGCCCTGCAGTCGCCGCTGGGCGGCCCGCTCGGTGGCACCACGCTGGCCCAGCTCACACCAGTCGATCGGCGCAACGAGCTGGACTTCGATCTCCCCCTCGCCCCCTTCGGGGCCCGGGCCATCGCGTCGGTCATGCTCGAGCACCTCCCCGACACCGACCCCCTGCACCCCTGGTTCGTCGCCGCCGCCGACGGTGCCCTCGATATCTCCCTCGACGGCATGCTCACCGGCTCCATCGATCTCGTGGCCCGCACCACCATCGACGGTCGCCCCCGGTTCTGGCTCGCCGACTACAAGACCAACCTGCTGCGCACCGGCGACTACTCCAGCCCTGCGCTCGCCGCCGCCATGGCCCACAGCGGCTATGCGCTGCAGGCCACCATCTATCTCGTGGCACTGCATCGGTTCCTGCGGTGGCGCCTCGGCGCTGCCTACGACCCCGGCGAGCAGCTGCTCGGTGCCGTCTATCTCTACCTGCGGGGCATGGCCCCCGGCGCCGACCCCACCGCTCCCGGCGGCGTCCACTGGTTCCGACCACCGCTGGCCGCCATCGAGGCCCTCGATCTCCTCTTCGCCACCGGTGCCACCGGCTCCACCGGCTCCACTGCTCCCACGGGGGTCCACGCATGAGCGCCGCTCCCGACTGGGTCGAGCTGCTGCGTCCGTGGCAGCGGGCGCAGATCCTCTCGCCCGCCGATCTCCACATCGCCGCCCGGCTGGCCACCCTCGCCGAGCTCCCCGCCGAGCAGTTCGATGTGGTGCTGGCCATGGCGCTGGCCGACCGGGCACCTCGCAACGGCCATGTCTGTCTCGATCTGCGCTCCGTCGCCGCCTCGGCCCGGGCCGAGACCGACGGCGTCCGCTACGACGACCCCGCACTTCGACAGCAGCTGCTCGACTCCCTGCCCACCACACCCGGGGCCATCGAGGAATGGCGACGGGCCATCGCCGCCTCGCCGCTGGTCTCGCTCGAGGGCGA
>CANFHM010000062.1 GCA_947446975.1 Microthrixaceae bacterium
GAAGATCACCCCCGGAAGGTTCCCGCCCATCTGATCGAGCCGCACACCAGCAAGATTCGCGTTCGTCAGATTCGTGTGATCGAACGCCGCCCACTGGAAGAAGTTCACCCACGTGACCCGCAGATCCGAACCTGTGAAATCCGTGCGCGTCAGCGTCGTGTACGCCAGACCCTCACCATTCATCCCCGAGAGGTTCGAGTTCACGATGCGAGCGTCGGTGAGGTTCGCGTTGCGCAACGAGGTACCGGCGAACGTGGCACCCGACAGATCAGCACCGGTGAGATTCGCCCCACCGAAGTTGGTGTTCGTGAGATTGAACCCCGAGAGGTTCCACCCGTGGAGGTCCTTCCCGCTGAGATTGGCTCCGGCGGCGACCGCTGTACCGGTGGCGATGTACCCCCGTGCCGGCGATGAGGTACCCCAGGAGTTGGTGGCGGTGACGGTGGCGGTGTGCGAGACCCCGTTGGTGAGTCCGGTGAACTGCGAACTGGTCGTGGAGGAACTGACGTCCCGACACGTGCTGTCGAGACACACCGAGTAGCCGGTGATCGCCGACCCGCCGGTGCCGGTCGAGCCGCTCCAGCCCACGGTGACCGTGGTGTTGCCCACGGTCATGACGACCGGCGTCGGCGCCGCCGGTGCGGTGATCGGCGTGATGGAACCGGTGCCCGGCGTGGAGTTGCCGGCGGCGTTGATGGCGACCACAGAAGGTGAATAGGCGATGTTGGCCACAGCAGAGAAGGTTGCGGCGAACACCGACGGGTCGATGTTCTGGCAGATCGCTCCGCTGAGGCAGACCCGATACCCGGTGATCGTGGAACCACCGTCGGAGCTCGGCGCCGACCACTCGAGCCGGACGGTGCCGGCGCTCGGGTTGCTCGCCGTGACCGAGGGTGCCGACGGCACCGTGCGAGCGGCACTGGTGCGCACCACCGCCGCCGACCTCCCGTCGACGGTGATCGCGGCGACGGAGACATCGTGACTCTCGCCGTTGGTCAGCGAGGAGAAGGTGCGGGACCGACTGTCGGCCGCGACATCAGTGCAGTTCGCGTCGAGGCAGACCCGATAGCCGGAGATGCTGCGACCACCGGTGGTGGCCGGCGGTGCCCAGGAGAGACCGATGGTGGTGTCACCCGGGGTGGCGAGCACCTCGGTGGGCACACCGGGGCCCGAACCCGCCGGGAGGGTCTGGAGCGCGACGGACCGCTCGGAGGTCTCCGAGGCGCCGTCGGCGTTCCGGGCGGCGACCTTCACGAAGTACGGACTGGACGGCGAGAGTCCGGCGATCACACAGGCTGTGCCCACCACGGTGGTGGCACAGGATCCGGAGGTCGGGGTGATGTACGGACCGGTGCGCAGACGCGCGTAGGTGACGTCGTAGCCGGTGACCGGGTTCCAGACCGGCGTCGGAGAGGTCCAGGTGACGGTGAGGTTGTCAGCTCCTGCGGTGACCAGGGTGGGTGCACCGGGGGCTGCCGGCGGCAGTGTGATCGCCGCCCTGGCGAGGCCGGAGCCCGCCGAGATCCCGGTACCGGTGACGGTCGAGAAGGAGCCGGCGATGAGGAGCTCGCTCGCCGAGGAGAACTGCAGCACCGAGACAGCACCGTCAGCCGATGGCGCCCAGGTCGCGAGTGCGCCGAGATCGGCGGTACCCACGAGCGCGAGCCGGTTCCGCACTGCGGCCGAACCGCCCGACGGCGTGACGGAGGTGAACGAACCACCGACGTAGAGCTTCGTACCACTGAGGAGCAGGCTGTCGACGCGGTCGTTGAAGGCGGGCCTCCAATCCGTGAGCACGCCAGCGGTGGTGACCGCAGCGACACGGTTGCGGGGCACCCAGGCGTTGTTGACGTAGACCTGCGTGAAGGAGCCACCGAGGTACACCGTGGTGTCGGCCACGACGATGGAGTTGACGGCGTTGTCGAACGAGGGTGCCCACGAGGTGAGCGAACCACTGCCGCTGAGGGTCACCGCAGCGGCCCGACGACGGGTGTTCCAGGAACCGGAGCCAGCACGCGCCTGGGTGAACGAGCCACCCACATAGAGGGTGTCACCGACATACTTCAGCGTTCGCACGGCATCGTCGAAGCCCACGGTGAGCGCACTGAGCGTTCCGGTTCCGGTGGTGCTGACGCCGGCCAGGTTGTAGCGCAGGGTGCCGCTCCCACCGACGGGGGTGATGTAGCTGAACGGACCGCCCATGTAGAGCGTGGAACCCACGACGGCGAAGGTGTTGATCGAGCCGTTGGAGATGGGTGCCCAGGAGGTGAGCGCCGCGGCATCGGCGGAGAACGCTGCGAGGTAGGTGCGATTGGTGGCCACCCCACCCATGCCCGTGGCGGTGGTGAAGCTGCCACCGACGAACACGCGGGAATCAGCGACGGCGATCGCGTTGACCGTGTTGTTCACGGTGGGAGCCCACGAGGTGAGCGTTCCGGTGGAGTCGAGTGCGGCGAGACGGGTGCGGACCGACCCACCGAGCATGGTGAACGCCCCGCCGACGAATGCCGTCGAACCGGCGGCGGCGACCGTGGAGACCGAACCGTCGGCCCCCGGGTTCCAACTGTCGAGTGCGCCCGAGGAGAGCGCGAATGCGGCGAGACGATCGCGGCCCGTGGCCGAGCCACCCACCGGCGTGACCGACGTGAAGGCTCCGCCGACCACCAGTTCATCGCCGACCGTGGTGATCGCCGAGACCGAACCGTTCAGCGTCGGAGCGAAGTCGCGAAGTGCACCCGTGCCTCCGGTGCCGACAGCGCCGATCGATGCGCGAGGCTTCGCGGCGCCGACACCGCCGGACATGGTCGTGAACGAACCGCCGACATAGATCGTGACGCCGACGACGTCGAGCGCCGAGACCGAACCGTCGACCGACGGGGCCCAGGATCCGAGCGTGCCCGTGGTGTCGGTGGCGATGGCGGCCAGACGACCGCGGTCGGTGGCCGAACCGCCCACCGGCGTGATCCGATTGAACGAACCGCCGATGAAGAGCGTGGAGCCGGACAGCGCCATGGCGGTGACGTTCCAGTCAGCCGCAGGCGCCCAGTCGGTGAGCGCACCCGTGCCAGCGGTGGAGAACGCGGCGAGACGGGACCGGGACGCCGCCACTCCCCCGCTCGGGGTGACGGCCGTGAATCCTCCACCCACATAGACGGTCGAGTCCGTGGCGGCCAGGGCGAACACCATGCTGCTCGCCGAGGGCGCCCACGTGCTCAGCGCACCGTCGCTGCCGAACGCAGCGAGACGGAGCCGGGTGACGGTGCCGCCAGCTTCGGTGGTCACCGCGGTGAAGGATCCGCCGAGATAGACGGTGGAACCGACGACGGCGATCGCCCGGACGGCATCGGAGGCGCCCGGTGTCCAGTTCGGATCGACCGTGCCATCGCCGAGGATGTGGGCGATGCGCTGATGTGACTCACCACCGACGATGGTGAAGGTTCCACCGATGTAGAAACCACCTGCGCCATCAGGGGCACTGGCGAGGACACTGCCCCCGGCGACAGCGGGGAAGGCCTGTTGCACGGTGCCATCGCTCGCGACAGCGGCTCCCGATCCGCTCTGCACACCCCAGCGGGTGAACGATCCGGCGAGGTAGGTGACCCCACTCGACGCGTCGACCGCAGTGGCGGTGACGGCACCGTTGGGACCGATCGGCAGGAGCGGGGCCGACGCTGCGCTGGCGGCCTGTGCGGGCACGAGCACGAACAGCGAGGCGAGCAGTGCCAGGAGGGTTGCGATGCTCGCCGACCGGCGACCGGACCGCCGGGAACGCGCCGGATTCGCAGCAGGAGGGGCGGAGATCTCGGCGTCAGGCATCGGGGGGCTCCTAGTAATGATTTGAACACCGCAATCTAGGGGGCGGGGGACGAGATGACAAAGGGTCGTGGACGAGATGACAAAGGATCGTGGCCGAGACCACACAGGGTCATGGCCGAGCGCGTGTCGCCCTCAGCGCCGGAGGACCGAGCGGGCCTCGACCGCCACGCGCTGGGAGGCCGGGACGGCCACCTGCGCTCCCCGGTCGTCCTGCACGGCGATGACCCCGATGCTGTCGGTGGAGAAGTCGACCCACGGGTAGAAACCCTTGCCCCCGTTCCCGCTCACCACCACCGTGCCCCCGGCGGCATCGACCTCATCGGGCCAGCATCCGAGTCCGTAGCGGGGGATCCGGGTGATGCCCACCGCGAAATCATGGGAGGTGTCGTACCCGCCCAGCTGGTTCCTGACCAGTTCCTCCACCGAACTCTCCGACAGGATCCGGCGCTCCCCGACCGCTCCCCGACCGAGGATCATCGCGAGGAATCGGAGGTAATCATCGGCCGTGGTCCGGACCCCGGCCGCCGGACCCGTGGCAGCCGGCTCGCCGGGCCAGGTCGTCGAGTCCATGCCGAGCGGGCCCGTGAGCCGATCGCCGACGACGCTGGCGAAGTCTG
This sequence comes from Microthrixaceae bacterium, assembly GCA_947446975.1. Classification (GTDB taxonomy): domain Bacteria; phylum Actinomycetota; class Acidimicrobiia; order Acidimicrobiales; family Acidimicrobilacustridaceae; genus Acidimicrobilacustris. The sequence continues at coordinate 4,434 of CANFHM010000062.1, forward strand.
CGTGGCCGAGTTCCTCGATCAACCGGCCGAGCACATGGAAATCGGCGTTGCCGTAGGAGTAGGCCGACCCGGCGGCGAACTCCCGGGGCGAGCCGGCGATGCGACGCACACAGTCGGCCAGCGGACCTCCGTTCCACAGGCAGTCCTGATCGCGGACCCCCGAGGTGTGGTCGAGCAGCTGCCGTGCGGTGATGGCGGGCTGATCGGTGGCGAACTCGGGCAGCCAGCGACTGATCGGCGCATCGAGCGAGATGGAGCCATCGTCGACGAACGTCATCATCGTGGCCGCGGTGAGCCACTTGGTCGACGACGCCACCGACATCGGCGTGGAGCCGTCGACACCACCGACCGTTGTGGAATGCACCAGTTCGCCACCACGGATGACCGCGACCAGGCCGCCAACGAGTCCGGCCGAGCGCACCCGCTCGCGCAGCAGTGCATCGGTCGCGTCGAAGGCTCCCGCCGGAAGGGGTGGAATCGTGCTCGGGGTGGGGACGACCACCGTCGTGGTGACGCCCGGGTCAGGGGAACCGGTGTCGCCGGCACGGTCGGCCGAGGACGGGCCGGCGCATGAGGCCAGCAGCACACCGAGGACCAGCGCGATCGGCGCACCGGCCCGTCGCCCCAGCCCGCGGCGGCGGAACGTCACGACGAGAGGCCCTCGAGATGTGCGGTCTCGTTGAAGCTGTGCAGCACTCCCCCATGGGGGGTGGTGCCGATGCGGGAGATGGACGCCGGTGCCACCCAGAGACGCCAGGCCGTGAGATCGTCGGCACCCAGGGCCCAGCACACCGCTGCCTTGATGGGCGACACATGGCTGACGATGACGGTCGTCCGGTCGGCCGCTGAGCCATCGGCCAGCAGCTCGTCGAGCGCCGACCGGACCCTCGCCCCCAGCTGTCGCAGCGACTCACCGCCGGGAGGGGCGAAGTCGAGATCGGTCCGCCATGCCGCCCAGGTCTCGGATCGGATCTCGCCGAGGGGACGTCCGTCGTACTCGCCGTAGTCGAGTTCGATCCAACGATCATCGATGATCGGTTCGACGCCGAAGGCCGCTGCGGTCTCCCGGGTTCGCAGCAGCGGACTGCAGATGACCCGATCGACGCGGCCGTAGGACGCGGCCATCGCCCGGGCCTGTGCCCTCCCGAGCTCGTCGAGCGGTGGGTCGAGACGGCCGAGCAGCAGGCCGGAGGCGTTGTGGGCGGTGCGGCCATGACGGACGATGTGGAGCACGGGGAGGTCCTAACAGGTCGGAGGGGAGTCGACGATCCGGGTGAGATGACCGGTGCGCAGGAACCGGGTCCGCTTCACGGGGTCGGAGAACCCGAAGGCCCGCCAGGCCCACACCAGACATCCGGCACCGATGAGTTCGAGAAGCAGGCTCACACCGATCGAGTGGCCGAACTCCGGCAGTCCGTTCCATGCCTCGCCGGTGGCGATGTCGAGTCCGAGGAAGGGGAACCAGAACACCTCCTTCCGGGCCCAGATGCCATCGAGCACCAGATGCATGAGCATCCCGATGGCGATGCCGATCCACCGACGTCGGACCAGCCGTCGCTTCTGGGTGGCCAGCATGATGATCGTGAGCAGGGCCACCGGAGCCAGCAGGGTGTGCAGCAGACGGGGACCGCCGAACACGATCTCCCCCACCGGCAGCACCGAACCGAGCATGACGAGGCGATAGTCGAGCGCCGGTGTGCGGAACACCCACCACACGAACACGAAGCTGACACCGGCGAACCAGAGGATCATCGGACGAGCAGACATCCACAGTCGGGACAGTGGACGATGGCGTCGGCGGGCTCACGGCGGAGTCGATCCACCTCGGCGGCGGCCAGCGAGATATGGCAGCCGAGACAGGTGGGACCCGAGAGTCGGGCCACGGCGACACCGCCGTGGAGCGGACGCAGACGCTCGTACTCGGCCAGCAGCGCGGTATCGACCTCGGCGACGAGCGGCTCTCGGGCAGCGGCGACCTCGGCCGCCTCCGCATCGATCTCTGCCTGATGCTCGACGAGGGTGACCCGGACACGTTCGACCTCGGCCTCGATCCCGGCGATCGTCTCCTGCCCCGCACCGAGCAGTTCGTCGAGCGGTTCGATCTGCTCCATCAGTTCGAGCACCTGATCCTCGAGGGTGGAACGACGCCGGTTCAGCGATTCGAGATCGGCCTGCAGGGCCTGCGCCTCCTTCGGCGAGGTCATCGACGACCCGTAGAGCTGGGAGTCGACGGAGGAGATCTTGGTGCTCACGGAGGCGATCTCATCCTCGAGACGCCGCTGCTCTCGCACGAGTTCGTTCCGACGTGCGCCCGGTTCATCCAGCGCCGCTCTGCGATCGGCGATCACTGCGGCGAGTCGGTGCAGTTCCGCCTGCTCCGGGAGGTTCGCCCGACGATGGCGCAACTGATCGGCCGAGGTGTCGTTCGCCTGCAGTTCGAGGAGACGCTCAAGTGCACTCATCTCCCAAGCTTCACCGATCGTGGCGCCGAGCGCGGCATCGGATCGCGGATGCCGGCCCGCGCGGCTTCCGTGGACATCGCTGCCCCAGTGGCCCCAGTGGCCCCAGTGGCCCTAGTGGCCCCGGGGTCTCGTGGTCGTGGTGGTCGAGGTGGAGGTCGGCGGGATGACCACGAGGGGCCGCTGCGGGTTCGGCGTGGTGGGAGCGGCATCGGGATCGCGATAGGCGCCACCGTTGAGGATCCCGAACGGATCGTCGGCACCGGCGGCCGCCTGCGGACCACGGGTGGGCGCGGCGCAGGTGGGGAACTCCTCGACGGGGCTGCGTGTGGCAGCGAGCCAGTCGGCGTTGAAGTTGTGCCAGATCGTGGCCGGCCAGAGTCCACCGAACTGTTCACGGCCCCCGAGATCCCCCATCGGTCGAGTGCCCTCGGCGGGGATGCCCATCCACACCGCGGTGGTCAGGTACGGGGTGAACCCGACGAACCAGGTGTTGGTGTTGCTCTCGGTGGTGCCGGTCTTGCCCGCCGCCGGTTGCTCACCGAGCTGGGCGTTCGTGCCGGTGCCGAACCGGACGTTGTCGGTGAGGATCTGCGTGGCGAGACACGCGGTGGACGCACTGAAGGCCCGCGTGGGCGTGCTCTCGTGGTCGATGAAGACCTGACCATCACGGGATTCGACCCGGTCGACGAAGTAGGCGCTCTGGTGCACCCCACCGTTGGGGATGGCCGAGTAGGCCGAGGCCATCTCGAGCGGTGTCACGTCGAAGACCCCGAGCGGTGTGGCCTTGCTGCGGGAGTCGAACTGCGAGCTGACGCCCAGTCGCTGCGCCATGGCGACGACGTTCCCGACCCCGACCGTCTGCCCGAGTCGCACGAAGGCGCCGTTGGACGAGGCGAGCGTGACCGACCTGAGGGTGCCGCCCGTGCCGGTGATGACATAGGGATCCGGAGTGCCGCCCCGGTTGGGCCACGACCCTCCCCCGGACACATAGTCGTCGGGGAGCACACCCTGCTCGAGCGCCGTGAGCAGCACGAAGGTCTTGAAGGTGGAGCCGGTCTGCCGACCGGGCTCATGGGTGGCGATGTCGTACTTGAACGTGTCGAAGCCGGGACCTCCGACGAGGGCCCTGACCGCACCCGTGGAGGGTTCCACCGACACCATCGCAGTGGTGATCCCCTTCGCGTCGGCCTCGGCGCGCACGGCATCGGGGAAGGTCGTGTCATGGGCCAGCTGGGCGGCCGCCTGGGCCAGCGGGTCGAGCGTGGTGCGGATCCGCAGACCCCCACCGAACACCCGGGCGTAGCGCTCGTCGTAGGTGGCGCCCATGCGCGGATCGGCGAGCAGTTCCTGCTTGACCTGTTCGACGAAGTAACTGTCCGGTGGTGGTTGTGAGATGGCGCCGCAGGCGGCGGGACGAGGACCGGCCTGTTCGGTGCACCGACCGGTGGGCAGCGGAGCGTCATCGAACGTGTCGGCCTCGGCCCGCGTGATCACACCGTTGGCGACCATCCGCCCGAGCGCGATGTGGCGACGTTCCCTCGAGGTGGCCGGATGGAGGATCGGGTCGAACTCCACCGGGTTCGAGATGATCGATGCCAGCAGCGCACCCTCGGGCCAGGTGAGCGCTTCGACGTTCTTGCCCCAGTAGGTCTCGGCGGCGGCCTGCACGCCATAGGCGCCCGATCCGAAGTACACGGTGTTGAGGTACAGCTCGAGGATCTCGTCCTTCGAGAGCTGCTGTTCGAGCCGGACGGCGAGGGCGATCTCCTTGGTCTTGCGCGAGAGCACCCGGTCGTCGCTCAGCAGCGCCTTCTTCACCAGCTGCTGGGTGATCGTCGAGCCGCCCTGGTCGACACCGCCGGTCTGCACGTTCTGCACGAACGCCCGCAGCAGGCCACGCAGGTTGATGCCGCCGTGCTGGTAGAACTCGGCATCCTCGACCGAGAGCACCGACTGCACCACCGTGGCCGGGATCCGGTCGAGCGGCACGGGATCACGGTTCTCGACGCCATGGAGCGTGGCGAGCAGGGAACCATCGGCGGCGAACACCTGCGAGCGCACCGCGTAATCCTCGAACTGCGAACTGTCGAGGGGTCCGTCACCACCGGATCCGGCGGTGGCCACCGCGAAGACCGACGGCACCAGCAGCACGCACGCGACGGCCAAGGTGGCGCCACCGGCGGCGATCGCTGCGAGGAACTGCCCGAACCTTCTCACCGCCGACCACAGTACCGGTGGTCCCCCATCGTCCGACGGCGGCCCGGTTGCGATCCGGTCACTCCCGGGGCCAGTCCACCGGCCGTTTCTCGACGAACGCCCGCATCCCCTCGACCATCTCCGGGGTCATCATCGAGCGGTGGAACAGCTGCACATCGGTGTGCGGCAGACGGGCGTTGAGATCCCGCTTCACCGCGGCCCGGGCGATGGGACCGGTGAGGCTGATCTGCTCGAGGACCCACTCCACATGGGAGTCCAGCTCCTCGTGGGGCACCACCCTGCCGACCAGTCCCGCCGCCTCCGCCTCGGCAGCGGTGATCTCGGCGGCGGTGAAGAACAGATACCGCGCCCGGGCGATCCCGACGGCCTCGGCGAGCCGGGCCGACATGAATGGATCGGGGATGCCGCGCAGGAGTTCCGGGATGCGGAACCGCGCCTGATCGGAGGCCACGACGACATCGCAGTGCAGGGCGAGGTCGATGCCTCCGGCCTGACACACACCGTTGATCTTCGCCACCCAGATCTTGCGGCAGCGCTCGATATGGCGGAACGGGAAGTTGTCCGTGGGATCCCATTCGTTGCGGATCCCCTCGGGGTCCTCGCTGTTGCCGGCCATGTCACCGCCGGCGGCGAACCATCGATCGGTGCCGGTGAGGCACACCGCATCGAGCTCGCTCTGACCATCGGCCCAGATGGCGGCCCGCTTGAGCGCCCGGTACATCTCCTGGGTGAACGAGTTGCGGCGCTCGACCCGATCGATGCGCAGATGCAGCACCCGCCCGCGCACCTCGACATGGATGAAACTCGTGCCGAGTTCGGGGGGTGCGATGTCGGACGCGCTCATGCGATGCCGTACAGCGAGGCCGCCGTGCGCCACAGCACGTTCTCGGTCACCTGCGGATCGATGTCGGCGAACACCCTGGTGGCGTAGTCGCGGGGGCGCTGGGCGGCAGTGCGGGGACCGGGATGCTGGCAGGTGGGATGCGGGTAGTCGGTCTCGAACAGGATGTTGTTCGGGAACCGCTCGATGGCGTTGCGGGCCACCTGCTCCTCGAACCAGAAGCAGCCGTAGATCTGACGTTCGAAGTACTCGCTCGGCAGCAGGTCGTACTCGGGATGCTCATCGCGCACGCCGCCGTTGCGCCACTGCCAGTCGAAGGTCTCGAGCGCGCCCGGGATCCAGCCCACCCCGGACTCGACCGACACGAACTTCAGGTC
>CANFHM010000063.1 GCA_947446975.1 Microthrixaceae bacterium
CGACCAGCCGGCACGCAACTTCGGGGACCGACTCGCCCCGCTCGTCGTGTCACTGATGCTCGAGCGGGCGGGGCTGCCCCGGGGTATCCGTCCGAGTCGCCGACTCCTGACGGTCGGCTCGATCATGCACCTCGCCCAGCCGGGCGATGTCGTGTGGGGGTCCGGCCGCAACGGACGGATCGATGACGACGAGCACATGCTCGACGCACTCGACATCCGGGCAGTCCGTGGCCCCCGGACCCGTGAGTGGCTCCTGGACTGCGGTGTCAGCTGCCCGGAGGTGTTCGGTGATCCGGCACTGCTGCTCCCGCTGCTCCGCCCCGACCTCGTCGAACTCTCCCGCACTCGCCGCCACCGGGTCACCTTCGTGTCGCATATCGATGACGGGCCGATCACGGTGCCCCGTGGCGTCCGGGTGCTGTCGCCCCGCGCTGATGTCGAGACCATCCTGCGCACGCTGGTGCGCAGCGAACTGGTCATCGCCACCTCGATGCACCCGGTCATCGTGGCCGAGGCGTTCGGCGTCCCGGCCCGCTCGATCGTGAACCGGAGCGAGCCGGAGTTCAAGTTCGCCGACCACTACCTGTCGACCGGTCGTGCTGAGTACCGACGGGCGTCGAGCGTCGTGGAGGCCATCGCGCTCGGAGGTGAACGACCTCCGGTGCTCGATCTCGAACCGCTGCTCGCCGCGTTCCCACTCGATCTCTTCACCGACCCTGCCGCAGCTGACCATGGGTGATGGATCCGACCGCAGCTCATCGTTGGTGATCGAGGATCTCGCGCCGGACGATCCGGCCTGGAGGAGGTTGACCGCCGAAGCTGTCGGGGCGACGCCGGTGCATGATCCGGTCGTGAGCCATGTGGCGGCCCTCACCTCGGGATGTCATCCCTCGACGCTCGGAGCGTGGCGGGACGGTCGACTCGTGGGTGGCATCTCGGTCGTGGTCGATGAACATGGCGATGTGTGGCCCCGTTCGCTGGCGCCCTACAACGGTCCGCTCGTCGCGCCCACGCCGACCTCGCACGCCGCGACCCGGCATCGCCACGAGTCGGCGGTCGCCGGCGCATTGCTCGACGAACTCGCGGCCCGTCATCGATCGGTCACGTTGCGGCTGCGTCCCCGGTCGATCGATGTCCGCAGGATCGTCCAGTCCGGATGGACCCTGACCTCCACATTCACCTACGAGATCCCGGTCGTCGACCTCGATCGGGCCTGGCACGGGATCGATGACAACCGACGGCGCCTCATCCGCCGGGCGGAGCGTCTCGGTTGCACCGTGCGTGAGATCGGCGAGTTCTCGCAGTCGGCGGTCGATGAGGTGAACCGGCTGCATCTCATGATGCGCGATGGCTATCGCTCCTCGACCGATCTGGACGTCGATGGATGGCGCGAGGCGCTGCAGCCGCTGTTCGACGCCGGTCTCGCCCGTCTCTTCACCGTGTCCGATTCCGATGGATCGGTGGTGGCGTTCGTGCTCTCGACCGGCACCCGACCGGTGTCGACGCTCCTCGCCACCGGGGCCGACCCCACCCGTCTCGAGTCCGGCGCCGGGGCCCTGCTGCGGTGGAGGATGCTCCAGGAGCTCTCCGCCGACGGGGTGGAAACCGTGGACATGAACGGCGCCCGCACCGGTCCCGAGGGCCGGTTTAAGGCCTCCTTCGGTGGTGAGCTCGTGGATCGATGGGAGCTGACCTCGCCGCCGACGGCCGCCGGAGCCGGCGCTGGCACTCCAGCACTGGTCGAGAGACTGCGTATCGGTGCCCGCGCGGTGCTCGGGCGATGATGGTGCTGTGATGACGACGATCGACGAGCTGCGAGCACATTTCGTCCGCCGTCTGGAGGCCGCGGATCTCGAGATGTGGCCGTTCCCGCACCTGTATCTCACCGAGGCACTGCCGCAGGAGGTGTACGACGCCGCGCTCGCCGGCGACCCGTTCACCGAGGATCCGGGGATCCCGTTCGGAGATCCCTCCTGGACCTCGAGACTGAGGTTCACCGCGCACTACGAGCATCGATTCCAGCATGAGCTCAACCCCGAGGGTCGCTCCTCGCACGACCAACCCTGGGCGATGATCGGCGATGCGTTCTCCGATCCCCGCTGGTTGGGCCCGGTGCTGCAGGAGCGTTTCCCCACCTACTTCGATCTCCGCTTCGGAGACATCGGCGCCATCGAGGAGCACGGATCCGACGGCGGGTTCTGGGGCGGTCTGCACACCCGCACCTTCGTGCAGCGCCATGAGCCGGGCTACCGACTCGAGGCGCACACCGACATCCCGTCACGGATCGCCACGTGTATCTTCAACCTCCCGCCGTCGGTCGGTCATGAGGATGCGGGAACCACGTTGCTCGTCCCGCGTGATCCGCGTGTGCGCTGCTGGGGGAACAACCATCACGACATCGCCGACTTCGATGTGGCGACCACCGTTCCCTATGCCCCCAACACCTGTCTCGTGTTCTTCAAGACGCGTCATTCCTGGCATTCGGTCGCACCGGAGGCGGCACTGGTGCCCGGAGGTCGGCTGGGCATGCAGGTGCAGCTCTACGAACCTGATGAGGGAGCGCTGACGGATCTGTCGGCTCCCGATCTCGTCAGGAACCGCCAGTTCGTCCCTGAGGCCCCGCGATCAGCACTTCGCAGGACCGTCGGCGGTGTGCTGCGGCGCATGGGGCTGCGCCCGGGAACCGGTCACCGCGGACGATGACGCGGTCGATCGTCATCGTCGAGGACCGGGCCCAGATGCCGCTCGGGCACTTCCCGAATCTGTTCGCCGATCTCGCTGATGGATTCGTCGAGCTCGGCCTGGATGTCGATGTCCTGACCCGCCGGGGTTGGGCGTTCGAAGGTTCTCGTGCTCGATCCTGGGCTCTTCATCTCGCCGGACCGTTCGCCGATCGGCTCCTCGGCCTCGCCCGGCGAGCGATGGCCACGAGCGGGTACTTCGCCGGGCGCTCGGATCGGCCCCCGGGTCTCACCACCCGAGCCGGAGCGGCGCTGCGCACGATCGTGCTCATCGTCTCGGCCCGGCGACTGGCGCGTTCACGGCCCGGAGAACCGGCGCCGATCGTGGTCGTGGCCATGGACTTCCTGCCGGCGCTGCTGTCGATCCTCGGCGGCGGCGACCGTTGGCTGATCTGGCAGTACTCGCCAGATATCTGGTTCAGCAGGACCGCGCATGTCGTCGAACAGATCCGTCGGGCGTTCGGGCGGCCCGCTCGTCATGTGTGGCTGGCCGTGCACGACGACGCATGGGCCGACACCGTCGCCGAGCGACTCCCCGATGTCGAGGTGGTGAGCATCCCGCTCGTGGCGAGCAGGCGTCCCGTCCTCGACCGGATCGCAGCACGCCACGCCCTCGGTCTCGATGCGGACACCAGGGTGGCCCTGCTGTTCGCCGCCGGGCACCCCGGCCAGAGCCCTGAGGTCGTCGTCGAGGCGTTCCGCGATCGCCCGGACTGGCAGTTGGTCATCGGTGGAGAGGTCTGCAGGAGACTCGATGCCGCCACGCTCGCCGACTGGAGGACACCCCCGCTCATGTTCGGTGGATTCGTCGAGGAGTCGCTGCGGGAACGTCTCTTCGCGAGCGCTGATGTCGCCGTGCTGTCGTTCGTCCCCTCCTATCGACTCTCCTCGGGGACGGTGATGGATGCTGCCTCCTACGCACTGCCGATCCTCGTGTCGACCGGTTCGCTCGCCGCTGACCTCGTCGAACGCACAGGGGCGGGCGAACTGTTCGAGGCCGAGTCAGCCCGGAGTCTTCTCGATGCCCTCGATCGACTCGATCCGCAGCTCGCCGCACAGGGCTCGGAGCGTCTCGGTGCGATGAGCTCCGCTGAGGCGGTCTGCCGCGCCAATCTGGCCACCCTCGGCCGAGCAGCATGACTCGACGAACCGTCGCAGTGACATCCTCCGGGACGGGCGCAGCGCCGAGGTCAGACCTCGCGTTCCTCGATGGACGTGATCTCGGGGCCGAGGATCTGGTCGGCGATGGTGACCCCTGCGGCCTCGATCGCTCCGATCTCGAGGGTGTGGGTGAGTCCTGATTCAGGGAAGATGTGCTCGTCGTCGAGCGCCGTGAATGCAGCACGGGCAGCAGTGCGGTGCGGGATCAGCACGAGGACGACGGTGAGTCCTCCGACGACCATGAGCGTGAACGGAAGTGACACGAGGTCGGCGAGGTTGCCGATGATCACCTGGCTCAGCGGCACGGCGGCGACAGGAACGAGGGCGAAGGCTGTCAGCACCGGGCCCCGCGCCTCGACCGGAGCAGCGACCTGGATCGCTCCGTTCAGGATCGCGGTGTCGAGGTTCAGGGCGAAGCCCAGCGGGATGATCGCGAGGACTGCGGTGGCGAGGTACCAGATCGGCTGATGGTCCCTCAGCGCCACCCAGCCGAGATAGAGAATGCTGACGGCGATCACCGCAACACACACCCGTTGGACGGCGAGCCAGGTCGAACGGCGGTGGATGAGGCGCACCCCGATGACCACGAACAGACCGCCGAACACCCCTGCGGCCTGCAGTGAGGACAGGATGATGGGCCGTTCGCCGATCCTGCTGGCGATCGAGGGAAGGGTCACGGTGTACCCGGACAGGACGAAGATGACGACGGCGAATCGGAATGCGGCTCGCACTTCACGGTTCGAGCGCTGGGCCGCACGGGCCTCCGACAGTCGAGGATGTCGGGTCGTGCGATCGGCGACAGAGGTCCGGGTGACCGGGAGGACGGCGAGGACCACGGGGATGCCTGACAGACCAGCTGCCAGATAGATCCACGCGGGGCTGACGACCGCCAGCGCGGCGCCGCCGATGACCATCCCGAGCATCGTCGCCGACGTGATCGCCCGTGTCGCGGACGCATTGAATCCTGACGAATCACCACGAGGGGAGATCTCCGTCCGCACGAGCCCGGCGGAGGGAGTGCCGATGCCCATCGTGGCGCCCTGCACCAGATACCAGGCGAGCAGGGTGAACGTCGTGAGGTGTCCCGTGAGACCGAGCACGAACAGGATGAGGTTGAGCGAGTACGTGATCGTCCAGCACAGCACGTAGAGCTTCGGGCCACCGAGGCGATGGGCGAGTCGATTCGCCACGGGGGCGAGGAGGAGCTGCGGCACGTTGGTCATCACCACGATGAGTGCGACGAGTGCCACGCGTCCGGTCTGATGGAAGATGAGGTAGCTGCTCGTGAGGCTGGTGAGACCACCGCCCACTCCCTGTATGAACAGACCGGAGATGTACCGGCGCCGGACCGTGGTGTAGCCGTCCTCGACGGATGGTTGCGCGTCGTGCTCTGCCGTCATGGCCACCATCCCTGAGATGTGCTCGCTCGGTCTGGCTCTTCGACGCATCTGGGCACCGCACAGCCTGCTAAAGTTCTCCGATGGTACAACGTCAGAAACCAGAGATCCTCCGAAGCATGGCACAGGCCTGCTTGGGCGCCATCAGTGGTCCCGATGGAGCCACCGAGGAGCAGCTCACCATCCTCCGCGCGATCGCGTGCAATTTCTGGGGTCTTGATCCCGCTGATCTCACGCCGGAGTCGGCGCTCACCCCGCAGGAGGCTGCGGCCGGCATCGTCGACGAGCAGCCCCGCCGCCGAACCCGGGAGATGATGGTGATGCTCGAACTGTGTCGTCATCCGCTGGAGCTCTCGCACGAGCAGAGGGTGGAGGAGTACTGCTTCGCCCTCGGTGGCGACGGACCGGGTATGGCGCTGGTGCGTGAACTCGTTTCGAATGGGGCCGAAGCCGCGCTCGGTGACTACATGCGCCGATTCATGGAGAACGCGGCCGACATGATGGAACCGGCGATGCTCGAGATCGCCGTCGCCGAGGAAGAGGAAGCAGCGAGACGACTCGCGGAGATCGACGCTGCAGTACATGCCGCCGCTCCCGGGACCCTCGGGGCGGAATTCGTCGAGTTCTATGAGCGGAACGGATTCACCATCGATGCCAGTTCCGTTCACCTCCTCGGCCATGACATGTCCCATGTGATCGGCGGATACGACGCCACGCCGGTGGGTGAGATCTGCATCGGTGCGATGAAGCTCATGATCACCGACAGCGACATCCACTGGATCGAGCTGCTCGGCAGCCTGCTCATCCATGAGGCAGGGATGTTGCCCGAGGGGTACAAGACTCACCAATCGGCACTCACTGATCCGGCGAATGTCCGGGAGGTGATCCGAGCGCTGGAACGCGGTCGTGAGACGCAGAAGGATTTCTCGAACGTCGATCACCTCTCGATGATCGATTGGCCCTACGCCGACGTGCAGGAGGCATTCGGCATCCCGCCGCTCTGACGCTCTCGCCTCAGGACTCTCTCAGAGTCCGATGGCGATGACATCCATCTGCCACAGCGACTGGAACAATGATCGTCCGATCTCGGCGAGATCAGCGGGATCGATCGCTGGTGCGCCACGATCGGCGGCGACTGCGCCGACGATCTCGCCGATCGAACGCCGACCGCCGATGCGCCGGACGAATGACAGTCCGAACGGGTCGAGATCGATGGCCCATCCGGGTCGTGACAGGGTCGTTCCCGTGACTCCGCTGGCATGGCGGAACTCGGGGACGAAGGCAGTGTGCAGGTCCGAGTCGAAGTCGATCGTGTAGGTCTCCGGCGGGCGGCTCGGTGGGCAGGCCAGGAAGTAGTGGCAGCCGTTCTGGGGGCGGACTCGTTCCATGATCGACCACTGCGTTCGGATCGGCAGAGCGGACACCGAGAGGTGGAAGGGGTCCTGCGGTGTCGTCGGCGGGTAGTACGGCGACCGCAGGAACCAGTCCTGGAACACCAGCCCGGCGTCCTCGACGAGTCCGATGCATTCGTCGACGGTGTAGGTGCGGTCCCGGCCGTGCAGGAAGGTGTCCACCAGCCCAGCGTCGTGGGTGAGGTCGGGAGCGATCTCGAGATAGGGCATCACGGGATGTTCGGGACCGAGGATGGCCAGCGTCTCGCGGACGATCTCGATCGATGCGTCGTCACGCCCGAGTCCGATCTCGCGGAACACCGACTGCAGCATCTCGACGCCGAGACGGCCGTAGGTGGCGTACACCATGATGCCGATCACACCCTCTGGCCGCAGCACCGCAGCGAGTGATCGCAGACCCTCGAGCGGATCGGCGAGATGATGCAGCACTCCGCTCGTGATGATGAGGTCGAAGTCCCGGTCGAGCGATCCGACATCCTCGATCGCACAGCGGCTCCAGTGCGTGTCGGCGGGAATCTACCGGACCTCTCAGAGGCGGTCTGCCGCGCCGATCCGGCCGCCCTCGGCCGAGCAGCATGGCTCGACGAATCGTCGCAGTGACTGCCGTCGGACTGGCACCGTTGACCGGGAACCTCGTCGTCCTGGTGGGACCGAGGAGACGAGGTCAGCTCAACCGTTGCCGTTCACACTCAGGAGCGGTTGGAACGACCCGCCTCGAACCTCACTGATCCACACCACCGGGTCCATGACATCGCCCCGCGTATCGAAGTGGATGGTGCGGGTGATGCCTTCCCATGTGGCGCTCGACAGCGCATCCGCGAGTGCGGCTCGGTCGTGGTTCCCCGCTGCGATCGTGGACAGGATGAGGTTGGTGGCGTCGAATGCCTCGGCGGCGTATTCATCGTTCGGATCCACGTCGGGGAAACTCGCCCGGAATCGCGTCGCGAAATCCTCCCCCCCGGCGATCTTCGACAGGGGCGCGCACTGGCATGTGGCGAGGACACCTTCCGCCTCATCGCCAGCGGCGTCGAGGAAGGCAGCACTCAGCAGCGTGTCCGACCCCATGAAGGTGGAAGTGTTCCCTGCGGCGCGGAGTGCATGGAGGAGAGCTGCCGCGCTGCGCTCGTATCCGGCGAAGAACACCGCATCCCCGGGTCCGAAGTCCGCGAGTTCGGAGACCACGGCGGCGATGCTCGCGGGGTCATCGGAGATGCCACCGACCACGCTCGCCCGGTCCCCGAGTGTCCTGGTGACGGTCGCTGCCAGGTCGATCGAATAGGGCGTGCCGTCGTCGATCACGGCGATCCTCCCAGCGTTGAGCGTGTCGAGCGCATGGTGAGCAGCACCCGTGCCGAGACTCTCGTTCGTGCCGACGATGCGATGGAACATCTTCCAGCCCCGGGCGGAGAGGTCGGTGCGGGTCGCAGTCGCGGAGACGAACGGGACACCACCGGCGTCGAGCACCGGTCCGGCCTTCTCGACGTCTCCGGAGAACTGGGGCCCGACGACGGCGACCACCCGTGGCGCGGCGACGATCTCCTGCGCAGCGGTGGCTGCGGCGTCGGCGCCTCCAGTGCCGGAGTGCACGTCGAGCGTGATCTGGCATCCGGGGTTGGCAGCGTTGAACTCATCGACGGCCAGCGCTGCGCCCCGTTCGGTGGGTGAGGCCTGCGCAGCCTCGACCCCGTCGAATCGACCCATGAACGCGATCGACGTGCCTTTCGGGCACGTTGCGCCGGCGACGGTGGAGCCGGACGAGGAGCAGCCGACGAGGAGTCCGGCGGCGAACGCGATGGCCCCGAACCGAAGGGCAAGCGCACGGGTGCGGATCGGATGATTGATGGTGTGCTCCTCGGAGAGGTCGGTGGATCGTGAGGACAGCGGAGGCTTCACAGAAGACTGAACTCGGTACAGTATGGGCGATGAACCGGGTGGATCGGAACCCGGAGCGCCGTTCCTCGTCAGCGTCGTCTCGACCACGCACTGAAGCTGGTCAGTGAACCTGCTCCCGGCCGTTCGAGCCAGGGCCACGGATGGAGCTCGGCGATGTCCAGCTGCGGTGCTCTCCGCCGCCAGCCCGGCACGGGCGCGAACGTCGTGGCGATCGGACGGCCGGCGAGGACCGCCACCGGGTCCCCGAGATGGACCTCGAGCCGGCGCTGTGCTCCGAGCTCGGCGAGCCGGTCGGTGAGGAACACCAGTCGCTTCGACGAGAGTCGCAGGTTGCGCAGCAGCGCAGCGTCGAGGACGAACACGATCGGAAGGTCCGGATGTGCATCGAGCGCCGGGTCGTCGTCGCCGAGCGATTCGGCGGTCAACCACACCGCCTCCGCTCGTGAGTGGATCTCCACCTCCGTGGGGCCGGCGGTGCGGTCGACGTCGGGGTCCCGGTGCAGCCGGGGATCGACCTCGACCTCGGCGAACGGAGGGTCGACGGGCCAGTCCGAGATCGGGCAGGCATGACGGTGCTCGCAGGACCCGCAGAGTTCGGGTGCACGACGTCGGACCTGCGATTGCGAGAACCCGTAGACCTTCGAGGTGCCGGTGCCGATCGTCCATTGCCAACCGAGACGATTCGCCGCTCTCGAACCATCGAGCAGATGGGCGAAGAAGTGGTCCTCGCCGGCCCGCCACTCGGCGCTGTGGCGAACAGACCAGTGCGAGGCGAGCCACATGCGGGTCTGGTTCACCATCCACCCGTCCTGCTCGAGCTCCTCGAGGTTGGCGTCGATGCATCGCATCGAGCGATCCCAGGGGGCCCGGCCCGACGCCTGATCCGGCGCTGATCCGTGGAGCGGGGCCCTGCGCAGCGGACGACCGGTGGCGCTCCCGAGACGGGCGTACATGTGCCGGGCGTACTCCTGCCAGCGGAGTTCGTCATGGAATCGGCGTCGATCCTCGGAACGGCCGCTGAGCGATGCCGCGACCCGTGGAAGGGTGAGCAGGCCATGGCGGATCCACGGCGACAGTCCCGATGCGCCACGACGCGAGGTGGGCAGGACCTCGTTGCGTCGCTTGGCGTAGCCGGTCACGTCGAACTGCGCGAGTGCGGCGTCGGCGGCGGCCTGGGTACCGACGAATCGGGTGGACCGTCGGGGCTCATCGGCGCAGAGTCCGGCGAGATGTTCGCCCACCCAGCTCACCTCGTCGCCCGGTTCGGGCAGCGGCAACAGCGTGCTCATGACGCCCGCCTGCGGATCGACCCTGTGGTCGTCGACGGTTCGGTGGCGGGCATGTGCCGAACCTAGCGAGGCCGCCGGTCGCATCCATATCCGGGCCCGCGATCCGGAACACTGCAGCGCGCTCGGAGGGACTCGAACCCCCAACCTTCTGATCCGTAG
>CANFHM010000064.1 GCA_947446975.1 Microthrixaceae bacterium
AAGCGATCGGGATGGAGCTGGCCCGACGCTGTGGGGTCGAGGTCGCAGCGACCGAACTCACTCGATCACAGGGACGCGATGTGCTGCTGGTCGAGCGGTTCGATCGACCTCCTGACGGGACCCGCCGCTGTGTGCTCTCGGGTCTCACCCTGCTGGGTCTGCATGAGATGGTCTCCAGGTACGGCACCTACGTCGACCTGGCCCAACAGGTCCGTCTGCGCTTCGCCGACCCGGGAGCCACGTTGCATGAGCTGTTCACCCGCATCGTCGTCAATGTCCTCATCGGCAACACCGATGATCATCCGCGGAACATCTCGGCGTTCTGGGATGGGCACTCGCTCGCGCTGACGCCGGCCTACGACATGTGCCCGCAACCTCGCAGTACCGGTGAAGCGGAACAGGCGATGGCCTACGGATCTGAAGGACAACGCCGTGCCCGGCTGGCTGATGTGGCGGCGTCCGCCGCCATCTACCGCTTGAGCCGAGGGCAGGCGGCCGAGATCATCGATCGATGTGCGACCACGGTGACCGAAGGATTCGACGATGTGTGCACCCGGCTCGGAGTGGACCCATTCACCCGTGACCTGCTGTGGCGTCGGTCAGTGGTGAACGAGTCGGTGTTCTATCCGACGACTTGACCACGCCGGTCGCCGCTGATGACGAACCGGGTTGGTCAGCGCTGCGGGCCGGTCACATCAGCAGGCGTTTGCGGCTCTCGTAGTCGGCCGGTTCGATCTCCCCGCGGGCGAGACGCTCATCGAGGATCTGCAGCGCCGAGGGTGCGGCGGTGGGGTACCCGGTGGCGCCGGCGGATGCACCGGCGGTCGAGCCCGCTGCGGCACCGGCCTGCTTCTTCGCCCGTGACAGTGCCACCAGCGACCAGATCAGGCCCGCCACCAGGGCGAGGAACACCACGACCATGATCACCCGCATCACGGGGTGGTCGGCGCCTCCGCCGTCGTCCCAACGGCCGGGCATGTTGTCGCCCGTGAACCCTGCGGCCAGCATCATCGTTCCCATGTGGACTCCTCATCGCGTCGGTGCGTGCCACCACTCAACCAGCGCAACGTTCGCGATGGGTAAGAGACCTGGCGTCGACCGAGAATCGATGGATCGGTCAGCTGCAGGGGAGCGCTGCGGCCCTGGAGTAGTCGACCATCGGGTCGAGGTAGAGGCGACGCAGATCGCGCATGGCCTTCGCGTCCTCGATGATGTAGCCGAACTCCGGCAGCTGGTTCGGATAGGCGTTCTGCGAGCCGATGTAGAACGCCGCGTCGTCCACGGCGATCACCTTGCCGTGCAGCGCCGGTTCCTTCCCGTTCGGCCAGGTGGCCGCGCTCGACACCCGCAGCGGAGCGACCATCAGCGAGCGACAGGCACCCTGCGCTGCCTTGTCGCCGACGAGTTTCGTGATCCGCTTCTTGATCACCGACATCACGGCGTTCGGATCAGCGAGGTAGTCCTCGGTGGCGTTGATGTTGCTGTTTGGGTTGGACACGACGATGTCGACTTCGACGCCGGCGATGACCTTGCGAGCGATGGCGTCGACGAGTCGCAGGTCATAGGAGGCGGAGAACGCGCACGGGAACGTGAGTTCCTGCTGACCGATCACGATCTTCCTCGAGGCCGACTCGACCAGTGCCCGCAGCGCAGTGTCACTGGGGTTGCGACCGTCCCAGGCGGCATCGCCGTTCATGGTGTTGGGCACGGGCGGCACGATGCAGCGCGAGTCGTAGCGATCGGCGAACGAGGGCTGGAACCAGGGCGTGCGCCCCGACGTGCGACCGTTGGTGATGTAGCCGGCGCGGCCCACGGCGAGCACCCGCACATCGCCGGTGCCACTCGGCGTGGTGGTCGGGGTGAGCGCAGCCGGACAGCCCACGGTGGGCGAGGTGCCGACCACGGTGTTCCAGCGGGCCGGGCCCTTGCCGGGATGGGCGCACACGTAGGTCCAGATCTGGTCGAGGAACCGTTGGGCGCCCGCTGCTGCCGGGCCCTCGACGAGTGCACCGAGATCGGTCACGGGATTCGCCGACTGCAGGTAGCTCTTCTCCCACAGGTTGATCCCCATGGCGAGTGCGACTCGGCCATCCGCAGCGACGATCTTGGAGTGGTTCCACGAGTACCCGTTGAACACCGGTGTGTCGGACTGCAGAGCGGCGATCACCTTGGCCCGGGGAGCCACGGCCTGGATCTGATCGCGCAGCTCGGAAAGGTTGCGATCGATGTTGATGCCATCGGTGAGAAGGGTGATCGGTGTGCGGCCCCACAGCAGACGGATCGTGGGTGTGCGCCCGGCGGCGGCACCGTCAGCGGCACCATCGATGATCGCCTGACGGAATCGGTCGTACGGGAGCTTCGTGAGACTGGAGATGTCGACGACGGTGCGGCCGCTGGCGACGATCCGGCGGATGTTGTCGAGCAGACGCTGCTGCACAGCCGCCGAACTGCACGCCACCACGACACCCCAGCAGGACTGCGTGCGATTCAGCCATGAGGGGTTGAGCAGACCCGCGCCCGGCAGTCGGTTGCCGTCGGTGACCGACCACAGGATCCCCTCGGTCGTGTCGGACCCGGTGGCGGTCTCCATGCCCCGGATGGCGGCGGCGACCTGATCGAGATGGGGGGTCGTCGAGATCGGGGTGGCCGCAGGTGCAGCAGTGGTGAGCGGTGTGGTCGAGGCGCTCGCAGGGTCGGCGGCCAGAAGGCTGGCGAGCAGCGCCGTAACCATGAGCAGGAGCGTGACCAGGCGGCGGGATCGGATCGTTCTCAGCACGGCGAAACGGTAGCAGTGGGCCAGTTTCGGAGGGCTGGAACTCGGGCCGGCCCGACGGGCACCGCCCGCTCATCGATGAGGTCGTGGACGGTCGTGGACGGTCGTCGGCTGTCGGACCACACTGGTGTCACTGTCGAACTCGTCCCGTCCCCACACCCATGATCGGCGGAGCATGGAACCACACGAAGAGATCATCGGGATCAGGATCCTCGAACACCGCGGCGGGATCGAGTGGTCGTGGAAGGCGCTCTACGACCAGCCGCATCGAGGGGTCGGCTCGTTCCCCATCCACGTGCTCGAGGCCGGGGCGGAGCTGACCGTCGCCGTCACTTGGCTCAGGGCGTCATGGCAGATCACCCGGTTCGTCAACATCGGCGACCATGAACTGATCCGGTCCGAGGAGCCCGAGTTCGAGTTCGGACCGGACGCCCAGCGGTGGCTGGAGATCGAGTACGCCGAGCCGATCAGCCGGGGCGACATCATCACGGAGTACGTGGCGTTCTCGGCCAGTGACGGTTCCGGTGAGTTCGGCAAGGTGCGGCCGTGTCTGGTGGTGAGCGTGAGCGATCGGGAGATCCGGTATCGGGCGATCCACTCCACCGGAGGCGCGCTGCACAAGCAGGGCGACGGCGTGAAGCTGCGGGAGTGGTCGGGCGCCGGCCTCGACAATCCGTCGGTGGTGAGCCACGAGGTGCGGTTCCTGCTGGTGGACGGCCCGGTGTCGCCGGCCCGGCGCATCGGTCGGCTCAGCGACGGCGATCTTCACAGGGTGCTGGGCTAGCGCCGCTCAGGTTCGGGGCGCCGATGTCACGGCGCCGGTTCCGCAGTGCACGAGACGGAACTCGTCACTGGTGAGTTCGAACACTGCTTCCTGGCGGAACTCTCGGCCGAGCTCGATCGCTTCGTCCCGTGTGAGATTCCAGGTGATGAAGCTGTCCTCGAAGTGGAGGCCGTCGTTGGCCGAGCCGCGTGCGGGGGCGAACCGTGCCCCACGACCTGCGAGCTCGACCGCGAGTGCGGTGTTGGCACGGTCGTTCTCGTCGGAGGAGCGGAGGATGTTGTAGGGATTCCACCCCGTGATCACATGCACGGGAGCGTCGAACAGCCACTGCCCACTGGCGGTCGGCCCGTTGAGCGATTCCACCGTGTTCGGAATGACCTCGGCAGTGATCGTCGTCTCGAGGTACCCGCTCCAGCGCTCGGCGTCACGATCGAGGGTGTCGCCACCGAACATCGCGTTGAGCATCGGGCTGATATTCGCCGCGGCATCGTTGACCCGTTTGAACGCGGTGAAGAGCTCATCAGGGTCGAGAGTCCGGGCGACGAGGTCGACTCGTGCAGTCACCAGACCTTCGCTCCAGTCCACCCGGACGAAGGTGAGATTGGAGTTGAGGTCGTTCAGTTCAGCGAGTAGCTCGGGCGTTCCTCCGACCTCTCTGAGCAGCGTGGCGAAGATTGAGAGGTACGACGGCTCGCCACCGACGAGGCGACCCCAGATCGGGATCCCTGTGGTCTTGAGCAGGTAGTCCCCGTCGCTGTCGGTCGTCGTCCCCTCACCGCCGAAGACCTCGGTGATGACATCCTCAACATGGGGTCGGGCTCGCTCGACGCCGGTGCGAAGCGACTCGAGAGTGCAGGTCATGGTGTCTGAGCTCAGGACCAGAGGCTCATTCGGATCATCCCCGAAGGAGACCTCGATGTCCCCTTCGAACATCCCGGCGAAGTCACCCAGCTGACCCAGCATCATCTGCTTGAACTTCGGCTGGTCGGTGCCGGGGCTGTTCACGCAGAGCAGAGTGGGCCCGGATTCCGGCCAAGGGATCTTCAACCAGAGACCGTCCTCGTCGACACCGACCGTGAGCGGTGGAGGGATCTGATCCTGAGGGGTCGGTTCTGGTCGCGCTCCGATGCTCTCGAGGGCTCTCTGCAGCTGCGACGCATCGACGCGGGTGTCTGATGGACGGGTCGAGAAGGTCGAGATGATTGCTTCGACATCGATGAAGCCACCGTTCCGGAACGGTGCTGCAACTGACCCGGCATCACCCCGGATCATGATCGTCGGGACCTCACCGGGCTTCGAGTCCACGACGAGTTGGGTCGTCGATTCGGTCAGACAGACCTGGGGTGCGAGCAGGATCAGCCGCGGTGGGACGAGGAGATCGAAGATCTGAGGATCTGGGTCGCCGATCATCCGAATCGATCGGAAGCCGTCGAAGGTGTACCAGCGATGGTGGCTTCCATCGCCGATGAATCGAACGAATCCGAACGAACGATCCTCGTGGTGCACAACGCCCCGCAGGATCTTCATCACCTCGAACCACTCTTCGAGGTCGACATCGACCCAGATCTGAAAGGTTTCGTCGTCGAGCATCCTGCCGCCTCTCACCTGTGCGCCGCCGCACGTGTCACCACCCGTTGGCGACCGCCGAACGATATCGCCGCACCGGAGCTGCGTGAAGGGGCTTCAATGCGTGAGCGGGGTCCGGCGAGGAGGATCGTCGTCCGGGGGAGTCGGGTTCCCTGGCTCCCTCGTGCCCTTGTGCCCTACTGGGGTTCCTCACGGGGGCGGCGGCCTCGGGTCTCCTCGCCGAGGAGTCGGAGCTCCAGCCGACGCAGCGCCCGACGGGTCTCCTCGGTCCCGAGTTCCTCGAGCGCGCCGTTGGTCTTCGGGCTGAGGAACTGCATCGGCCGTGCGGTCGGGCGTTCGTTGAAGGTGGAGGGATCGATCAGCCAGCGCAGCAGTTGCACGGCCCTGAGCGCGTCGTTCTCGAGCTCCTGGGCCCGACGGGCGATCGCCTCCTCGGTCAGTCGGTCGATCCGCTCGGCGTCACGCAGCGCTGCGAAGGTCCGGCCGCGACGCTGGGATCCAGCAGGACTGTTGACTCGGACTGGAGCCTCGGGCGTGTCGTTCGCCGGCATGTTCGAGACCGGCGACGTCGGCTCCGGTAGTGCCAGCACTATCCGCTCGGGTTCGGGAACTGCGTCCTTGATCGCCGTGCAGTCGCCGAACCGCGGACGACCGAGCGCCTCGAGCGTGAGCGATCGGATGGGCCGCCACTGCACGAAATCCTCGTCGCCCTCGACGGGCTTGCGACCACTGCGGTCCACCTCGGCGAACCGTCCGGCGACCGCCACCGCACGGTCGATCTGCGTCGGCATGAATGGTTCGATCGCAGGATCCACCGCATCGAGCGGCACGGGCGGACGCGGGTCGAGCTCGGCCAGTTCGGGATGGTGCTCCCAGTAGCGACGCTCGGCCATCACCGGCGACATCCGATGGATCTGCACGAGCGACTTCCATTCACCGGCATCGGGGCGGAGTACGAGCACGGCGGTGTCGGTCGGGGTGAAGACCACGGCGTCGACGCCGGTCTGCAGCGTCGTCCAGATGCGGCTCTGCTCGCGCCGGGCGGAGAACACGATGTCGGCGGGCACGGCGAGCATGGCCGCACCACCGGCGGACAGCAGGTCGAGATGGCGCTGCATCCAGACCTTCAGCCTCGAGGGACGCACACCGGGTTCGGTGATGAACAGCTGGTTCGGGCCGGGGGTGATCTCGCATCGCAGGCCGTCGTCACCGGGCGTGCCGAGGTCATGGGCGATGCCCCGGAGGCCGAGTCGCACCTTGGCCACCGTCCAGGTGGATGCGTCCGCTTCGCGCCCGATGCATCCGATGAGCTGCGAGCCCTGCTTTGCCAGCTTCACCACCCGATCCGCCTCGATGAATGTCGAGCCCTGTCCGCAGGCGAGGTCCACGATGACATCGCCTGGCTGCGGATCGGCCATCGCCACCATGAGCCGGGTGAGGCCCGTGTCGGTGCGTGACGAGCGAGTGGCGGTGTCGCGGGCGATGCCCTGGATGAACGGTTCGATCGCGTCGATGAAAGCGAGCAGTCGGGCCGGCTTCGTCGTGGATGGATCAGCGCGCATCTCGATGAACTCGAGCCAGAGCTCGCGGAGTCGGTCGATCAGTTCGGACGCCTGCGGGGAGTCATCGGGGATGGTCGGCGCGGCGATTCCGTCAGACCCGGCCGACCAGTTCAACAGCGTGGCGAGGAACGGCCCGTCGGTCGCGGGAACGGGATCGGCACGGAACGAGCGGCGGTCGATGGCGTTGCGTCGGGTGCTCGGTCGGACGGTGGCGACATGCGCACGCAGCAGGCCGAGTCGCTCATCGGCCGGTGTGCGCGAGATGAGGTGACGTCGTTCGAGCAGCACCAGCGCGGCACCGGCGATGAGTCGACGGGTGGCCTCCGCTCCGTGCTCGGCGCTGCACTGCTCGAACGCTGCGGTGAAGGTCCATTCGGCGAGCGCCCTCGGATCCACGGTTCGACCGCCGGAGCGCGGAGTGGTCTCGCTCCACCACTCGAACAGCTCCCGCAGTCGGTAGGTGAGGGGGGTGGCACTCGAGTTGATCGGAGCGGGGAAGCGCCCGTCGCGATCCCGGCGACCTCGCAACGCAGCCGGACTCGTCTCGACGATGACTGCGAACTCATCGATGGTGATCGGCGCCGACCCGTGGGTCCGCGCTGCGGTCGAGAGCGAGCCGAAGGACATGCAGATAGCCTGCCACAGGAACCGCCCAATAAATGACTGAGTGGAAGAATCACTTGCATCGCCCGGCCAGTGGTGTATCGTCTCTCCTGTTCCCAATAAGTCACGCTTTACTCAGAGAGGCGGCAAGGCCATGGAAGACAAGCAGAGCGGTACCCCTGAATCACACAACAACGAGGCGGTGATCGCTGCGGCGGAGGCTGCCGCAGCCGAACGTCTCGGCACGCTCGTGAAGGCGAATCCTCGTCTGCGGCGGGCGTTCCGCGCCCTCCACTCGCTGGACCTGCTCCCGGTGGTGGGCAAGCAGTGGATCACCCTCGGCGATGACGGTGACGTCCATTTCGCGCCGCTGAGCCTCGATCAGCTCGACAAGGTCATCTGCATCCTCGAGGACATCGTCGATGGTGTCGTCACCGTTGCTCCCCGTCCCGGGCCCGGTCAGCTGGCCTTCGACTTCGAGCCCGCACCACCGAGCCTCCCGTCGCTGCTGGCCACCGCGATCCATCACGCTGGAGCGGCACGATGAGCGCCTGGTCGGTCGAACTCGACCACGAGGAGCTCCACACCGTGTGGCGCACCTTCAGCCGGTCGTTGTCCACCGAGACCCAGACCGATGGTCTGTGGGTGCGCAGCCGCGACGGCCGGCGCATCTGGTCGGGCAGTTGCGGTCCGCTGTTCTGGGAGGTCACCGGTGGGGTGTCGCCCGAGCCGCTCAGCCCTCGTTGCCTGCCGGCACGGCTGGTGTGGTTCGCCGCCGAGCTCGCCTTCGACGCCGATGATCGATGCGTCACCATCAGCACGCCCGATGATTCGGTCGGCGTGGCGTCGAGCACTGCGGGTTCGAGCATCATCGATCTCCCCGTGTCAGCGGAGCTGCGCACCTTCCCCTCGTACATCACTGATGTGGCCGCTGCGACGCTCACGCGCATGCAGCTGCATCGGCTGCTCGCCCGCATCTCGTTCGTGCCACCCGGGCTCGAGCATCCGCATCGGGTGCCGGTGAGCCTCATCGTCGAGGACGGTCAGCTCGCCGCCTTCGCCGATTGGGGCATCGAGGGAGGGTTGTGCACGAGCCAGCGGGTGCCGGCCACCACGCGAGGCACGGCGAGATCCTCGATCCCGCTGCTGCATCTGCTCGATCTCATCCGTGAGATCGAGGACGACGACATCATCACGATCCGCTTCCCGGAGGATGTGGACATCCCGCTGCTGATCGAGGGCGAGGGTTGGCGGGCCACCACCGATCGTCGGGAGACCGGTGCCGTGCGGTTCCACGAGCAGCTCGGCCAGGCGCTGGCCGATGCCACCGGCGCCACTGTTCGCACGCTCGATCGTGGGGTGTTCACCACTGCGTTCCGCGACCGCATCATCCGGGCCGAGCTGCACAACACGCCCATCGACACCGTGCGGATCTCGACGGTGGTGCTCGACGAGATCGAACCCACCGTCGATGTCCTCGAGCAGCTCAATGATGTGAACGCCGGCCTGGTGGGTGCTCGGGTGTGGTCCCGTGATGGGGTCGTGGTGGCGGGTGTGGATCTGCCGTGCAGTTCGCTCGGCGAGATCGGCGGTGTGATCCGTCAGCTCGATCAGCAGATCGATGGACTCGATGTGTTCCTCTCCGCGTTGGGGGCGGGAGCGGCCTGACCGGCGGGGGTCAGGAGGCGGATGGCGGGAGGCGGGCTGCGGCCCCTCGCATCGGTGAAGGCGGTCACCGATACGAGGGATCTCAGTGGTGGCCCTCGCCTTGATCGGTGGAGACGCGCATCGTGCGCGGGTCGTACTGAAAGCGGTGATGGCGCAGATGCAGGTGATTCAAGATGGCGAGCGGACGAGGGTTGATGGGGCGATCGTGGTGAAGGCGGAGGGGTCGGATGCGACGGATGCAGCGGGGATCTCGGACGGCGCAGGCCTGTCGGTGATGGTCACCGCGGCCGATCAGCTCACGTCGTTGCTGCTGTCGGATCGCCTGGCGGAGCAGGAGCTCACGGTCACCGAAGTGGGGTTGGCGGACATGGTCGAGGAATCACGATCAGGGCGTTTCGATGCGGTGATCGCCGTGCCGCCGGTGTCGTTGCTCGACTACACCGAAGGTCGGTGGCACGACGCGCTCGTCGGGGTCGATGCCAGCCTGCCGCTCACGATCCTCGCCTCACCACGAGTGCCGGTGCGAGCGGTGGCGGGGGTGCGCCGGGCAGCCGGTGGTCTGGCACTGCTCGACTCGAGCTCGCCGACGAGTGTGTGGACGGTCATCGCCTCGATCCGACTCGCTGTCACGGGACGTCACACCATCGACTCGGTGTTCACCGAACAGCGCGGCTCGTCGGTGCTCGGCGGGTTCAGCCCGGCCGAACGACTGGTGTACGAACTGCTGGCCTGCGGCTGTTCGAACCGGGCGATCGCCGAGCAGCTGTTCCTGTCGGAACGCACGGTGGAGACGCACGTGCGACAGATCTTCATGCGCCTCGGACTCTCCGAGGACCCGGCCACCAATCGACGCGTGCTGGCAGCGCGTCTGGCCCTGGACGGCACCGCCCAGGTGTCGTCCAACCGAGCCCGGTAGTCACCGGGCGGAACCATCCATGACGGAACCATCAAGGAGACAGACATGAAGCAATGCCCGATGTGCGGAAGCTGGGAGACGACCCGTCAGGTCCA
>CANFHM010000065.1 GCA_947446975.1 Microthrixaceae bacterium
ATGACGCTGATCGAACTCGAGTTCGCATTGGCGACGTACGCCTTCGAACCATCGGAGTTCACAACAACCTGGCGTGGTGAGGAGCCAACGGTGATCGAGCTCGACACGTTCGCCAGGACGGCATCGGTGGCCGAGGCCGGCGAGGTGGCCATGGCGATGCAACCGGCGAGCATCGCCAGCACCGCACCGATCACCACGGTGATGCGTCGCGAACCGTCGGCGCGCCGTCGGCGCCCCGTTCCATTCCCAGCGGATCCACTTCCGACTGACATCCTCTCCACCTTCCACCTTCCACCTGCACCGGCTCGGACTGAGTCCGAGAATTGACGGACGGACAGTAGCGGAACCCGATGAGACGGAACAGGATCCGCCGCAGTGCCGCCGGCTGCTGTCAGTGCGACGCCGCGGCGCGTCGCAGACGATCCGTCACCGCAGCTCCCAGGCCCACCGGCAGCGGCGGCACGCACAGCAGGTGGGTGATGCCGAGACGATCGGCCTGCCTCAGGCGGGCGTAGAGAGCGTGCGCGTACTCCTCCCCATCGCCGGCCGGTTCCAGTTCGATGACTGCGAACGGCAGCCCGTCGATGCTGCGAGGCGCGAGGACGCCGACGACTGACGGACCCGCCCCATCGGCCAGCAGCGCAGCCGCCCACTCGACGACCTCCTCCGCACCGCAGATGATGACCCTCGCCGCTGGTGCGTAATGGGCCGCCAGCATGCCCGGGGCCGCAGCCTCCCCGACGACAGCGGCAGCCTGTTCCACACGGGGTCGGAACCCGAGCACATCCGCGAGCGCCTCCACCGACACCCCACCGAGACGGAGCACCACCACCTCGTCGCCCGAGACATCGACGATCGTGGACTCGACACCCACCGAGCAGCTGCCACCATCGAGCACCACATCGACATCGGCACCGAGATCGGCCACCACATGCGCGGCACTGGTGGGACTCACCCGTCCGAACCGATTGGCCGACGGCGCCGCGATGCCGCCGCCGAAGGCTCGCAGCAGCTCGAGGGCCACCTCATCGGCGGGAACCCGGAGCCCCACGGTGTCGCGACCTCCGGTGACCCAGTCGCCGACCACGGAGGTACGACGCATCAGCAGCGTGAGCGGCCCCGGCCAGAACGCCGCAGCCAGCGCCTCGGCCTCGGGGGTCACCGCAGCCGCCCACTCCCCCATCCTCGCGGCGTCGGCGATGTGCACGATGAGCGGATGGTTGGTGGGCCGACCCTTCACCCGGAAGATCCCGGCCACGGCATCCGGGTCCGAGGCATCGGCGCCGAGGCCGTAGACGGTCTCGGTGGGCAGCGCCACCAACCGGCCGGCCCGGAGCGCGGCGACCGCCACAGCGATGCCCTCGGGCCCCGAGACCACCTGCGGGGAACCGGTCACGACACCTTCGCGATGACCTCGGCGCCGAGCCAGGCCATGGTGTCGATCCATTCGGCGCGGCTGGCGCCGGGCAGGTTCACCGTGACCGTGCTGACCCCGACAGCGGCGAGCGCACCCATGTCGTCGATGAACTCCTGCGCGGTGGGAAGCGCACCTCGGAACATGTCGACCCCGATGGGCGTGAAGATCACCTCGGGCACCTCGGCGCGGCCAGCCTTCTCACAGGCGGCGCGCAGGTCGCCGATGCGGCGCCCGAGATCCTCGACGCTCTCGATGGGCGGGGTGCGCAGCAGCTTGCTGGCCCGGGCCGGGCTCGGCATGGGGTTCCACCCATCGGCGAGTTCGACGGTGCGACGGATGGCCCGGTCGGAGTTGCCGCCGATCCAGATGGGCGGATGCGGCTGCTGCACCGGAAGGGGAAGCGACACGGTGTCGACCGCGTTGAAATGCAGCCCCTCCATCGTGACCGGCTCCCCCGACCACAGCGCCTTGATGGCGAGGATCGATTCATCGGTGACGGTGTTGCGCCTGGCGAAATCGGCACCGACCGCGGCGAACTCGGCGTCGAGGTACCCGGCGCCGGTGCCGATGATCGTGCGACCGTTCGAGACGACATCGAGGGTGGCCAGAGCCTTAGCCGTGATGAACGGGTTGCGGTACGCCATGATCACGAGGTTCGTGTGGAGCCGCAGTGTGCTGGTGGCCGTGGCGGCGACCGTGAGCGTGACGAATGGATCGAGGGCGTGATGGCCGCCCTTGCGCATGAACGTGGTGTCGGGGGCGGGGTGATCGGTGACGAAGACGGCATCGGCACCGGCGGCCTCCGCAGCGGCACTCATCTCGGCGATCGCCGCCGCCGAGCACCACTCGTCGGCCTGATCCACATGGTGTGTCGGCAACCCCATCGAGAACTTCATGACAACCCCTCACCGGTGCGGGCGAGGTGCCCGCTCGAACGATCCCGCACGGTACCGTTCCCGCCGTGATCGCAACAACGAACCCGTGGCCGGCGCTGCTCATCGGCATCGCCGTCGTCGTGGCGGTGTGCCTGTGGCTGCTGTTCCGTCGCGGCTCGATCGCCGATCGGGCGCGCACCGACGAGGAACTGCTCGATGCGCTGGAGTCGGAGCGCACCCGGCCCGAGGGGGCACCGGACTGAACCTGCCGGCTCAGTGCTCCGGCGGGGTGGCGCCGGTGATGGTGGTGAAGATCACCCGGGCCATGCTGTGACGCAGTTCCTCGGCGGTGGCCCCCCACTGCTCGAGACCCTCTCGATGGGCGGCCACATGGGCCAGCATCGACACCAGCACACCGGCATCGGCGAAGGGTGCTCCGCCCACGGCCCCACGATGTCGGGCCACCGACACGAAGGCCTCGGCGGGAGCCCCGAGCAGACGGGTGCGCACGGATCGGAACCGGGCATCACCCTCATCGGTGGCGAGATCGATGAGACGCAGCACCGAACGATGGGCGTCCCAGACGGCGATGAACCCATCGGCCACCCGCAATGCGGTGGCCCACCCATCGGCGTCGGTCCAGGAGCTCGAGATCACCAGCGAGGCCAGCAGCGGGCCGACGGCCGAGGCCATCTCATCGGCGATGGCGAGAACGGCGTCCTCCACATCGGAGAAGTACTGGTAGAAGGTGGCCGGTGAGGTGCCGGCCTCGCGGGCGATGTCGACCACCTTCACATCGCGATAGGCGAGTCGCTCGAGCAGGACCATCGTGGCGTCGAGCAGACGTCGTCGGGTGAGCTGCCCGCGTCGACCCGGCATCCGATCGACGGTGGCCTCGGCCTGGTCGCTCACGACCAGGCGCCGACCACGTCGTCGGTGGTGACCACGGTGGAGATGAACGCGTAGCTGCCGTCGATGAGCGTGCGGGCGTACTCCATGGGCACACCGGCCACGGCGTCTCGCGGCAGCACCACCTGGTACCCGGTGTTGACGAGTCCGATGGTGAGCCCCATCAGTGCCACGTTGAGCGAGACACCGACCACCACGACCGTGCGCACACCGAGGTTGCGCAGGATGGGATCGAGGTCGGTGCCACCGATGGGATCGAGCCCGTGGTAGCGACCGATGACGAGATCGTCGGGCGAATGACCGAACTCGGCGATGGGCTCGGCCCCACGACTGCCCGGCTCCATGGGCGGCGAGAAGCGGTTCATGGCGACGAACAGACGGCCGTTCGTGTTGCCGGCCCGGTTGTCGGGGCGACGCCAGAACACGGCGTGCACCACCTGCACACCAGCGGTGCGCGCCGCGTGGACCAGACGGGCGCCGTTGGGCACCATGTGCTCGTTGGCGATGGCCGCCAGGTCGGGCAGAGCGGAGTCCGGGCCGAGCACGCCGTTCTGGCATTCGGAGGTGACCACGGCGGTGGTGGTGGGATCGAGGAGGGAACGCAGATCGAGAGCCATCGCCCGAGAGCCTCCCCCGAGCCGGACGAGTCCGCAACCCCGATCCCGCCGAACCGGCCATCGGCGGAGCGCGTAGTTACCGCGCGGTAGCCGACCTGCGATAGAACAGGGTCTTCCACGCTCGGGACGGAACCGGCCCCTCTGTCGTTCCACGGTCGAACCGTCACCGCAATCCCACACAGGAGACCGCAATGCCCGAAGCTGTCATCGTCTCGACCGCACGCACCCCGATCGGTCGGGCCAACAAGGGTTCGCTCACCAAGGTGCGCCCCGACGACCTCGCCGCAACCATCATCCGCGCTGCGCTCGACAAGGTCCCGGCCCTCGACGGCAGCCTCGTGGAGGACATCATCCTCGGCACCGCCCAGCCCGCCGGCATGCAGGGCTACAACATCGCCCGCGTCGTCTCGGAGCTCGCCGGCATGGGTCATGTCCCCGGCGTCACCGTGAACCGCTACTGCTCCTCGTCGCTGCAGTCGATCCGCATGGCCGCCCACGCCATCAAGGCCGGCGAGGGCGACATCTTCGTCGCCGCCGGCGTCGAGACCGTCAGCCAGTTCATGTTCGGCATGTCCGACGGCTCGCCCAACACCCACAACCCGCTGATGGCTGCGGCCGAGGCCCGCACCGCCGAGCGTTCCGCCGGTGGCGCCGCCACCTGGACCCCCTTCGACGGCGGCATCTCCGACTACTACCTCGGCATGGGTCAGACCGCCGAGAACGTCGCCCAGCTCGAGAACGTGTCCCGTGAGGAGCAGGACGAGTTCGCCGCCCAGTCGCAGCAGCGCGCCGTCGCCGCCCAGGAGCGTGGCTTCTTCGAGCGGGAGATCACCCCGATCCACACCGTCGACGCCGACGGCAACCCCGTCATCGTCACCAAGGACGACGGCCCCCGTGCCGGCACCACCAAGGAGAAGCTGGCCGAGCTCAAGCCGGCGTTCCGTCCCGATGGCACCGTCACCGCCGGCAACGCCTGCCCGCTCAACGACGGCGCAGCCGCCGTCATCGTCATGAGCGACACCAAGGCCCGTGAGCTCGGCATCACGCCGATCGCACGCGTCGTGTCCTCGGCCGTGAGCGCCCTCAACCCCGAGATCATGGGTCTCGGCCCGGTCGACGCCTGCCGCATGGCACTCGCCCGCGCCGGCATGACCATCGACGACATCGACCTCGTCGAGATCAACGAGGCCTTCGCCGCCCAGGCCGTCCCGTCGGCCAAGCAGCTCGGCATCAGCTGGGACAAGCTCAACGTGAACGGCGGCGCCATCGCCCTCGGTCACCCCTTCGGCATGACCGGCGCCCGCATCATGGCCACGCTGCTCAACGGCCTCGAGGACACCGGGGGCACCTTCGGCCTCGAGTCCATGTGCATCGGTGGCGGCCAGGGCATGGCGATGGTCATCGAGCGCCTCGCCTGACCCGAGCACGACCTCGCTGCGACGCAGCGCACAGCACCACAGGGGCCCCGCCATCCGGCGGGGCCCCGTCGCGTCCGGGGCCTACGATCGGCGGATGGCCACTGACCCCCGGATCCGGCTCCGCTCGATGGTCATGGCGCTCGGACGCCGGATCGTCACCAGCTCGGGCCGGTGGACGATCTCGCCCACCACCGAGCAGCGCAGCCTGCGTGAAGTGCTCGACCGGCTGCACCCGGTGCGCACGCAGCATCGGCTCCGCCGGATCGGCCCGGACGGCGACGGCGGCTATCTCGTGCCCGATGATCTCGGCGGCATCGCTGCCTGCTTCTCCCCCGGCGTCGGTGCGCTCTCCGGGTTCGAACTCGAGTGCATCGGGTTCGGCATGCGGGCCCACCTCGCCGACGCCTCCGTCGAGTCGGCCGCAGCGACCCATCCCCGACTCGACTTCATCCGGACCTACATCCGGGGCATGGCCGATGCGGAGTCGATCACCCTCGATCAGTGGGTGTCGGCCACCGAACCCGGCGACGGTGATCTCCTGCTCCAGATGGACATCGAGGGTGATGAATGGGGCGTGATCCTCTCCATGTCGTCAGCGTTGATGGCCCGGTTCCGCATCATCGTCGTGGAGGTGCATCACCTCGACCGCCTGTTCGACGCAGAATCGTTCCCGTTGCTGCGGCTCGCCCTCGAGAAGCTCCTCGAGCATCACGTGTGCGTGCACATCCATCCGAACAACCATGCGCCGACGCGCCGGATCGGGGATGTCGAGCTGCCCCTCGTGGCCGAGTTCACGTTCCTGCGCTCGGACAGGATCAGGCCCGGACCAGTCGTCCACGTCACCGACTTCCCGCATCCACTCGATGCGGACTGCGCAGAGCTGTACCCGACGATGACCCTGCAGCCCTCCCTGTACCGGGCGGGCTGAGCAGGATCGTTCAGCGGCGGGTGAGCTGGGTGAGGTCGCGCACGGCGCCGTGCGCAGCCGAGGTGGTGAGGGCCGCGTAGGCCTGCAGTGCGAGTGACACCTGCCGCTCGCGGTCGAGCGGGGTCCAGGCCTCGGGGCCACGTTCCTCCTCGGCCTCTCGACGGGCCGCGAGTTCGGCGTCGGGGACCTCGAGGGTGATGGAGCGTGCGGGGATGTCGATGGCGATGGTGTCGCCGTCGCGGACCAGACCGATGAGACCACCCTCGGCAGCCTCGGGCGACACATGGCCGATCGAGAGTCCGGAGGTGCCGCCACTGAAGCGACCGTCGGTGAGCAGCGCGCAGGCCTTCCCGAGCCCGCGACCCTTGATGTAGGAGGTCGGATAGAGCATCTCCTGCATGCCCGGGCCACCCTTCGGACCCTCGTAGCGGATGACGACGACATCGCCGGCCACGATCTCGTCGGCGAGGATGGCGTCGACGGCGGCGTCCTGGCTCTCGAACACCCGCGCCGGACCGCTGAAGCGGAACAGTTCCTCATCGACACCGGCGGTCTTCACGATGCAGCCGTCGAGGGCCACGTTGCCGTAGAGCACGGCGAGCCCACCCTCGGAGGTGTAGGCGTGCTCGACGGTGCGGATGCAGCCGGCCTCACGGTCGGTGTCGAGCGAGGGCCACCGCGTGCTCTGCGAGAACGCCACCTGGGTGGGGATGCCCGCCGGCCCGGCGCGCCAGAACTGCTTCGCAGCCTCGGTGCAGGTGTCTCGCATGATGTCCCACTGGTCGAGGGAGGCGCGCATGGACGGGCTGTGCACCGTGGGGGCGCTGGTGTCGATGATGCCGGCGCGGTCGAGCTCGCCGAGGATGGCCGGGATGCCACCAGCTCGGTGCACATCCTCGATGTGGTAGAGCTCCGTGGCCGGCGAGACCTTGCAGATGTTGGGGATGCGCCGGCTCAGCGCATCGATGTCGGCCATGGTGAACCCGATGCCACCCTCATGGGCCGCGGCGAGGATGTGCAGCACGGTGTTGGTGCTGCCGCCCATGGCGATGTCGAGAGCCATGGCGTTCTCGAACGCCTGACGGTTCGCCACGTTCCGGGGCAGAACGCTCTCGTCGTCGTGCTCGTAATGACGCTTGGCGATGTCGACGATGAGCCGGCCGGCCTCGCGGAACAGACGCTCACGATCGGCGTGGGTGGCCACGACCGTGCCGTTGCCCGGCAGCGACAGCCCGAGCGCCTCGGTGAGGCAGTTCATCGAGTTGGCGGTGAACATGCCCGAGCAGGAACCGCAGGTGGGGCAGGCCGAACGTTCGATGTTGGCGACGTCCTCATCGGAGTAGGAGTCGTCGCTGGCCTTCACGATCGCCGAGATGAGATCGACCTTGACCTCGGCACCGGCGAGCCGGGTCTTGCCCGCCTCCATGGGACCACCGGACACGAACACCACCGGGATGTTGAGACGCATGGCGGCCATGAGCATGCCGGGGGTGATCTTGTCGCAGTTGGAGATGCACACGATGGCGTCGGCGCAGTGGGCGTTGACCATGTACTCGACGGAATCGGCAATGATGTCGCGGCTCGGGAGGCTGTAGAGCATCCCGCCGTGACCCATGGCGATGCCGTCGTCGACGGCGATCGTGTTGAACTCCTTGGCCACACCACCGGCGGCGGCGACCTCCTCGGCCACCAGCTGACCGAGATCCTTGAGATGCACATGCCCGGGGACGAACTGGGTGAAGGAGTTGGCGATGGCGATGATCGGCTTGTCGAAGTCGTCGTCGGTCATGCCGGTGGCGCGCCAGAGCGACCGGGCGCCGGCCATGTTGCGGCCATGGGTGGTGGTGCGGGAACGGTACGTGGGCATGGACGAACGCTACCGCCGCTGTCGGCGCCCCGGCGCCGATGGTTCGGGCCGGGGCGTCGGTCAGAGATGCAGAGCCGGGGACCGGCCGATGCGGTGGAGGTGAGGAGAATCGAACTCCCGACCTCTACGTTGCGAACGTAGCGCTCTAGCCAACTGAGCTACACCCCCGCAGGGACGAGACGATACCCGAGTGCGCGCGGTGCTGAGGAATCCGCTGAGGGTGCGGTCAGCGCGAACCGACGGCGCGGATGCGCGGCTCCAGCTCCTCGGCGAACCCGCCGACGACCTCACCGGCGCGGTCCTCGGCGAAGAAGTCCACACGCTGACGACGGGCCGACGCCGGAGTTGCCGTGGGCAGGTGACGCACCTTCACCCGACGCTCCTCGACCCGCTTCTGGGCGTTGGCCAGCAGGAACACGTAGCCCCCGGTGAGCACGAGCGACAGGGCGAACAATGTGGTGAGCGATCCGCCCATGAGGATCGAACCGAGGAAGGTGACACCGGTGGCACCGAGCAGTGCCATCAGCACGTTGCGGCGGCGCTGCCTGGCGATCGCCACCGAGGAACGGGCCGGTGCGAACGAGGTGCTGCCCGGGAAGGTCCGGACCTGGCGGGCGACCGGGACACCTGTGCGCGGGGTGGCCCGCTGGAGGGTGTTCATATGACGGGAGAACGAGGAGATCGAGTTCGTGCGGGTGGACTCGGTGCGCGTGCGCAACCAGTTGGCCAGATAGATCGCCCACACCATCGCAAGGATGAACAGGATCACGTAGGTCACTCCGGGTCTGCCTTCTGTGCTGTGGGACCGTACTGCTGGCTGCCGTGACCGGGGTGGACCCTCCGAATGGGCCCGCCGGTGGCGCCTGCGACGATCCGCGGGACGATCTCAGAACGTTACGGTTCTACTACGGAACGATGACGATGATCCACAGGAGCCTGCAGGCCGGGATCCGACGTCAGGGGTCGGGTGCGGCTCAGGCCACCGAATCGGGGTCGGGGTCCTCGTCGTCATCATCGGCCGGATCCAGCCCGGTGAAGGGCCCCTCGAGCACATCGGCGCCCATCTCGGCCAGCGGATCGCGCCGATAGGTGCCGTGACGACCCCCGGTCTTCTCCCACAGGGCGATGTCGCCGATGACCATCTCGCGGTCGCTCGACTTGCACATGTCATAGACCGTGAGCGCCGCGACCGTGCATGCGGTGAGCGCCTCCATCTCGACACCGGTGCGATCCACGGTCTCGACCTGGACCTCGATCTCGATGTAGCGATCCTCGATGCGGAAGTTCACGTAGACGCCACCGATGAGCAGTGGATGACACAGCGGGATGAGATCCGAGGTGCGCTTGGCGGCCTGGATGCCGGCCACGCGGGCCACCGCGAGGACATCGCCCTTGGTGATGGCACCGCGGGCCACGAGAGCGGTGGTCTCCGGCTTCATGTGCACACGACCACGGGCGATCGCCCGACGATGCGTGGCCTCCTTCGGCGTGACATCGACCATGCGGGCCCGGCCGAGCGGGTCGAGGTGGGTGAGACCACGATCAGTCATGCCCGGAGTCTACGGGCGGGCCTGCGTCGGCGTCTGCTCCCTGAGGCGGACACGAGCGGCAACACTGGAGGGATGGAA
>CANFHM010000066.1 GCA_947446975.1 Microthrixaceae bacterium
AGCGGACAGCGGGCAGCGGACAGCGGACAGCGGACAGCGATCAGCGATCGTTCTGGCTCAGTCGGTGAACGAGTCGACCCGTTGAAGTCGCTGGTCCCCGGCTGTTGTTCCGACCGTGAGCACGGTGCCGTTGTCGCTGAGCACGAATGTCATCGGGTCGGCGAGGATCCACCCTGGATCGGTGCAGGCCATGGTGGTTGAGGCCGCCTCGGTCAGGACGA
The DNA here is from genome assembly GCA_947446975.1 of Microthrixaceae bacterium. Taxonomy (GTDB): domain Bacteria; phylum Actinomycetota; class Acidimicrobiia; order Acidimicrobiales; family Acidimicrobilacustridaceae; genus Acidimicrobilacustris. The sequence goes on from CANFHM010000066.1 coordinate 222, forward strand.
CTCTGCCGTCGACGATTGTGTACTTCCCGCCCGAGTGATTGCAGCCGCCATAGAACCCGAACTGCTTGCCGCTCGTGAACTCGACCTGCAGAGGGTTCGAGGGGCCGGCCGGGACCGGGTCGGGTTGGATGAGCGTCCACTTCCCCTCGAGATTCGCGGTCGTGAGCATGTCGGGACCGGGCTGGGTCGAGGAATCGGATGCGTTCGAGCAGGCGGTGGCGATTCCCAGTGTCAGTGCGAGCAGCGTCGCGATTGCGAGCGTCGCCAGACGCAGTGCGTGCGGACGGTCATGCGCTGATCGCTCGAGCGTTGATCGTTCCTGCGTTGATCGTTCCCGTGTTGTTCGTTCCCGTGTTGCCATGCCGCCGTCTCATCCGCTCGAACTCTCGGGACTCTAGACGGGACTGGTGGAACCGCGCTGTCACAGGGGGTCCGTAGGGTGAACATATGTTCGAAGTTCACGCCGAAGCGATCTCGTCGATGCTCGACACGACGATCATCCGGCCCGATGCCGACTGCATCATGCGCGCCCGGCAACTGCGTGATCGCCTCGATGCCCTCATCGCCTCCGCCGAGGCCGAGTTCGATGCGGCGGAGGGCTGGCGGGAGCAGGGGTTCGGGTCGCTCGGTGCATGGCTGCAGCATGAGGCCGCAACCACCCGCCACGAGGCATCGTTCGCCAGCCGACGCGCGGTCCGCCTGCACGCGTGGCCCGAGGTCACAGCGGCATGGCGGTCCGGTCGTCTCAGCGGCGCCAAGGTCGAGGAACTCATCCGGGCCATCCCCGCTCGGTTCGTCCGGTCGTTCGTCCCCGATCAGCAGCTCGTCATCGACACCATCTCCCCACTCACCAGTGCCGAGTCCGCAACGGTGGTGCACCACTGGGTCACGCTCGCCGAGGCCGCCGACGACTCCTTCGCCGACCGACCGTCGGGCCTCCATCTCTCCACCACCACCGGTGGTCGCGGCATCCTCGACGGAGACCTCGATGCGGAAGCCACTGCGGTGCTCATGGCCGCACTCCGGGTCTTCGAACGCCCTGAACCCAGTCCGCTCGATGCGACGGGTCGGCGGGCACGCACGGAATCACTCGACCCGCCTCGCACGGCTGCACAGGTGCGGGCTGAGGCACTCGTCGCGCTTGCCCGCTTCGGCCTCGCCCATCACCGGTCGGGCTCGAACATCGCACGGCACCAACCACATGTCTCGCTCATCATCGATCTGCCGGAACTCCTGGCCGCCACGCTCCGAGGCGCCGGGGTCCACTCGGCCGCTGCGCTCACATCCTTCGCCGAGCACCACCGACTTTCGCCGGCGGAACAGGCCTGGTTCACCGATGCTCTCGAACGGGCGGGCGTCGGCACCACTGCCGACGGTGCCGCTCTCAGCGCGCTCGCTCTCGACACACTCTCCTGCGATTCCGTTCTCCAGCGAGTCATCACCACTGGTGGCCATGTGCTCGAGCTCGGCCGCACCGTGCGCAGTGTTCCCCCGCCGCTGCGCCGGGCCGTGATCGCCCGGGACCATCACTGTCGGGCTCCTGGCTGCACCCGTCCGGCGCGCTGGTGCGATGTCCACCACATCGATCACTGGGTGGCGGGCGGGCGTACCGACCTGCACCGACTCGTGCTGCTGTGCAGCTTCCACCATCACCTGTTCCATCGCCCCGGATGGCAGACCGAACTCGACGATCAGGCAGTGCTCACCGTGCGCGCACCTGACGGTCGTGTTCGGCGCACGGAGCCCCCGAGCCACGCTCCCCCACTCACCCATCGACGGGGAAGCCCGGCCACACGGCATCGAGCACCGGAGGGCGCGGTCCGGTCACCGACCCTCCGCGCCGCAGCAGCAGATCCATAGGCACGAGCTGCTGGCGGACCCAGCTCGGAACCCAGAACGCGGAAAGGGGACCGGCGAACCGGTCCCCTCCACAGAGCTGCTTGTCTCATCGCGCCGAAACGTCGCGTTGATCAGTGATGCTGCTCAGTCCTGGTGGTGTTCAGTCCTGGGCGCCGCGAAGGAGGCGGCACCTCATCCGGTCAGTCCTGGGCGCCGCGAAGGAGGCGGCACCTCATCCGGTCAGTCCTGGGCGCCGCGAAGGAGGCGGCACCTCATCCGGTCAGTCCTGGGCGCCGCCGGACGATTCGGCCACGCTCTTCCGACCAGCGGAGATCCACGGCATCATCGAGCGAAGCTCCTTGCCGGTCTTCTCGATCGGATGATCGGCGCCGGCCTTGCGCAGTGCGTTGAAGTTGGCCCGACCCGACTCGCTCTCGGCGATCCACTCATCGGCGAACTGGCCGGTGGTGATCTCCTCGAGGATCTTCTTCATCTCGGCCTTGGTGGCAGAGGTGATGACGCGGGGTCCGCGGGTCACATCGCCGTACTCGGCGGTGTCGGAGATCGAGTACCGCATGCCGGCGATGCCCTCCTCGTACATGAGATCCACGATGAGCTTCACCTCATGGAGGCACTCGAAGTAGGCCATCTCCGGCTGGTAGCCGGCCTCGGTGAGCGTCTCGAAACCAGCCTGCACGAGCGCCGCGACGCCGCCGCAGAGCACGGCCTGCTCGCCGAAGAGATCGGTCTCGGTCTCCTCGGTGAAGGTGGTCTCGATGACTCCGGCGCGGGTTCCACCGATGGCGTCCGCGTAGGCGAGCGCGACGTCACGGGCGTGGCCGGTGGCGTCCTGCTCGACGGCGATGAGACAGGGGACGCCGCCACCCTCGGTGTAGGTGCGACGCACGAGATGACCCGGTCCCTTGGGGGCGGCCATCACGACATCGACGCCGGCGGGCGGCACGATGCGGTTGAAGCGGATGTTGAAGCCATGGGCGAAGAAGATGGCGTCGCCGTCGGAGAGGTTCGGGGCGATCTCCGCCTCGTACACCGACTTCTGCTCGGTGTCCGGAAGCAGGATCATGATGGCGTCGGCCCACTTCGAGGCCTCCGCGATCGACATCACGGTCAGGCCCTCGGCCTCGGCCTTGGCCTTCGAGGAGGAACCGTCGCGCAGGCCGACGACCACGTCGATGCCCGATTCCTTGAGATTCAGCGCATGGGCATGACCCTGCGAGCCGTAGCCGATGACGGCGACCTTGCGATCGGCGATGAACGAACGATCGGCATCTGCTTCGTAGTACACGGTTGCCATGGCGGCACTCCTGTCTGAGATGTTGAAGGTGGGAAGGTTAGGTGGCCGTCGGCCGGTTGGGAAAACGGTGGAACCGGTGCGGGCCCTCAGTGGAGACGGGGAAGCGCCACGCGGCCGGTGCGCTCGAGCGCCACCAGGTGATGACTGCCCAGGAAGGCGGCGAAGACATCGAGGCGCTCGGGGGTGTCCTCGAGCGAGACCGTGAAACTCTCCTCGTTCTCGTCGAGGAGCTTCGCCGAGAACGTCCCGAGGGTGTCGCGGAATGCGTCATGGCCACTGGTGGTCACCACGACGGTGGCGAGGAGGAGTTCCCGTTGCACTGCGTCAGCAGGGGCGATCTCCTCGATGACCAGCACGTTGATGAGCTTGTCGAGCTGCTTGGTGATCTGCTCGAGCGGTGCCGACTCGACGTCGACCACGATGCTGATCCGGCTCACGCTCGGGTCGTTGGTCGGCGCCACGGCGAGCGAATAGATGTTGTAGGCCCGTCGGGCGAAGAGACCCGAGACCCGGGCGAGCACCCCGGGCTTGTTCTCGACGAGCACCGACAGGATGTGATGACGCACCTCAGTGGGATTCGTGTTCATGGTTCCTCACTCCCCGACCACGATGTCGGAGTTGGACTTCCCGGCGGGGACCATCGGGAAGACCTTCTCGCGTGCGTCGGTGCGGAAGTCGATGACGACGGGACGGTCGTCGATCTCGTTGGCCCGCTGGATGGCAGGCAGGACATCCTCGGGGGACTCCACCCGCATGCCGACACAGCCCATGGCCTCGGCCCACATCTTGTAGTCCGGGAGATCGGGTGAGAGATAGACCTCCGAGTACCGCTCCTCGTAGAACATCTCCTGCCACTGACGCACCATGCCGAGATAGGCGTTGTTCAGGATGGCGATCTTGACCGGGATGCGTTCGCTCGCCGCCGTGACGAGCTCCTGGGCGGTCATCTGGAAACAGCCGTCGCCGTCCACGGCCCACACCATGCGATCGGGACGACCGACCTTGGCGCCGATGGCGGCCGGCACCGAGAACCCCATCGTGCCGAGACCACCGGAGTTGATCCAGGTGTAGGGGTGGTTGAACTTCCAGTACTGGGCGGTCCACATCTGATGCTGACCGACGCCGGAGGCGACGATGCAGTCGTCGGGCGTGTTGTCGCGCAGCTGCTCGAGCACGAACTGGGGCTTGAGGAGCTCGCCGGTGGCGGACTGCTCGTAGGTGAGCGGGTACTTCTCCTGCCAGCCGCTCAGGGTCGAGCGCCACGCGGTCCTGTCCGGCTGGGAGTCGACACCGAGGATGTTCAGCGCATTGATGAGTTCCTCGATGACGAGACGGCAGTCGCCGGTGATGCCGACATCGGGCCGCCGGACCTTCCCGAGTTCCGCAGGGTCGATGTCGACATGGATGATCTTCGCGTGCGGGGCGAACTCGGCGAGCTTGCCGGTGACCCGGTCGTCGAACCGCGAGCCGAGGGCGATGAGCAGGTCGGATTCCTGCATCGACATCACGGCGGTGTAGTTCCCGTGCATGCCCGGCATCCCCAGACACAACGGATGATCGTCGGGGATCCCGCCGCGGCCCATCAGGGTGGTGACGACGGGGATGTCGAGGAGTTCGGCCAGGGCGGTGAGCGCTTCGGCGGCCCGAGCCTTCAGGATGCCGCCTCCGGCGTAGAGCACGGGGCGCTCGCTGGCCAGGATGAGACGGGCGGCGGCCTCGATGAGGGCGGGGTCACCCTCCATCCGGGGGTTGTACCCGGCGAGGTCGACCGAATCGGGCCAGTACCACTCCATGGCCGAGTTGGGATGGGTCGGATCGACGATGTCCTTCGGGATGTCGACGAGCACCGGCCCGGGCCGCCCGGTGGTGGCGATGTGGAACGCCTCACGGATGACGCGGGGGATGTCCTCGGCCCGGGTGACCAACTCGTTGTGCTTGGTGATCGACCGGGTCATGCCAACGGTGTCGACCTCCTGGAAGGCATCGGTGCCGATACCGGCGGTGCCGACCTGCCCGGTGATGACCACGAGTGGCACCGAGTCCATGTAGGCATCGGCGAGCGGGGTCACGATGTTCGTCGCGGCCGGGCCGCTGGTGACCATGGCCACGCCCGGACGTCCGGTGGCATGGGCGTAGCCCTCCGCCATATGACCCGCACCCTGCTCATGACGCACGAGGATGTGACGGATCGGGGAATCGATGATCGGGTCGTAGACCGGGAGGATCGCTCCCCCGGGCAGGCCGAAGATGACCTCGACTCCTTCGAGTTCCAGAGACTTGATGAGGGCGGCGCCGCCGTTCGTCTTCATGGGATTCCTTGGTGATGATCGGTGCGGGTGGATGGGAGGGTGCGGGCGCTCGGCAGCTTCGGATCGGTTCGCTGATCGGTGGGGAGAACGCAAACGACCTCCCTGAGGGAGGTCGATTCAGCACACGCGAGCAGGAGCCGGCGTGAGCTAGCGGAGTACGAGTACGAGCGAGTTGGAGGTGATGACCGGCTTGCTCATGGAACGCAGATTCTGCCAGTGCTGACGAGCAGGAGGCAACTCCACTCCCCCGGGACGCTCAACCGCAGTCGGGGTCCACCTCGACGCCCTCGAAACGCTCCAGCTCGGCGCCGACGGCGGCATCGACCCGTGCGGCGAGGTCGTCACTCGACATCCCAGCAGTGATCGCGGGGTCGCCGGCGATGGCGGCATCCACCCGACCGGCCGCATCGATGAACAGCTGCTCCGCGTCCTCGCAGCTCATCGCACGCATGATGTGATCGGTGGTGGAAGTGGAGCGTCCATCGGGATGTGCCGGTCCGTCGAACTCCCCGAGCCTGAGGCTCGAGCAGGACCGGAACGTCAGCGCCAGTGCGGCGATCAGCACGGCACAGGCGAGGAGGTATCCGACGAGGATGAGGATGGTTCGGCGTGAGGTCATCCGGGCACGATGACGGCACGGCGCACCGACGCCCAGTGCCGTGGGTCCCTCATCGATGGACAGCTTCCGGTCGAGCCGGGAGGACCCGGGACGATCAGGTCGGTCGGATCAGGTCGGTCGGATCAGGCGGGGACGATCAGGATGCAGCGGTGCGTCGGGCGTCGAGGATGGCGTTGACCGCCTTGCCGTCGGCCTGGCCCTTCGTGGCCTTCATCACCGCACCCACGAAGAACCCCTGGAGCTTGCCGCGACGCTTGTCATCGCCGGAGCAGTAGCCCTCCCATTCATCAGGACTGGCGGCGATGATGCCGTCCACGATCCCCTCCAGCTCGGAGGAGTCCATGGCCTCGAAACCCAGCTCGGCGGCGATGACCTCGGGCGACCGACCGGTGACCACCATGTCGGCGAGCACAGTCTTGGCCTGGGTGGCGGTGAGCTGACCGGCGAGTTCGAGCTGCACCAACCGGGCCAGCAGCACGGGGTCGAGGTCGGCGGCACCATCGCCGGCGAGGTTGTGTTCGACATGGGTGAGCACCCGACGACCATCACCGCCGGCGGCGATGGCGGCCAGCGCCAGCGGATCGAGATCGCGCTGCACGGTGATGACGACTGCGGTCTCCGTGATGCCGACACCGGAGGCGGCGGCGAGATCGGCGCGGCGCTGGGCCGGCAGCACCGGGAGCGCGGCATCGACGGCCGCGATCCAGTCGGCTCCGGGGACCAGCGGCACGAGATCGGGTTCCTGGAAGTAGCGGTAGTCCTCCGCCTCCTCCTTCGACCGCCCGGCGCGGGTGCGGCCGGCGCCTTCGTCCCAATGCCGGGTCTCCTGCTTGATGGTCTCCCCCGATTCGAGGAGATCGACCTGACGCCGGGCCTCGTACTCGATCGCCCGACCGAGCGAACGCAGCGAGTTGAGGTTCTTGATCTCGCAACGGCGGCCGAGCGCGGGATCACCCACCCGACGGACCGAGACGTTGGCGTCCACGCGGAGCGAACCCTCCTCCATCTTGGCGTCGGAGGCACCTGTGGCCAGGAGGATCGCCCGGAGCTCATCGATGTAGGCCTTTGCCTGCTCGGGATGACGGATATGGGGTCGCCCGACGATCTCGACGAGCGGCACACCGGCGCGGTTGTAGTCGACGAGCGAGTAGTCGGCGCCGTGGATCCGACCGCTGCCACCGGCATGGGTGTTCTTGCCGGTGTCCTCCTCGATATGGGCGCGTTCGATGCCGACACGGGTGCCGTCGGGGAGGTCCAGCCAGCCATCGACGTTGATGGGACGATCGAACTGGCTGACCTGATAATCCTTCGGCATGTCGGGGTAGAAGTAGTTCTTGCGGGCGAACACCGAGGGTTCGACACTGCAGTGCAGCGCCCGACCGAGCCGCATGGCCAGCTCCACGACCTGATGGTTGAGCACCGGAAGCGAGCCGGGAAGTCCCAGACACACCGGACACACATTGGTGTTGGGCTCGTCGCCGAACATGTTGGGGCAGCCGCAGAACAGCTTGGTGACGGTGGCGAGTTCGCAGTGCACCTCGAGCCCGACGACGATCTCCCAGACGTCTCCCGAGACATCGCTGGTGATGTGGAAGTGCTCGCCCTCGATGGGCTCATGGGTGAGGTTCGGACTCATCGCAGCGCCTCCGAGAGATCGGGAGCCGCTGCTTCGAGCACCGCAGCGGCACGGAACATGGTGGCCTCACCCAGCGCCGGAGCCAGCAGCTGCACACCGACCGGCATGCCATCGGCACCGGCGCCGAACGGCAGGCTCATCGCAGGATGCCCGGCCAGATTCGTGGGGATCGTGCAGATGTCGTTGAGGTACATCGACAGCGGATCGTCGGTCTTCTCGCCGAACCGGAACGCCGTGGTGGGCGAGGTCGGGGTGAGCAGCACGTCGAAGTTCTCATAGGCCGTGGCGAAGTCCCGGCAGATGAGCGTGCGGACCTTGAGCGCCTTGCCGTAGTAGGCGTCGTAGTACCCGGCGGAGAGGGCGTAGGTGCCGAGCATGATGCGGCGCTTGACCTCGGGACCGAAGCCGGCGGTGCGGGTGGCGGTGTTCATCTCGGCGGTGGTGTCGGCGTCGACCCGCATCCCGTAGCGCACGCCGTCATAGCGGGCGAGGTTGCTGGAGGCCTCGGCCGGCGCGATGAGGTAGTACGCCGAGAGGCCGTAGCTCAGGGCCGGGATGGAGACCTCGCCGACCTCGGCGCCGGCAGCAGCGAGCGCTTCGGCGGCCTGCCGCACCCGGGCCGCCACGTCGGGGGCGATGCCCTCGCCCATCAGTTCGGTGACGAGTCCGACACGGAGTCCGGCGACGCCGTCGTCGAGCACCGACAGCAGCGATCGGGCGGCGGTCGTCCGATCATCAGCGATGGAGGTGGAGTCGAGCGGATCATGTCCGGCGATGGCCTCGAGCAGAAGCGCCGAATCGGCGACCGTGGTGGAGAACGGCCCGACCTGATCGAGCGAGGACGCGAACGCGATGAGTCCGTACCGGCTCACGAGCCCGTAGGTGGGCTTGACCCCGACCACACCGCACAGCGCCGCGGGCTGACGGATCGAACCACCGGTGTCGGAGCCCAGCGAGATGGGTGCGAACCCGGCGGCCACCGCAGCGGCAGAACCGCCCGAGGATCCTCCCGGGACGCGTGAAGGGTCGCGGGGGTTGCGGGTGGGACCGAAGGCCGAGTTCTCGGTGGAGGAGCCCATGGCGAACTCGTCCAGATTGGTCTTGCCCACGGAGATGGCTCCGGCGGTGGTGACGCGGGAGACGACCGTCGCGTCGTAGGGCGGACGCCAGCCCTCGAGGATGCGACTCGAGCAGGTGGTGGGGATGCCCCTGGTGCACAGGTTGTCCTTCACGGCGAGCGGGACTCCGGCGAGCGGACCGGGGTCGCCACCGTCGGCCACGAGGCGATCGATGGCATCGGCGGCAGCTCGGGCCTCATCGGCCAGCACGAGGTTGAAGGCGTTGATCTCGCCCTCGCCGGCGTCGATGGCTCCGAGATGGACCTCGAGCACGGCACGGGCCGAGAGTTCACCAGCACGGACCGCACGGGAGATGCCGATGGCTGTCGTGGGGATCGAGGCGTCGGTCACGGCTCCTCCCCCAGGATCGCCGGGACGCGGAAACGACGGTCCTCCACGGAGGGAGCCTGTGCGAGCACCTC
>CANFHM010000067.1 GCA_947446975.1 Microthrixaceae bacterium
CTGGCCCACGGCGATGTCGCCTGCGTGCTCACCGAGCCGGCCCTCACCAACATCGGGATCGTGCTGCCCGAACCGGGGTATCTCGAGGCCCTGCGCGAGCGGACCCGGGCGGCCGGTGCACTGCTCATCATCGACGAGACCCACACCATCTGTGCCGGTCCGGGTGGGGCCACGGCCGCATTCGGTCTGGATCCCGACATCCTCACCATCGGCAAACCCATCGCCGGTGGGGTGCCCATGGCGGCCTGGGGGCTGTCGGCAGAACTCGCCGAGCGGGCCACCGCCATGTTCATGAGCGACGACACCGATGTGAGCGGGGTGGGCGGCACGCTCGCCGGCAACGCCCTGTCGCTCGCCGCCGCTGCCGCCACGCTCTCCACCACGCTCACCGCTGCCGATTACGAGCACACGATCGCGCTGGCCACCCGCTGGACCGAGGGTGTGGCCGGGGCGATCGCCGATGCCGGCCTGCCGTGGCATGTGCAGCAGCTCGGCTGCCGCGCCGAGTACTGGTTCTGCCCGCCGCCGCGCAACGGCGGGGAGGCGGCCGCCGCAGTCGATCATGAGCTCGACGCCTTCATGCATCTGTGGTGCATGAACCGCGGTGTGCTGCTGGCCCCTTTCCACAACATGGCGCTCATGGCCCCGGCCACGACGGCCGAGGACGTCGACCGCCACACCGAGGCGTTCACCTCGGCGGTCGCCGCTCTGCTGGGGTGAGAGCCCGGCGCCATCGGTAGCCTCACGACCATGTTCGGTTTCCGCACCCCTGAGATGGTCACACCCGATCGAGCCCTCCCCGGACGCGACACCACCATGCCGGTGGCCGCGGCCCATCTGGTGCTCGGCACGCCCATGACCCCGCCGTTCCCCGAGGGTCTCGCCTCGATCATCGTCGGCATGGGCTGCTTCTGGGGAGCGGAACGGAAGTTCTGGCAGCTCCCGGGCGTGGTCACCACCGCGGTGGGCTACGCCGGCGGCTACACCCCGAACCCCACCTATGAAGAGGTGTGTTCCGGCCGCACCGGGCACACCGAGGTGGTCCTCGTGGTGTTCGACCCGGCCGGGGTCTCCCTCGACGATGTGCTGCGCTGCTTCTGGGAGAACCACGATCCCACCCAGGGTTTCCGGCAGGGCAACGATGTCGGCACCCAGTACCGGTCGGCCATCCTCGCCTCCGATCCCGAGCAGCTGGCGGCCGCCGAGCGCAGCCGCGACCGCTTCGACGCCATCCTGCGGGAGAGGCACTTCGACCCCATCACCACCGAACTGGCCCTCGCCGGACCCTTCTATTACGCCGAGGACTACCACCAGCAGTATCTGGCTCGGAACCCCAACGGCTACTGCGGTCTCGGCGGCACCGGGGTGAGCTGCCCGGTGGGCCTCTCGCTCGCCGACTCGTGACCGCCTCGTCCGTCCCGGCCGGATCGGCCGCCCCCGTCGACACGGGGGTGCTCGTGATCGGGGCCGGTGTGGCGGGCCTGCTCGCTGCCCACCGTCTGGTCGACGCCGGTCATCGCGTCATCGTGGTCGACAAGGGGCGCGGCGTCGGCGGCCGACTCGCCACCCGCAGGATGGGGGAGGGGGTGTTCGATCACGGCGCCCAGTTCTTCACCTCCTCCGATCCTGCATTCGCCGCCGAGGTGGCCCGCTGGGAGGCAGCCGGCGCCGCCCGGCTGTGGTTCGACACCCGGCTCGAGGCCGACGGGTCCACCGTTCCTGATGGCCATCCCCGATGGCGGGGCACCACCGGCATGACCGCCATCGCCAAACATCTCGCCGTCGGGCTCGATGTGCGGACCTCCACCCGGCTGGCCTCCCTCGAGGTGGTGGCCGATGGTTCCGGCGGGGGCTGGCGGGCGCTGGTCGAGGACGGCACCGAACTGCGGGCCGGGGCGCTGGTGCTCACCCCGCCCGTCCCCCAGACCCTGGACCTGCTGGCGGCGGGCGGTGTCGAACTCGACCTCGCCCAGCACGCCGAACTCGCGGCAGTCACCTATCACCCGTGTCTCGCCGTGATGGCGCTGCTCGACGGCCCCTCGGGCCTGCCCGAACCCGGGGCTCTGCGACCGGGCGGGGAGCCGGTGGACTGGGTGGCCGACAACCAGCGCAAGGGGATCTCCCCCGTGCCGGCCATCACCGTGCACGCCGGTCCGACCACCAGCCATGTCCTGTGGGACGCCCCCGACGAGGAGGTCATCTCCACGCTCCTCGCCGCGGTCCCCGGTCTCGCGGCGGCGCCGGTTGCAGGAGGGGTGCAGGTCCAGCGATGGCGGTATGCGCGCCCGGATGTCGGTCTGGAGGGGTCCACGAGGAAAATTTCTGGGGTGCCTCCAGCGGTGCTCGCCGGGGATGTCTTCGACGGTGCCCGCGTGCCCGGCGCAGCAGCCTCGGGCTGGGCGGCGGCCGAGCTCCTGCTCTCGATGATCTGAGCGATCCCAAGCGCCCCAAGGGATCCCGGCGGAGCAGGGGAGTGATCGACCTGCGCAGCGCTGTCCGGTCCCCCGATCGTGGAGGGCGGATCGGGGGCTTCTAGCAGACCCCGGTGCCCCAGATGTGGAATGTGACGGCGGTCACGGCGGATTCCGGGTGCAAATGTTGCGCTTGCATGACAAAGCCTGCAGGCTGTGCTCCGACTGTTGCGGTTCCGTTACGGATCGCACTGGAGGAGCACCACCACATGACATTCGCATTCAGCATCAGGAACTTCCCGACGGCGACCGTCGCTCTCGGAAGCAGCACCCCCGGCACCACCCCGGTCCTGGGCACCCCGGCCGTCGACTCCACCGTCGACACCACCGTCGACACCGGTGCGGGATCCACCTCGCTGTGGCACACCGTGCTCGCTCATCTGCGTCATGAGCTCGTCATCACCGCCAGCATCGCCTCGGTGCTCATCGGTGTCCTGGCGCTCACGCTGCTCGCCGCACCCTGGGGTGTCGCCGGAGCCAGCGCCCCGGGCAGCCCCGTGGTGGTCATCTCCACCCCGGATGTCGCATCGGCCGAAGCTGGGGTCGCCGTGGCGGCGGTCTATGGCACCGCCGTGGCCGCGCAGCAGCAGCTCGACGCCCGGGCGGCGCTGTTCACCGCAGTGGCCCAGCAGGCCGCTGAGGCCCTCGGCTCCCAGCGGGCCGGAGCATCGGGCGGCGCCACCAACACCGGCCGGCCCGCCCCGGCAGCCGCCGACGGCAGCGTCTGGGATCGGCTGGCCCAGTGCGAGAGCAGCGGTGACTGGTCGATCAACACCGGCAACGGCTTCACCGGCGGTCTGCAGTTCGTCCGCAGCACCTGGCTGGGCATGGGCGGGGCCGAGTACGCCCCCGACGCCTATCTCGCCACCCGGGAGCAGCAGATCGACATCGCCACCCGGGTCCTCGCCTCGCAGGGCTGGGGCGCCTGGCCGGGCTGCTCGTCCATGTTGGGCCTCCGCTAGGTTCCGCTAGCCTCCACCCCCGTTCCCCCAACGACCCGATCAGGAGAGACCTCCCCATGGCCTTCGAACTCCCCGCACTGCCGTATGCCCCCGACGCCCTCGCCCCGCACATCAGCGCCGAGACCCTCGAGTACCACTACGGCAAGCATCACAAGACCTACGTCGACAACCTCAACAAGCTGGTCGACGGCACCGACAACGCCTCGAAGTCGCTCGAGGAGATCATCATGAGCTCCGAGGCCGGCCTCTTCAACAACTCCGCCCAGGTCTGGAACCACACCTTCTTCTGGAACTGCCTCTCGCCCAACGGCGGCGGCGCCCCCACCGGCGACCTCGCTGCTCGCATCGACGCCGACTTCGGTTCCTTCGACGAGTTCAAGGCGCAGATCACCGACGCCGGCCTCACCCAGTTCGGTTCCGGCTGGGCCTGGCTGGTCGAGCAGGACGGCAAGCTCGCAATCATGAAGACCCCCAACGCCGATCTCCCCATGAAGCACGGCGCCAAGGCCCTCTTCACCATCGATGTCTGGGAGCACGCCTACTACATCGACTACCGCAACGCCCGGGCCAAGTTCATCGAGGTCGTGCTCGACAACCTCGCCAACTGGGACTTCGTCGCCGCCAACCTGGCTGCCTGAGTCGTCGCCCCATCGATCCGTCGGCTCCGGCCGATCCGATCGTCAGCTGCTCGAGAGGGACGGGACCCCGCATGGGGTCCCGTTTCGCGTACCGTCTCGGGTGCCATGACCCTGCTGCCAACCGTGCTCGCCGCCGCCTCCGTCTCCTCCGCCGCTGATCGCAGCGCCGAGCTGCCCGCTGATCTCGTCGCCGCATGTGGTGCCGACCCGGCATGGGGCTGTCGGCATGTCTACGACTGGACCGGATCGAGCTGGCTGGCCACCGCCGTCGAGTGGGTGCTGGCCAAACCGATCACGATCCTGCTCATCGTGCTGGCCGCCTCGATCGTGGCCCGCTTGGCCCGCTGGTTCATCTCGCGTCTGCTGCGTCGCCTCATGGCCGCCGCCGACGGCGCCTCCGCCAGCCGTCTCGGCCGTCGCACCTCCTCGGTGCTGCTCTCCGCGGGCGATGACTCCCTGCGCAACACCGCCCGGGTCGAGACCCTCACGGCCGTGTTCCGGTCCCTGGCCACGGCGCTGGTGTGGTTCGTGGCGCTGGTGGCGATCTTCGACGTGCTCGGGGTGAGCCTCGGCCCGATCCTGGCCACCGCAGGCATCCTGGGCGTGGCCCTCGGCTTCGGCACCCAGCAGATGGTCCGCGACTTCATCGCCGGGTTCTTCATCGTCACCGAGGATCAGCTCGGTGTCGGCGACACCGTGGATCTCGGTGGCGGTGCCAAGGGCGTCGTCGAGCGGGTGTCGCTGCGGGCCACGCATCTGCGCGATGTGGAGGGCACGGTGTGGCATGTGCCCAACGGGCAGATCACCCGGGTGGCGAATCGGAGCCAGGAATGGGCCCGGGCGCTCATCGACGTCGTGCTGCCCTATTCGGTCGACATCGCCCGCGCCAGCGAGGTCATGAAGGCCACCGCCGATGCGCTGGCCGCCGATCCTGATTTCGCCTTGGCCATCACCGATGCCCCGGAGGTCTGGGGCATCCAGGAGTTCTCCCCGGCGGGGGTGGAGGTGCGTCTCGTGATCCGCACCCTGCCGGCCGGACAGTTCGCCGTGCTGCGCGAACTGCGCTCACGTCTCAAGCAGGCGTTCGCCGAGGCCGGGATCGAGTTCGCCTATGCCGGTGGTCCCACCCATGTGGTGCTCACCGATGGTCGTGCTGAGGGTGGCGATGAGGGTGGCGCTGAGGCTCGTGGTGAGGGATCAGGCTCCGTCGGGCTCGGCGGCGAGCGTGACGGTGACGGCGCTCTCGGCGGCCAGATCGACGGTGACTGACTCGGCGTTCGCAGCCTCCTGGACATCGGCCACCACCGACTGCAGCGCGGCGGCCCGGGCACCGGTGTCGGCCACCGCGATGAGTTCCACCGGCCACTTGAGTGATCGCTTCGCCTCGGTCTTGGCCCGACGGGCGGCGCTGAGCACCTCGGCACCCATGGCGAAGGCCAGCGGATCACCATCGGCGGCCCGCTCGCGAAGCTCGGAGGCATCGGGCCACGGTGCGGTGTGGACGGAACCCTCCTGCCACCAGGACCAGATCTCCTCGGTGACGAACGGCAGGAACGGGGCGAACAGGCGCAGCAGGGTGGACAGCGCCAGCTGCAGAGCGGCCTGGGCGCTGGCGGCGGCATGGTCGCCGCGGCTGCCGTAGGCCCGGGTCTTGACCAGTTCGAGGTACTGATCGCAGAACTGCCAGAAGAAGGACTCGGTGCGCTCGAGGGCCCGGGCGTAGTCGTAGCCGTCGAACGCCGCCGTGGTGTCGTCGACGAGACGGGCGAGGTCGGCGAGCATGGCCCGATCGAGCGGTTCGGTGACCGCCGAGGCATCGTGCACGACAGCGCTGCCGTCGGCGCTGCCGAGGCCGAGGGCGAAGCGGCTGGCGTTGAGGAGCTTGATGGAGAGGCGCCGGCCGATCTTCATCTGCCCCTCGTCGAAGGTGGTGTCGGTGCCGGGACGACCACTGGCGGCCCAGTAGCGAACCGCGTCGGCGCCGTACTGCTCGAGCAGATGCAGCGGTGTGACCACATTGCCCTTCGACTTCGACATCTTCTTGCGATCCGGGTCGAGCACCCAGCCGGAGATGCCGGCATTGCGCCAGGGCAGGGAGTCGTGTTCGAGGTGGGAGCGCACGGCGGTGGAGAACAGCCAGGTGCGGATGATCTCGTGGGCCTGCGGACGCAGATCCATCGGGAAGGTGCGTTCGAAGAGATCGGGATCCTCGCCCCAGCCGGTGGCGATCTGCGGGGTGAGCGATGACGTGGCCCAGGTGTCCATGACATCGGGGTCGCCGGTGAATCCACCGGGCTGATCCCGCTGTGATTCGTCATATCCCTGCGGGGTGTCGGTGGCGGGATCCACCGGCAGTGCCGCTTCCTCGGCGCGGATCGGGGAGTCGTGCATCGGCTGCCCATCGGCGTCGAGCGGGTACCAGATGGGGAACGACACGCCGAAGAACCGCTGGCGGCTCACCAGCCAGTCGCCGTTGAGACCGTTCACCCAGTTCTCGTAGCGCACTCGCATATGACCGGGATGCCAGTGCAGCTCCGATCCGCGTTCGAGCAGGGCGCCCCGCAGTTCGAGGTCGCGGCCGCCGTTGCGCAGGTACCACTGGCGACTGGTGAGGATCTCGAGCGGTCGATCACCCTTCTCGTAGAACTTGACCGGGTGGGTGATCGGCTTCGGTTCGCCGTCGAGGGCGCCGGCCTCACGCAGAAGTTCGACGATGAGGACCTGGGCCTGCTTCACGGTCTTCCCGGCGAGCTTCTCGTAGGCGGCGATGGCATCGGGACCGCCGGCAGCGATCCACTCGGGCACCTCGGAGGCGATGCGACCGTTGTCGGTGACGATCGGGCGCGTGTCGAGCTGCAGTTCGCGCCACCAGGTGACGTCGGTGATGTCGCCGAAGGTGCAGATCATGGCGATGCCCGAGCCCTTCTCGGGGTCGGCCAGTTCATGGGCGCGGATCTCGACCTCGACACCGAACAGCGGGGAGCGCACCGTGGTGCCGAACAGCGGCTGATAGCGCTCGTCGTCCGGATGGGCGACGAGCGAGACGCAGGCGGCGATGAGTTCGGGCCGTGTGGTCTCGATGAAGATCGGTTCGCCGGTGCCGGTGTGGACGAACGGGATGCGGTGGTAGGCACCGGGCATCTCGCGGTCCTCGAGCTCGGCCTGGGCCACGGCGCAGCGGAAGTCGACGTCCCACAGCACGGGCGCCTCGGCCTGGTAGGCCTCGTCCCGATCGAGGTTGTGCAGGAACGCCCGCTGGGCGACTCGACGGCAGTGGTCGTCGATGGTGGCGTAGGTGCGCGACCAGTCCACCGACAGACCCAGCGTGCGGAAGAGCTGCTCGAAGGCCTTCTCGTCCTCGGTGGTGAGCAGATTGCACAGTTCGATGAAGTTGCGACGGCTGATGTTGACCGGGAGCTTCTTCTGCTCCTCCTTGGGTCGTTCGCTCATCGGCGTGGGGGTCGGCATCGCCGGGTCGTAGGGGAGCGACGGGTCGCACTGCACGCCGTAGTAGTTCTGCACCCGACGTTCGGTGGGCAGACCGTTGTCGTCCCAGCCCATCGGGTAGAAGACCGACTTGCCGCGCATGCGCTGGTAGCGGGCGATGGTGTCGGTGTGGGTGTAGCTGAACACATGTCCCACATGGAGCGAGCCGCTCACGGTGGGCGGCGGGGTGTCGATGGAGAACACGCCGTCGCGGGTGGCGGTGCGATCGAAGCGGTAGGTGCCCTGCTCCTCCCAGTGGGAGTCCCAGCGGGTCTCGAGGTCCTCGAGTCCGGGCTTCTCGGGGACGGTCCAGTCGGTGCGGGGTGTGGGGGCAGCCGTGCTCATGATGGTGCCAACGGTAGTGCGCCACCGGTGCGCGGCTCGCGGCCGACCCCGGTGGGGCAGGTAGCGTGAGTGGCCGTGCTGCACCTCTTCGACACCGCTGCGGGCAAGGTCATCCCGTTCGAACCCCGCCAGCCGGGTCGGGTCTCCATGTATGTGTGCGGCCCCACCGTCTATGGGCCACCACATCTCGGCCATGGTCGGTTCTCGCTGGTGTTCGACGTGCTGCGCCGGTATCTGCTGTGGTCGGGGCTCGAGGTCGACTACGTCTCGAACATCACCGATATCGACGACAAGATCATCAACCGGGCCAACGACGAGGGTCGCGAGTGGTCCGAGATCGCCGAGCGCTGCGAGTCGGTGTGGTGGCGGGCCATGGATGCCATCGGTGTCATGCGCCCCACCTCGGATCCTCACGCCACCGCCTATGTCGATCAGATGGTGGAACTCATCGCCGGACTCATCGCCCGCGACGTCGCCTACGTGTCCGACGACGGCGTCTACTTCTCACCGGCGGTGGTGGCCGATTACGGCCTGCTCGCCCGGCAGACCATCGAATCCATGCAGGCCGGTGCCCGGGTCGAGGTGGCCGAGCACAAGCATTCACCCATCGACTTCGCCCTCTGGAAGTTCGTGAAGCCCGGCGAGCCCTCCTGGCCCTCCCCATGGGGCGACGGCCGACCCGGATGGCACACCGAATGCGTCGTCATGTCGCTCGATCTGCTCGGCGACGGCTTCGATCTCCACGGAGGCGGTCAGGATCTCGCCTTCCCGCATCATGAGAACGAACGGGCCCAGGCAGTCGCCGCGGGCCGCACCTTCGCCCGCCACTGGATGCACAACGGGTTCGTCGAGGTCGGCGGCGAGAAGATGGCCAAGAGCCTCGGCAACTTCACGAACCTGCTCGATCTCGTGGAGTCCACCGATGCCCGGGCCTATCGCCTGCTCGTGCTGCGGGCCCACTATCGCTCACCGGTGGAGGTCACCCGGACGAGCACCGATGATGCGGCCGCCGCACTGCGTCGCCTCGACGCCTTCGCTCGTCGGGTCGCGGCGGCTGCGCTGCCATCGACCCCGCCGGAGGCCGCTGCCATCGAGGCGTTCGTGCGCGTCATGGACGACGATCTCGACACCCCGGCCGCCGTCGCCCAGCTGTTCGGACTCGTCACCGAGGCCAACACGGCGCTCGA
>CANFHM010000068.1 GCA_947446975.1 Microthrixaceae bacterium
ATGGTGTGGGTCTCGTCGATGATGAGCAGTGCACCGGCCGCCCGGGTCCGCTCGCGCAGGGCCTCGAGATACCCCGGTTCGGGCAGCACGATCCCGATGTTGGTGAGGGCCGGCTCGGTGAGCACGCAGGCGACATCGCCGTGGGCCAGCGCGGCGTCGAGGGCGTCGAGATCGTTGAACTCGACCACCCGGGTGGTGAGCGCCGGATCGACGGCAGCACCGGTGCTCCCCGGTCGGGGCACCACCGCGCCGTGCTCGTCGAGCACGGCGAAGGTCTCGTCGACGGTGCCGTGGTAGCACCAGTTCATCACCACGACCTTGGACCGGCCGGTGAGCGAGCGGGCGAGCCGCAGCGCGAACCGGTTGGCATCGGTGGCGGTGAGGGCGAACTGCCAGGCGGGGAGACCGAACCGGTCGGCGAGCATCGAGGCGACATCCTCGGCGGACGCGCCCGGAAGCATCGTGGTGATCCCCTTGGGAGCCTGCTGGGTCAGCGCCTCGACCACTGCCGGCAGGCCGTGGCCGGCCATGGCGCCGGTGTCGCCCAGACAGAGATCGACGTACTCGTTGCCATCGACATCGATGAAACGTGCGCCCGATGCCGACTCCACGAACACCGGGAACGAGCCGGGCCAGCGGCGCATCCAGTTCATCGGCACGCCGGCCACCAGGTGCCGCTGGGCCTCGGCGGCCAGTTCCCGTGAACGGGGGTGCAGGTCGATGAATCGCCGCTCCTCATCGGCACGGAGGGTGGCGAGTCGGTCACGATCGATGCCGTTCATGACCTCACGCTAGAACGCCACCGGTCACCCCGGCGACGATCGGGCGGAGCGCCGTAGGCTTCCCGCCGTGCAACCGATCCCGCCGATCACCGCCGTGGAGCTGCGGATCGTGGCGCTTCCGCTCATCACCCCGTTCGTGGCCTCGCATGGCAGCGTGCACACCCGAACCGCGGTGATCGTGCACGTGATGGGCGATGGTGTGGATGGCTGGGGGGAATGCGCCGCCCTCCCCGAGCCCACCTACACCGCCGAGTACGTCGACGGGGCCCACGCGATGCTGCGCGACGCCCTGGCGCCGGAACTGCTCGAGGCCGGGCCGATGGGAGCCGAGGAGGTCCGGTCCCTGTTCGCATCGCATGGCGAGCATCCGATGGCCGTGGCGGCGGTCGAGCTCGCCCTGCTCGATGCCCGGTGCGCTGCCGATGGTCGATCCCTCGCCCGCCGCCTCACGCCCGCTGCGGCCGAACCGGCCACCCGGGTGCCGGCCGGTGTCGCCATCGGCCTGATGGACTCACCCGCCGCCACCGCCGCCACTGCCGCCGCACGAGTGGCCGAGGGATACCGACGCATCAAGATGAAGATCGAACCCGGCCGCGACATCGGAGTCGTGAGGGAGGTCCGTGCCGCGATCGGCTCCGACATCGAACTCATGGTCGACGCCAACGGGGCCTACTCCGCCGATGACCATGCGCTCCTCGCGCAGCTCGATGAGTTCGACCTCAGCTGCATCGAACAACCCCTCAGCGCGGACACCCCCGATGATCTCGAGCGCCACGCCGCACTCGCCGGGCGCATCGCCACGCCGATCTGTCTGGATGAATCGCTCACCTCGGTCGAGCGGACCGAGCGGGCGCTCGAGATTGGTGCCTGCTCGGTGGTGTGCGTGAAGGGTCCCCGCTACGGCAGCTGGCTCGATGCCGCAAGGGTGCTCGATCGGTGTCTGACCCTCGGGATCGACGCCTGGGTCGGGGGCATGCTCGACACCGGCATCGGCCGCCGCGCCAACATCGCCCTCGCCGCGCACCCCGGCGCCACGCGGATCGGCGACATCTCGGCCACGGCGAGGTTCTTCACCGACGACATCTGCCCACCGATCACCCTGCACGACGGCATGATCGATGTGCCGACCGGCGCGGGATGGGCCTCGGAGATCGACCGGGCAGCTCTGGATCGACTCACCGTCGGGGCCACGACCATCACTCGCTGATCATCGCCTGTCGCCCACCGGCCGCCGCACCCCGGCCGCTCGCCTAACGTTGCCCGCCATGAGCATCCTCGATCGTTTCCGCCTCGATGGCCAGGTGGCCATCATCACCGGAGCGGGCCGTGGCATCGGCGCCGCCTCCGCTCGCGTGCTGGCCGAGGCCGGCGCCGACATCGCCATCACCTCGCGCAGCGCCGACCAGCTCGAGGAGGTGGCCGAGATCGCCCGCGGGTTCGGTCGCCGTGCCTTCGTGCTGCCCGGCAACGTCAACGACCTCGAGTTCCTCGCCGAGTTCGCGTCGGCCACCGTCGACGCCCTCGGGCGGATCGACATCGTGGTGAACAACGCCGGTGGCTCGCCCCCCGCAGCGCTGGCCGACATCACCGCCAAGTCCTTCGAGGACTCCTTCCACTTCAACGTCACCACCGCACTCGTGCTCACCCAGGCCTGCATCCCGCAGCTGGTGGCCAACCGCGGCTGCGTCGTGAACATCTCCTCGATGGCCGGTCGCACCGCAGCCCGCGGGCTCACCCAGTACGGCGTGGCCAAGGCGGCCATGACCCATATGACCCGGTACCTCGCCACCGACCTCAACCCGAAGGTGCGCGTGAACGCCATCGCCGTGGGCTCCACCGCCACGTCGGCGCTCGAGACCATCCTCACCGTGCCGGAGATCCGCGACGCCATGGTCGAGGCCACCCCGCTGCGATTCATCGCCGAGCCCGAGGACATCGCCCTCGGCGTGCTGTATCTGGCGTCGAGCGCCGCCCGCTATGTCACCGGCAAGATCATCGAGATCGACGGCGGCACCGAGTCCTCCACCTTCGCCCTGCCGATCCCCGATCTCTGATCAGCGCGGCCTGATCATCACCACCTGATCACCACTGCGTGATCAGCGGGCGGTGACGGTCTCGGTGTCGCGGCCGGACCGCAGCGTGGTGCCCGGGGTGTCGCCGGTGACCCGGCCGTCCATCACGATGGGCGTGCCGTTCACGATGGTGGCGTCGATCCCGGTGGCCTCGGAGTAGAGCCGCCAGCCCCCGCCGGGGAGATCGCGGCGCGGGGCCACGGTGCCCGGGCCGACAGTGGCGGGATCGAGGATGGCGAGATCGGCGAACCAGCCCTCGGCCACCCGACCGCGGCCCGTGAGGCCGTAGAGGCGCGCCGGGGCGTCGGTGAACAGCTGCACCGCCCGCTCGAACGACAGGAGCTGGCGGTTGCGCACCCCTTCGGCGAGGAAGCTGGTATGGCAGGCGAAGGTCTTCATCATGTCGAGATGGGCGCCGGCATCGGAACCGCCGGCGATGACCCGGGGATCGGTGTCGAGCAGACGGGCCCGCTCGGCCCAGGAGGCGTCATCGGTGCCGACGGTGGGCGGCTCGAGGCCGGTGGCGAGATCATCGGCGATGACGATGTCGAGCAGGGCGTCGAGCGGATGGACACCGCGCTCGGTGGCGATGTCGGCGACGAGGCGACCCACGTACTGCTCGAGCTCGGCGGAGGCCACATCGGCGATCGTGAACCGGGCGAACTGGGAGATCGAGTGATGCGGCGGCAGCGGGGCGATGGCCTCCTTGAGGCGCTCGCGCACCGCAGGGTCGGCGAGGGCGGCCCGACGCTCCGCATGGGGAAGATGCAGCACCTCGGCGAACCCGGGCACGAGGTCGAGGACGAAACCTGTGGCGAAGCTGAGACGCATGCGCATCGGTTCGGGCAGGCACAGACCCACGACGCGTCCGCCGCGGGCGGCAGCGTGGTCGGATGCCGAGAGCTTGACGGCCCGGCCGGCGCTGGCCTCCTCGCCCGCCGCCACGACCATGACGTTCCAGTTGAGCGGGCGATTCGCCGCCACCGACATGTCGGTCATGAGCTCGATCTCGGCCTCAGAGAACCGGGAGGCTGCCGACGGGATGAGCTCGAGCGTGGTGCCGGCGTGCTCACCGGTGGCAGCGGAGAGGGCGATGAACTCCTCGGCGGTGGCGAAGCGCGAGGGCACGGGATCGCCGTCATGATCACTGTGGCTCGGTGATGCGGTGCTCGAGAAGCCGAGGCCGCCGGCGGCGATGCTCTCGTGCAGGAGGCGGACCATCGCCTCGAGCTGGGCCGGCGAGGCAGCCTCACCGACCGAGGCCTCACCCATGACCACGCGTCGGAGGGCGCTGTGACCCACGAGGAATCCGGCGTTGACCGCGAGATTGCCCTCGAGACGATCGAGCCAGGAGCCGAAGCCGTCCCAGACCCGATCGAGTCCGGCTTCGAGGGTCTCGACCGGCATCCCCTCGACGCGGGCGAGCATGGGGATGAGGTAGTCGGCCGCCTCCGGGGTGATGGGGGCGATGCTGAACCCGCAGTTGCCGCCGAACACCGACGTGACGCCGTGCAGCGAGGACGGCGTGGCGGCGGGGTCCCACATGACCTGCGGGTCGTAATGGGTGTGCAGATCGACGAAGCCGGGCGTGATGACCCGACCCTCGGCATCGATGGTGCGCGCCGCCGGTTCATCGACATCGCCGATGACCACGATGCGACCATCACGCACACCGACATCGGCGCGGAAGCCGGGCGCACCGGTTCCATCCACCACGACACCACCGCGGATCACGAGATCGAGCATTGCGATTCCCCCTGTCGACGAGTCGGTCACCGACCGCGTCGGGCCGGGACCTGCCCCGGGATTCTCGCACCTCCACAGGGCCCCTGCCCGCGTTCGGAGCCCGGTGTGGCCCACTCGTAGACTCCCCCGGTGCCCGAGTCCCCCGCCGACACGTCTTCCCCCGCCAGCTCACCCTCCGGAGCGAGGCCGGCCTATCCGCCGCCCCGCCATGCGATGCGGATGCTGGCGATGGAGTCCGAACAGTTCGAGAACGGTGATGTGCGCGGCTGGCTCCCGCATTCGCCGATCTTCGCCGGACCCGACGGCGGGCCGCGGATCGGTGCCATCGGCATGCTGGTCGACGCCCTCGGCGGCATGCGCTCCATCACCGCCGCCGCACCGGACTGGGCCTTCACCGCCGACATGTCGCTGCATCTGCTGCCCACCGGTCCGATCGAGCGTCTCCGGGCCGACATCCGGGTCCTGCGCCGGGGACGGCGGACCCTCGTGCTCGATGCGGAACTCTCCACCGACGACGGCCGACCGGCGGGTCTGGCGCTGCTCACCTTCGCCGTGGTGCCGCGCCCCGATCATCTCGTCGACATCGTGATCGACACCTCACCGGGACGTCGCGAACTCTCCCGCCTCGAGGATGGTCAGATCCCGCCCACCGCCTACCACGAGGAACTGGACCTCCGAGAGGTCAGCCCCGGTGTCGTCACCGTGGGGCTGCGTCCCGAGGTGGGCAACACGGTCGGCGCCCTGCATGGCGGTGTGCACATGGCGCTCATCGACGAGGCTGCGGTGTCGCTGGGACGCACCCTGATCGGACCGACGGCGACCACCACCGACGTCCACCTCGGGTTCCTCGAACTCGCCATGACCGGTCCGATCCGGGCCGAGGCCGTGCCCGTCGGCGACCCCGACCCCGGATGCGGCCGTCTCACCGCTGTGGTGCAGGTGCTCGACGGCGATGGCCGTGTGTGTTCCCACGCCACGGTGGAGGTGACGGCATCATGACCTCCCGACCGGAACCCAGCTTCGGCAGCGGCAACCTCCGCGGCATCGGCATGTCGCACTACCTGCCCATGCCGATCGTGGAGATCGGCGACGGCAGCGCGCCCCTGCCCACCACCCGCGGCCGTTTCGCCGCCCCGGCCCATGTGGTCGATGCCGACGGCCGGCTCGAGACCGGCATGCTGGCCAGCCTCACCGACTCCATCGGTGGCATGACCTCCGGGCTGTCCTGCCTGCCCGACTGGATCGTCACCACCAACCTGAGTCTGCGACGCGCACCGGATGCGCTGGCCGGTCCCCGCGGCACCGGGGACCTCCAGATCGACACCCGCGTGATGCGACGGGGTCGATCCTCGGTGGTGACCCGCAGCACCGTCTCCGACGGCGACGGCCACGAGGTCGCCACCTCCTGGCTCAGCTGCGCCGTGCTCACCCCGGCCGGGGGCCCACCGCCGTTCACCCGCCCGGTCACCATGAACCACCATGAGGTCGACGACGATCCGCTCTACCGCCTCGCCCCCGAGCGGTTCTTCGCGCTCGAGGCCGGGGAGCGTCCCGGTGAGCTGCTCCTGCACCCCGCCGTGCACCTGCGCAATCCGTGGGGGATCCTGCACGGCGGTTCGGTGGCCCATCTCCTCGACACCGCAGCCCGCTGTGTCGTCGCCGATCGCACCGAACCCGGCCCGACCCCCGGCATCATCGTCTCGGACCTCGTGATCCACTACATGAACCCGGGGCGCGAGGGCCCGGTGGTGGCATCAGCCAGCATCCTCGGACAGCGCGGACACGACATCCTCGTGCGGGTCACCGCCCATGATCGCGGCGCCGATGATCGCCTCATGAACGTCGCGGCGATGACCGTCCGGGTGCGGTGAGGCCCGTGGTTACCGATCGGTAGCAAGGCACCCCCGCTGGCGCCTACGGTTCTCCCGTTCGTCCAGTCCGAAGAGGTGCCCCAGTGGCGATGACATTCGAAGAAGCAACAGCGTTCCTCACCGGTCCCGGCGGGCCGTTGGAGATCGTCGAGACCGAGGTGCTGGGTCGTACCCAGAAGGTCTTCAGCAACATCCCCGGCACGCTCCGGGACCTGTTCGCCGGCCTGCGCAACCAGCCGGCCGACAACGTGTTCCTCGTGTACGAGGACGAGCGCTGGACCTATGCCGAGGTCATCGCCCGCATCGACGCCATCGCCGCCCTGCTCGTCGATCGCTACGACGTGCAGCCCGGCGACCGGGTGGCGGTCGACATGCGCAACTATCCGGAATGGGTGATGTCGTTCGGGGCGATCGTCTCGATCGGCGCCGTGTCGGTGTCGGTCAACGCATGGTGGACCGGCCCGGAGATCGAGTACGGCCTCATCGATTCAGGGGCCAAGGTCCTCATCGCCGATGAGGAGCGCATCGAACGCATCGGCGACAAGCTGGCCGCACTCGGCGTGCGCGGCATCGCCGTGCGCATGACCGGCGAGCTCCCCGCTGGTGTCGACCATCTCGATGAGGTCCTCGTCGCCGGCGCCGCTCTTCCCGATGTCACCGTCGATCCCGACTCCGACGCCACCATCCTCTACACCTCCGGCACCACCGGGAACCCCAAGGGTGCGGTCTCCACCAACCGGGCCGTGCTCAACGGCCTGTTCGCCTTCGCCTGCCGTGGCATCGTCGAGTCGCTTCGCTCCGACCCCAAGCCGGTCCCCGAGGGGGCCGAACCCGAGACGAAGCATCCCACCTGCTTCATCCTCATCGTTCCGCTGTTCCATGTCACCGGATGCGTGCCGGTCATGCTCGGTTCGGTGGCCGGCGGGAGCCGTCTCGTCATGATGCACAAATGGGATCCCCTGCGTGCCCTGAAGCTCATCGAGCGCGAGCGGGTCACGAACTTCGTGGGCGTGCCCACCATGTCGCAGGACCTCATCAGCCATCCCGACTTCGAGAAGTACGACACCTCGAGCCTCGCTTCCATCGGTGGCGGCGGTGCCCCGATGGCCCCTGAGCTGGTCCGCAGGATCGAGGGATCCTTCGAGGGCAAGGGACGTCCGCAACTCGGCTACGGGCTCACCGAGACCCAGGGCTATGGCCCCGGCAACATCGGCGACGACTACATCGCCAAGCCCGACAGCACCGGTCGCGTGCTCCCCATCATGTCGATGCGGGTCCAGGACGACGCCGGCAACACCCTCGCCCCCGGTGAGGTGGGCGAGATCCAGATGTCGGGTCCCATGCTCATCCGCGGGTACTGGAACCGTCCCGAAGCAACCGCCGAGGCCATCGTGGACGGCTGGTTGCACACCGGCGACCTCGGCTACATCGACGATGAGGGATTCGTGTTCATCGTGGACCGGGCCAAGGACATGGTGCTGCGGGGCGGCGAGAACGTCTACTGCGCCGAGGTCGAGGCCCAGATCTACGAGTACCCGCTCGTGCACGAATGCGCCGTGTTCGGCCTGCCCCATGAGCGTCTCGGCGAGGAGGTCGTGGCCGCGATCATGGTCGAGCCGGGCGCCACGCTCGACATCGCCGAGCTCGAGGCGTTCCTCGCACCGCGCATGGCTGCGTTCAAGATCCCCACGCAGTGGTTCGTGCAGGAGGAGCCGTTGGCCCGCGGCGCCACCGGCAAGATCCTCAAGCGGGAGATCCGGGCCCAGATCCTCGCCGATCGGGCCTGATCGATCAGTAGCCGGTGAACGGCCCGGCCACGCCCGGCCACCACCACTCGACCAGCACGGCGGCCACACAGATGGTCGTGCCCATGCCGACGCCGAGCACCATCGCGCGGCGCCATCGATCCATGGCCACAGCGCTGGCGATCGACCCGCGCAGCGGCCATCTCGGCGCCCAGCCCATGATCGCCATGGCGAA
Source organism: Microthrixaceae bacterium (assembly GCA_947446975.1). Classification (GTDB taxonomy): domain Bacteria; phylum Actinomycetota; class Acidimicrobiia; order Acidimicrobiales; family Acidimicrobilacustridaceae; genus Acidimicrobilacustris. Next base: position 8,452 of record CANFHM010000068.1, read on the forward strand.
CAGCGGCAGCGAGTAGCGGGCGATCTGCTCGGTCATGTGCACGCCGTCGGCGGTGTCATCGAAGTAGACGTACGAGGAGATCATGAGCACCAGCACGATCGCAGCGGTGCCGATGGCGAAGATCGCCCGGCAGAACCGCCGGAGCCCGAGCAGATCCTCGGCATCGAGCGTGACGGCGGCGACCACGAACAGCGCGACGAGCAACCACCCCACCACACCCGGGAGGCTCGAGCGCCAGATCCCAAGCTGACGGGTCCAGCGCTGCACCGAATCCGGGAACGCCTCGAACCATCGGGCGACGCAGCGCCACAGGAACGACGCCGGGGCATCGAGGATGCGGCGAGTCTGCACATCGGGCTGGAACCGCAGGTCGGCGAACATGCCCGCCCCCGCCGAGCGATAGTCGTTGGAGGTGCTGAACAGCGACGCCAGGACGCCACAGCAGAGCGCGAAGGTGGCCGAGAGCGCCGCCACGATCGCCCGGGGATCGCGACGACGCACCAGGAACAGGGCCGGGAACGCCGCCAGCACGGCGAAGTACGGCGGTTTGGCCAGGGCGAGCAGCAACCCGGCGGCGGCGATCATCGCACCGAGGCG
>CANFHM010000069.1 GCA_947446975.1 Microthrixaceae bacterium
CCCAGTCAACACGAGTCTGAAGTTCGCTGTGCGGTCGGAGTACCGTCCCGAAGGACGTTCGGGACAGAGGAGCATCATGAGCGACGACATCAACGACTTCAACGAACAGATCATGGCGGAGTTCCGGGCCAACGCCGGACAGGTGGGTGGCCCCTTCACCGGTGTTCCCATGGTGATCGTCCACCACACCGGCGCGAAGAGCGGCATCGTCCGCCACGCGCCTCTGGCCTATCTGCCCGATGGTGAGAAGGTCGTGATCTTCGCCTCCAAGGGTGGCGATCCCACCAATCCGGCGTGGTACCACAACCTCCTCGCCAACCCCGAGACCGTGATCGAGCTCGGTGCCGACATCGTGCCCGTGCGCGTGCGCGAAGCGCTGGGAGCCGAACGCGACGAGCTGTTCGAGCGGCAGAAGCAGGCCATGCCACCGTTCGCCGACTACGAGGCTCGGACCACGCGCATCATCCCTGTGCTCGTCCTCGAACCTCGCTGATCGGCGACGATGCACGTTCGACGTCCGGCGCTGCGGTGAGCGGGATCACCTTCCGGCAGGCCACCGGACAGGACACCGAGGCGGTCGTCGATCTCGTGCAGTCGGCCTATCGCGGGGATCGCAGTCGAGCAGGATGGACGACGGAAGCCGATCTCGTCGAGGGTCAACGCATCGATGCCCCGATGCTGCTCGAGGTGATGCAACGACCCCGCACGATCGTGCTGCTGGCCGAGGCCGACACGCTTGTCGGGTGCTGTGAACTCTCGGCACAGCAGGATGGCAGGACCGCCTACTTCGGGATGTTCGCCGTGCGACCCGAGCTGCAGGGTGCAGGGCTCGGCGATCAGATCCTCTGCGCAGCCGAGCAGTGGGCGATCGAGCTCTGGAGCGCATCGACGATGCGCCTCGTGACGATCCATCTGCGCAGCGAGGTCATCGCCTGGTACGAGCGTCGGGGCTTCCGTCGCACTGGTGCCACCCATCGATTCCCCTACGGCGACGATCGCTATGGGCGACCACTCCGTGACGACCTCACGCTGGTCGAGTTCGAGAAGAGTCTCATCTCGACCTGACGCACGATCAGCCGGCCGACGTCGACGAGTTCGGGGTCATCGTGACCATCATCGAGCGGATGCCGGTGTGGCGGTTGCTCCTGGTCCACTCCACCGGCGCCACCAGTTCGCAGTCGTCCACGCGCTGCAGGAGTTCGTCGAAGAGGACCCGGGCCTCGAGTCGGGCCAGATTGGCACCGAGGCAGTAGTGGATCCCATGACCGAATCCGAGATGGGGATTGGGGTCACGGGTGATGTCGAATCGCGTCGGTTCCTCGAAGACGCTGGGATCGCGATTCGCCGAACCCTCCCAGATCACCACCTTCTCCCCCGCCTCGATGGTGACCCCACCGAGCACCGTGGTGGTCGTGGCGGTCCGACGCTTGGCCGGCGAGGGGGTCGTCCAGCGCACCATCTCCTCGATGGCGCCCGGCAGCAGGGAGCGGTCCTCGCGGAGTCGGAGCAGCTGCTCGGGATGTTCGATGAGCGCGAGGAGCCCACCGGCGATGGCGTTGCGAGTGGTCTCGGCTCCTGCGCTGAAGAGCAGCGAGAAGAACATGTAGAGCTCGAAGTCGGTGAGTTCGCCCTCACCACCGTCGTCGATCGTGGCATTGACGACGACCGAGAGCAGGTCGTCCGCGGGCTCGATCCGCTTCCGGGCGATCAGTTCATTGCCGTAGGTGAACATGCGCTCACGTGCCTGCTCGGCGTCGAGCGCGGGTTCGAAGGACTTGCGGTCGCCGCGGATGTCGAAGCCGGGTTCGACCGCCTCGAACAGCCAATGGCGATCCTGCTCTGGCGCTCCCAGCAGGATGCAGATCATCTGCATCGGGAGCTCGGCGGCGACATCATGGACGAAGTCGATCGGTTCGCCGGTGCTGGCCGCATCGAGCAGCGCTGCACTGCGCGCCCGCAGGTCGTCCTCGACCCGACGGATCATGCGCGGTGTGAGACCCGAGGACACCAGTCGTCGGATCCGAGCGTGCCGGGGGTCGTCCATCATGTTCAGGACATGACCAGCGACAGGGAGGTCCTGGAGCACGGTGCCGCCGTAGGGGCGATCGCCGCCGGTCACCGATGAGTACACCGCCGGATTCCTGAGCACCTCGAGACACTCGGCGTGGGTGGCGACGGACCAGAACCCCTCACCGTCAGGGGTGTGCTCGGTGGGCTCATGCCACCACACCGGCCGGGCTTCGCGATGGCGCTCGAAGATCGCATGCGGGAACCCACCGACGAAGGCGTCGAGGTCCGTGAGATCGACATCGGCGAGTGCGTCAGGTGTCGAGCGCATGGCGTCGACGTTACCCATCGGGTGCATCCAGATGGTGCCGTAAGGTTCCGTCCGATGAACTGCGACCACGACGCCGACGTTGCCCGTTCCGAGATCGGATGATGATCAGACGGCTGCTCGGGCGTCCTGCCCGATGGATCCTCGGACCGCTGCAGAACCGTCTCGACGCACAGCTCGTCCGGGCCCTGCTCGACGATGGCCACGGCGACGGAGCTGGCGTGATCGCCCGATACGCGTCCGTCTCGGGCGACAGCCCGTGCGTCGCCGTGCCCACCGATGTCGGAAGTCTCTGGATGCCGAGCAGCGACATGGTCATGCGGCCCACGCTCAGGATGTCCGGTGTGTGGGAGCCCGAGGAGGCCGCATTCCTCGGCCGCCACATCGCGTCCGGCTCGACGGTCGTGAACGTCGGAGCGAACGTCGGCTACACCTCGCTGGTGCTCTCCCGCATCGTCGGGCCGCACGGGCAGGTCATCGCCCTCGAACCGGAGCCGCTCAACTTCAGACTCCTGTGCATCAACACCGCCCGGGCGGGCAACGTGCTGCCCATCCACACCGCCGCCGGCGACACCACCGGGACCATCCGGTTGAACCGTTCAGCGACGAATGCGGGCGATCACCGAACCGCCCCGCATGAGGATGCGCTCGGCGGCGTGGATGTTCCCGTGGTGGCCCTCGACGACCTGCTGGCCACTCGCAGGATCGCTGCGATCGTGTGCGACACCCAGGGGTTCGATCACCGTGTGATCGCCGGGGCCGGCGAGGTCATCTCCCGCTGTCGGCCACTGATCAGCGTGGAGTTCTGGCCCTTCGGGATCCGTAACGTCGGCGACGATCCCGAGGAGGTCCTGCGTTCGTATCGGGCGCTGGGACACAGCCGGATGATCGACGTCCCCACCGGCGAGGACCTCACCGGATGCACGCCCGACGAGATCATCGCCACGGCCACCTCATCCAAGGACCACACCACTCTGGCCCTGCTGCCCTGAACCGTCGGTGACGGCGCAGCAGCCCGACCGGACTCTGGACGACCGAGATCGGTCGATGAGGAACTGATCCCGCCCGGTCAGGATTCCATGGGGCTGAGGGTCTCCCGAAGACGAGCGACGATCTCGTCGAGGTCAGGGTTCTTCGAGGCCACCCAGACCACCAGGTCGTGGACGACATCGTTCGTCAGACCTGAGGCCGCGACTCCGTTGATCTCCAGGAAGACAGCGGTGGCCAGCCACCCGAGCCGCTTGTTGCCGTCGATGAGCGCGTGGTTGCCGACGATCGATTGCAGAAGAGCCGCGGACTTCGTGAGGAGATCCGGATACGCCTCATGACCGAACGCCACCGTGCTCGGACGAGCTGCTGCTGAACCGAGAAGACCGATATCACGGATGGGAACAGGGTCGCCCAGAAGCTGCCGAGCCAGTTCGATGAGGTCGTCGAGATCGAGGTACTCGATCCGATCGCTCATTCGCCCAGGCGCTGCAACGCCTCCGCGTGCTTCTCCATGATCAGGGTCGCCGCATGAGCGACGCTGTCGCGGTGTTCAGCGCGGACGACGAACTCACGGATCGCACGCCGGGCAGCTTCCTGCATCGAGATCCCCTCCACCTCGGCTCGCGCCCGGAGCGCCTCCTGCTCAGTGTCGGTGAGGCGAAGTGTCATGGCCATCCAGAGATGGTATCAGTTCGATACCATCCCCATGGACGCCGATCGAGCCGTCGACGGGCGACCCACGATCAGACCTGCTCGGAGCGACGGCGACAACAGTCCCGTCTGCCCGGGGTGTCCCGGCGGCGAATCGACGGGCTCCGGCGCCCTCGGCGCTCAAGCGGTCGGCGGGATTGACCAGCTTGCAGCGCTCGAAGGACAGGCAACCGCACCCGATGCAGGTGGTGAGGTCATCGCGGAGCCGTTCGAGCTGCTCGATCCGTGCATCGAGCTGGTCACGCCAGGCCCCGGCCAGCTTCGACCAATCGGCCTCGCGCGGTGTGCGCTTCCGGGGGAGTCCGTCGAGCGCCTCCCTGATGTCTGCGAGTGAGATGCCCACCGACTGCGCCGCCCGGATGAACGCCAGCCGACGGAGCGTGTCTCGACCGAACTGCCGCTGGTTGCCCTCGTTGCGGGTGGAGAAGATGAGCCCCTCTCGCTCATAGAAGTGGAGCGCGGAGACCGACAGACCGCTGCGCTCCGCCACCTGACCGACCGTCCAGGGCCGGAACAACTCCTCACGGGTGACCATCCGCTGAGCGTAGTCCTTGACCTCAACCTTCATTGAGGTGTGAGGATGACCACCCGAAGAAGCTGACGAGCAAGGAGTTGAAGAGGTTGAGCGCGTTCACCCCGACCGAGATCGCATATCTGGAGTCACAGCCGCTGATGCGATTCGCATCGGCATCACCCACCGGGAAGCCCGATGTCGCCCCGGTGATCTTCGAACTCGACGGGGACGACATCATCTCCGCCGGGTTCGACATCACCCACACCGCTCGGTACCGGAACATCCAGCGCAATCCACAGGTCACGTTGGTGATCGATGACCTGGCCACGGTCGATCCTTGGTCGCCGCGCGGCGTGAAGATCATCGGAACCGCCGCGATCGAGACCGTTGACGGCAGCCCCCGCTTCCGGATCCACCCGAAGGTGATCATCAGCTGGGCGATCAACGACACGACACCGGGGATCCCGAAGATGGAGCGCCGAGAGGTCGGCTGACCGACCCACGGAAAGCTGAGCCGCTACCGACGCGTGAGTGTCAGGTGCGTGACCCCGCTCGGAGATGCGACCGACTCGATGTCATAACGAGAGTCGAGACCCTCGAGTCCGTCCCAGAGACGAACTCCCCGACCGAGCAGGATCGGCACCTGCACGATGTGCATGACGTCGACGAGATCGGCGGCGAGGAACTCGCGGATCGTCGTCGGTCCACCTCCGAGTCGCACATCGAGGTCGCCGGCAGCAGCTCGCGCCAGCTCCAGCGCCTCACCAGGAGTCGCGTCGACGAAATGGAACACCGTGCCGCCCTCCATCTCGATCGACGGACGCTCGTGGTGGGTCAGAACGAACACCGGTGTGTGGAAGGGCGGATTCGGCCCCCACCAGCCGCGCCACTCCTCCTCGGTGCCGAGGTCGAGCCACGGCCCGGTCTGCGGACCGAACTTCCCCCGCCCCATGATCTCGGCACCGAAACCGAGATCGATCTGTTGCGCGAACACGTCATCCACTCCTGAGGATCCACCGGATTCGTCGATCTTCGAGTGCCAGAAACGAGTGGCGAAGTACCACTCGTGCAGACGATGACCGGCGTGGCCGAACGGGGCGTCGAAGGTGAGGCCCTCGCCCGTGCCGAATCCATCGAGTGAGATGGCGAAGTTGTGAACGCGAACCAGTGACATGGCTTCCTCCGATGGAACTCGATCGCTCACGGCTCGCACCCGGGTGGCATGGCGAGTTGGACGCGTTCGATGCCGTAGATGTTCTCGTCGCCGAGCCTATGGTCACCAACCGGTTCGGTTCAGCGAAGAGCCCGGAGGTCACGCCTCGAGGGTCATCATGTCCGTTCCACCGAACGTCGTCCGCCATCAGGCGTCCACCACTCGACGATCAACGCCGTCGCCGCACTGTCGAGATGCACGAACACCACCTCCGTGACGTCGGCGACGAACATCTCGCCCCCCGGTGCACCTTCACCCGTGATCGATCCGTCGGGAATCGCTCTTCCAGCGATCTTCGCCTCGCCGGGCCATGCCCCCTCATCGCCATCGACCGGATCGACGGTCGCACTGTGAAGTGCGAAGCGATCGTCCCTGTGGAGGTCTGCGAGTTTGCGAGCACCCTCCATCGACCCGAATGTCAGGCGGCCGTCTCCGAACGAGCACTCGATCCCCGAGATCCTCGGCGAACCGTCGGATCGAACGGTGGCGATCGTCTTGTGTCGATGCGCATCGAACAGCTGCTGGACGACACCTGCCATCTCAGGTTCTGCATTCCTGAACTCATCCCACGATGACACGAGAAGGAAGGTATCGCAGCGACCCCGGGGTGCCGGTTCCGGGTCGAAGGTCAGCACATGTGTTCTCAGGCTCAGCAGCACCCTTCTGATCGGTCCGATCTCCGCATTGAACATCACGGGCAAGACCCAGTTCGACGAGCACGATGTCCCTGTGAGGTCTCTCATGAAGCGCATTCCTGTCGTTGCGGACTGGGTGGTTGCCGTCGCGGTTGCCATCGTGATCTACAACGCGCAGGTGACGTCAGCGGGCGCTCCGCTCAGCGGCGTGGGCCTATCGGCCGGCCCAACTTCGGCGGGAATCACCGAAGCGGGACGGACCACGTTCTACGGAGCCCTCATGATCACCGGTGCAGTGATCGCAGCCATCGGTCTTCTACTCACTGCAGTGAAAACGGAGCGACACGCAGAGGGCGCACTCCTCTCGCGGTCGTTCGCCGCACTTTGCTTGGTCGGTGGTGCAGGGCTCCTGCTCGACTACCGCGACGGTCCTGTCAGTTGGATGCACCTCGGCGTCTACACGATCATCGTCCTCGCCTTGCTTCGGTTCGTTCGTGTGTCGATGATGCTCAATGGATCACCGACCATCGACACGTCGCTCTGAGAACGAGACCTCGATACTCCGAGAGATAACCGCACCGGATTCACGAGTTACAGAAGCGCCAGGAACTCCTCCACCGACAGTCCCGACTGGCGGATGACCGAGCGAAGTGTCCCGGGTGCGAGTTCCCGGTGCAACGGAACGATGACGGTCAGATGTGCCTTGCGCAGCTTCACGTGACTTCCGCGCTGACCGACTCGCACGAATCCAGCGTCGACGAGCGCGTCGATCGCATCTGCTCCGCTGACGACAGGGAGCGGAGGGTTCACGCAGAGAGCTGGAACGTGGTGACCATCGGGTGGGCGAGATCGACCGGCTCGCCCTCGTCCTCGAAATAGAGGCCGAGGGCCTCCTTGAGGTTCTCGAGTGCATCGTCCACCGATACACCCTGACTGGTCACTTCGACTTCAAGACAGCGCGCCACGAACAACTCACCTTCATGAGTGATGGCGGCCGTGAGTTCCATCAGGCCAGCATACGGGGACGCTCCCACGCCGACCACGGGCTTCCGACCTGCCTTCCGGGACCTCAGGAATCGGGGCTGTACCGGTAAATGTTCGTATTCATTTTCTGATTAGAAGTCTGCGTCCCTCGGAGGCAGGTCCTCGACATCAGCCAAATCGCGAAGTCGACCAGTCGCGGTCTTGTTCGTTCGCAGGTCGTCGACGGAGAGAAACGGAACCTCCACCCCTCCGATCTCGACGAGGACCCGATTCTCGAACGCTGCCCGGAACTCCAGTCCGCTGGCAAAAGTCAGCAGATCAATCCGTTGCGGTTCACGGCCGAGTTGGATGATCACTCCTAGTTCGAGGAAATCCGACGCTTCGAGACCCAATGATCAGGAAGCGAACGTCATGCTGGACGAACGATTTCAAGAACTCTTGGAAGTCTCGGTTCAGACCCACATGCCCACCCGTGATGTTCCCGACGAAGTTCTTCGACAGCGTCGACGCGCTCTTCGATGGGTCGCGTCAGCCAGTAACGCCACGGCTCATCGGGATCACCGATCACCTTCTTCGTCACGACTCGCTCGACCTTTGTCACGGTCTCATCCTTCCTTCGAGGTCGCTCGTGGGCCGGGTGCCGATCAGGTTTTGAGGTCGAATGTGCACCGAAACGTTTTCGGGCGCTCGGTCAAAGGTTTACCCCGGTGAACCCTATAACTTGAGTTGGGTAGGTTCACCGCCCAGACTCCACGCATCGAACATCCGGTCGTTGGGCGAAATTGGTTTGAACTAAGGATGTGGGCGGAATGCACCTCCAAAGCCGGTTCACTTCAGCGGCGCTTATTGCGCTCGTCGCAACATTTGCGGCGATGGGCGTCAGCTTGGCCTCTCCGGTAGGACAAGAAGCGGAGAGTCAGGGCTCGGAAATTGATCCTCGGAGTGACTCCCAACTGAGCAGGATGAGCTCAGATGAACTCCTTGCTCACCAGAGAATTGAACTGAAAAAGAAGATCGCCTCCGATCGCGTGAACCTCGGGTATCCAATTCTCGACGACTCAGAACTGACAAGACTCCTGCAAACCGAACAAGGTAAGCGCACATCCGCCGAGTTGGGTGTGCCTCTGACCGAGAGTGAGGAGGATCAGGCTCGAGTGAGACTCGAACTCGCATCGGTCTATGTAACACTCAAGGCCCCGGTGAGAACCGCCGCTGGCGAGAGCTACGCAGGAGATTGGTTCGACAAGACAGGAGACGGCCGGATTCAGGTTTACCTCGCTGGAGGCGCGAATCATAGAAGCGACATCCAGAGGATCTTCGAAGTTGCCGGGATTGGGGACCGTCTCGAGCTCGTCAATGTGACGAACTCACTGACCGAGATGAACGACGCGCTCGACCGTGTCCTGGCCAGAGTCAAAACGGACGA
>CANFHM010000070.1 GCA_947446975.1 Microthrixaceae bacterium
GCTGGGCCTGCCCCGGGGCCTGGGCCTCGCGCTCGATGACACCGACAACATCTGCGATCTCGTGTCGGTGACTGCGGAGACCGATGCGGATCCGATCCTGCGGTTCAACACCGCGGCGGTGCGGGCATCGGGCAACCCGGCCGGCGGGGCGTTCATGACCGCGGCGGAGCTGGCCACCTTCTACCAAGCGCTGCTGCACAACCGGGCGCCGGGGTCGGCCGCTGGCGCGGGCGCTGCTGGTTCTGGCGCTGGCGCCCCGATCTGGCCGGCGCATGTGCTCGCCGACTTCACGACGAACATCCGCTGCACGCTGCCCGATCCGATCATGGGTGTGAGCGCGAATCGCACGCTGGGCCTCGTGCTCGCCGGCGACGACGGCATGCATGAGCTGCGCTACGCCATCTTCGGACATCACTGCTCACCCGGCTCGTTCGGCCATGCGGGGATGCACGGTCAGGTGGGCTGGGCCGATCCGGCCAGCGGCCTGTCGTTCGCGTTCCTCACCAATGCCGTCGACGCCGACATGATGCGCTCCGGCATGCGCTCGAACGCGCTGGCCACCATCGCGTCGGCGGTCGAGCAGCAGGACCTCCGGTCGATCTAGGGTTCTCCAATTCGCTGGCGGCTCTCGAGATGCCGCAGCCTCCCGGCATGCGATGGACCGGATCGGAGACGACACCATGACCTCACCCGCACGCGGCAACCGCACTCTGCGCCGGCCACTCGCTGTGGCCTCGGTACTCGCGCTCACCAGCGGCCTCGCCATGGGCTTCGCACCAGCAGCGGGCGCTGCCGGCAACGGGGGCAACGGCGGCAATGGGACGTTCGGCGGAGGCATCCAATCCACCCGACCCACTGCACCCACCGGCGCTTTCCGGTGGGGGGGCAACGGGGGCGACGGGGGCGCGGGTGCCACCGGTCCGATCGAGTGCACCGACGCCAACCTCGACCGCCTCGCCCGGGCCACCGGCGGTGAGGTGCACACCCTCGAGGCGGATGCCCATTGTCTCGTGGTGCACAGGTTCGCCACCAGCGACACCTTCACCATCACCGCTCGTGTGCCGTTCCCGTTGGAGACCCTCGTGGTCGGTGGCGGTGCCGGCGGCGGCGGCGGCAGCGGCTGGGAGGACCGCCTCAAGGCCGCTGGCGCCGAACCCGACGCCGGTGGTGGTGCCGGCGGCGCAGGTGGCGACGTGCTCGGTGGCACCGTCGACATCAACGCTTCGACCGGAGCGTTCACCTACACACCCAAGGATGTCGGCTCCGACGGGCACTACAGCTACACACCCGGGGATGTCGAGAGCACCGGAAGTCCGTCATTCACCGACCCAGCGGGTAGAACCCTCTCCGTTCCTGTGACCGTCGGCGCTGGCGGCGCTGGTGGCGCCCCCGGAACATCAACCGCGGGCAGCACCGTCGGCGGCCAGGGTGGCAGTGGCGGAGACTCCTCGTTCGGTGAGTTCGTCGCTTACGGTGGCTCGGGCGGCTTCGGAGGTCGGGGCGCTGAGGGTTCCGAATCCGGAGTGCAGGCCGGTTGGTCGCCCTCACCGCGCACCGGTGGACGCAAGGGCGGCAGCAACTCGAACTTCTGGGGCGGCGACCTCGGTGTCATACCGGTGATTGACTACGCCGCACCCGGCGGCGCTGGTGCCAGCGAGAACGGCCATCTGCCCATCGAAGTGGGAACCACCGGCAATGGCGGGAACGGCGGCGCCGGTGTAGCGGCCATTCATTTCTCCGACGGCATGCTGAAACTCGGTGACGGAGGCGGTGGCGGCACCATCAGCCCGGCCAGTCCGCCGTACGCCCCGGTCGTCGGCGGCGCCGGTGGAAACGGCGGCAGAGCCGGCCTGCTGTCCGTCGGTGGTGCCGGTGGCGCCGGCGGTGATGGCCAGGACGCCCCCGACGGCTTCGGTGGTGGCGGCGGCGGAGGCGGCACCGACGGATCAGTCACCCCCGGCGACAGCAACGCCGGCCGCGGTGGTGACGGCGGCGCTGGCGTCGTCTACGTCCGCTACCTCGCCGCCGCCGCACCAGTGGCTCCCCCTGCACCCACCGTCGTCGCCGGCGACGGTTCGGTCACCCTGTCGTTCGAACGCTTCGATGACGCCGCTGACTACTACATGCTCTGGGTAGCGGGCGATCCGACCAAGACATGCACCATCACCCCACCCGCGACCTCCTGTGTGATCGACGGACTCACCAACGGCGAGAACTACCAGTTCCTGGCGTATTCCGGGAACGCTGCCGGCGAATCAGACACCTCCACCGCATCGGTGACGGTCGCACCGGGCACCGGCACCCTGCCCTACACCGGGAACAACACCCGCGGACTCGCGTCACTGGCCCTCACCATGATCGGACTCGGCGGCGCCACCACCGCACTCACCCGCCGCCGTCGCACCATCAGCTGACCCAGTCGATCCCGCTTCGGTGGGTGGGGCGCCGGACGCCTTCCGCCCCACCCCCGGAACGCCGGGTCGCGAGATCCGAGATCTGCCGCCGCATGGGTGGACTGCCGACCATTCGCGACACAAGGGTCACCGTGGGGATGATCCTCGGCCAGCTCGCCAACAGACGCACGATCGACGAGGTGGTCGATGACTACCCATACATCGATCGAAGCGACGTGCTGGCAGCTCTCAGCGACGCGGCTGCGGCCGTGATTGATCGCGAGTTGCCCGTCACGCGTCCTGCGTGACGCTCCTCATCGGGGCCGATCCGATCAGCGACAGTTCGCTCCGGGGCGGCCGAACACGGTGCCGTTCGGACAGATGGCCCGGGTGAAGATCGTGTCGGTGGACACCACGCCGGTGAGCTTGGCGCCGGTGAGATCGGCACCGGTGAGATCCGAGAGCGTGAGATCAGCGCCGGTGAGATCGGCGTTGCGCAGGTTCACGCCCCGGAGCACGACGTTGTAGATCGTGGCGCCGCGCAGATCCGCCGAGGTGAACAGCGCACGGCTCGCGCTCGAGCCCGAGAGATCGACCCCCGAGAGATCCGCTCCCACGGCGCTCGCATCCTTCAGGTTCACGCCGCGCAGGGTGGCGTCGGAGAAGTCGGCGCCGGTGAGCGTGGCCCCGGAGAACACCACATGGTTGGCGTTGGCTCGTCGCACCTTCGCCCCGGCGAGGTTGACCGAGCTGAAGTTCGAGCGATGCATGTCGGCGTCATCGAACAGCGCGTTGCTGAGATCGGCGGAGCTGAAGTTGCCGAGGGTGACACTCGCGCCGGTGAGGTTCACGCCGCGCAGTGATGCACCGGTCTTCACACAGCCGTGCCAGTCGATGCCGGGCACCGGTGACAGACCACAGCGCACCGGAGCGGCCCCGGCGGAGGAGGCGAGAGCGAACGAGGAGATGACAGCGATGACGGCGGCGCACAGACCGAGCAGCGATTTCATGACCGGAACGTACCCCTGACGATCCGACGGATCCCCATCGGCCGAGTGCATCGCGCAGGTCCCGTGCACCGCCCCGCTCCTACGCTGGCGCCATGCTCCTTCGCTCCCCCATCCACGACAACCGGCGTCTCGCTTTCCTCGGGCGCCGCGGGCTGGTGCTCGCATCACTCGGTGCGCTCACCATGCTCACCCTCGGCGCCTGCTCCTCGTCCTCGAGCGACGGCGCCTCGAGCTCCACGACCTCGGCCGGGCCGCACACGCCGGTGTCGGTGCCGACCTGGGATCCCCCGGTGGTCGCATCGAACGAGGTGGCCAATGCGTCCGCCCCGCAGATCGTCAGCTACGGCCCCGACGCCGAGCAGACGATGGAGGTCTTCCAGTCCAGCGGCGATCCGATGGGCACCATCATCTACATCCATGGCGGTGGCTGGTCGGGCGGTTCGGCGGCGGCGAACACCAACGCGGCGATCCTCTCGCAGGAGGAGCAGGTGCGGGCCGAGGAGCTGGCCCGGCTCGATGAACTGGCCAGCGGGGCCTCGGCGCAGACCCTCGAACGGTTGAAGAAGCAGCTGGCGCGCGGATGGGATGTCGTGTCGGTGGACTACCGACTCGCCACCGGCACCGAGGCCCCCGGCGTGGCCGCCTCGCGCATCATCGGTGACGTGGACCGCGCCATCCGCTACTCCATCGCGAACGCCGATGCGCTGCAGCTCGACATGCGTCGGCTCGTGCTCTCCGGTGCCTCGGCTGGCGGTCATCTCACATTGATGGAAGCGCTCACTGCGAATTCCGGCACCTACCTCGACCAGACGCTTCCAGCTGACCTGCGGGCCGTCACCGTGCGCTTCGACGGCATCGTGCCGTTCGTGGCCCCCACCGACATCGCCACGTTCGCACAGGCCGGCGGGCTCGCCCCGAGCGCCGAGGCCGCTCTGCTCGGCTGCACCACGTTGGCCACCACCCTCCTGCCCGGCGGCACACCGCCCTGCAACGGCATGCAGCTCGCCGAGTCGTTGTCCCCGATCACGCTCACACGCGCCGCGGCGGCCGATGGCAAATCGCTCGTGCCTGCGTACTTCGGGTACGGCGGGTCCGATCAGCTGGTGCTCATCTCGACCCAGGGCACCCCCGAGGTGCAGGCCTGGGCGGCGGCAGCCGGGGTCGATCAGACCTGGTACGACTTCCCGCCCGCCGGCACCCACAACCTCGAGGACGCCATCAACCAGGTGGCACTCGCCAACTGGCTCGACAACGTGGAATCGGGCCACTGGACGGGTTCGAAGGCCGAGCAGCCCTGAGCACCGGGAACGCCCCGATGCCCAGCGGGGACCGGTAACCCGCCGAACGGACAGTGGATAGAGTGGACAACGTTCGCGCCGAATCGGAGCGGGCGGAGCAGCAGTACAGGCCCATCGACCTTCCACATCCAGGAGAACCTCCATGTCTCGTCCCTCACGGCTGACGCCCGCGTTGCGGCGTCCAGCCGCCATCGCCGCAGCACTCGCGCTCAGCGCCGGTGCCGCGCTGACCTTCGCACCCACCGCCGGGGCAGCTGCCTCCGCGGTGCCCTGCGACTTCGCACATACCGATCAGTTGTCCCGAGCCACCGGCGGACAGATCTCCGCCGCCGAGAGCGACGGCACCTGCTACGTGTACCACTCGTGGTTCTCGTTCACCTCGGCAGCGACGAGTAGCACCTTCACCGTCACTGATCCCAACCTCACCTCGATCACCTATCTGGTCAACGGTGGCGGCGGTGGCGGCGGTGGCGGCAGCGGCTGGGAGAACTCCACCAAGGTCGGCGGCACCCAGCCCCAGTCGGGCGCCGGGGCCGGTGGCGCCGGTGGCGAGGTCAAGGAGGGCACCGCAACGGTCACCACGACTGACTACGTCGTGGTCGCCGGTGCCGGTGGCGCCGGTGGCGCTCCGGGCAGCCCGACGGCTGGTTCCACCGCTGGCGGGCAGGGTGCCTCCGGGCAGGATTCCTCGATCGGGGACCTCGTCGTCGCCTCGGGTGGCGCCGGCGGTTTCGGCGGCACGGGTATCGAGGGTGTCTCACCCTCCTCGTTCTCGCCGGTCGTCCAGTCCGGTGTCTCGACGAACCCCACTGATGCGGGCCAGTACGGCGGCAACAACGGGTCCTTCGTCGGTGGCACCATCGCCGGCTCGCCCTACGAGTTCGCCGGTCCCGGTGGCGCAGGTGCGGGCGCGAACGGCGCCTCACCCACCGATGGCAACGGCGCCGCCGGCGGTGACGGCGTGCAGGCCATCATGTGGACCGGACCCAACACGATCTACGGCGGCGGTGGCGGCGGCGGCACCCTCGATCCGGGCAGCGTGCCGTACGCCGGCCGCATCGGTGGTCCCGGCGGTGCCGGCAACGAGACCGGCGCCGGTTCCAGCACCACCTCCGGGAACGCCGGCAAGAACGCCCGCGGCGGCGGTGGCGGCGGTGGCAACACCGACGGCTCCGTCACCTTCGGTGACAGCAACGCCGGTGGCGGCGGTTTCGGTGGCTCCGGCGCGGTGTACATCCGCTACGTGGCTCGTTCGGTCCCCGCCACCCCCGCAGCGCCCAGCGTGGTCGCCGGTGACGGACAGGTGACCATCACCATCACGCCGCTGCCCGAGATCGTGGACTCCTACACCGTGTACGCGGTCGAGGACTCGTCCATCAGCTGCACGATCACCCCGCCGGCCACCAGCTGCGTGATCGACGGACTGACCAACGGCACCGCGTACTCGTTCTACGTGGTCGCCGGAAACGTCGTGGGCGACTCCGAGGACTCGACCCCGTCGGCACCGGCCACGCCTGCTGCGCCCACCACGACGACCGTGGCACCGACCACGACCGTGGCCCCCGGACCCCTGCCCTACACCGGCAGTGATTCCCGTGGCCTGGCGTCGATGGCGATCCTGATCGTCGCCGTCGGTGGCGCAGTCACGATGGTGGCCCGCCGCCGTCGCAGCATCGGCTGAGACCTGTTGCCATAGGCGACACGCGGAGCCGCTCGACCCCCGGGTCGGGCGGCTCCTTCGCGTCATGGGGGGCAGGAGCGAGCGAGCCTCACCGCCCGACGCACCGGTGGTCGTCCAACCGACCGGGTCACATCAGAGGACGACGGTGATCGCCGTCTGGGAGAAGGACCTGTTGCCCAGGGTGTCGATCGTGGTGAGCCACACCGTGTAGGTGCCGTCCGGAGCGATCGAACGACGATCGAGTCGCTGCTCGTAGCGACCGTCGACGGCGTCGCCCCCGACCAGGAAAGGGGCGTTGTAGGCGAAATAGGAACCCTCGATGCTGGCGAAGGAATAGGTGTTGTGCGCCATCCACGCCGACTGGCCCGCCACGCCCGCTGGATCGGTCGCCCGCCAGCGAACGATCACCGAGTCACCTTCGACGGTGGCCCCGAGCACGCTCACCGCCGGAGGTGACGCATCGGTCGAACCACCGGTGACGCTGAACTCGAACTGGGTCGAGGTATCCCATGTCGAGGAGTTGCCGAACATGTCCGACGCCATGAGGAACACCGTGTAGGTGCTGTTCACGGCGTTGTCGGGCAGAGAGCATGACGCTCGGTAGGTGCCATCGAAGGCGTCGCCGGTCACCAGATCGGCGACGACCACGAAATCGCACCATGACGTGACGTAGCCGCTGTCGCCACCGAAGCGCATGTTGGTGTTCGACACACCACCGGAATCGGTGACGCGCCAGGTGAATGTCATCGTCGTGCCTGCGGTGACGACGTCGGGGACCACGACGTCACTGATCGCCGGACCCGTCGTGTCGATGGCGCACGGGCCGCGCATGGAATCAGAGGAGTCCGAACCACAGGAGTTCGAGCCAGCACCGGGATCGATGACATCAGGTGCGGGGCCACCATCGAGCGCGTCGCTGCCGCGGCCACCGACGAGCGTGTCGGAGGCCCCACCGCCCCGGATCCGATCATCGCCCGTGTTTCCGCTGACGGTGTCGGTGCCGGGACCACCGGTGATGACGTCGTCACCAGATCCGCCTGCGACCGAGTCGTTCCCGAAACCGCCGTCGATGGTGTCGAAGCCGTTCCAGCCGTCGATCGCGTCGTTGCCGTTGCCGGCCAGCACGGTGTCGTTGCCATCACCGGCGAAGATGCGATCGGGCCCCGAGGAGCCGCAGATGATGTCGTCGCCAGCGCCGGAGCGGATGGTCTGACCAGTGGTGCCGGTGGCGACGATGACATCCACGCCGGGTGTACCGGTGATCGTGGCTGCTGCTGACACGATCGTGGCCACCTCGCCATCACAGGTACGGGCGGAAGGAAGGGTCAGGGCCAAGCCCGCTGAGGGTGCCAGTGCCATGAGCATGGTCGATGCTCCGGCGGCCACCACCAGCATCTTCATCACGCTTCCGTGAAAGTTCCGCATCGTTCGTTCCTCATCATGGGGGGGTTCTTCCAACACATCCGAACCTGGCCGACGAATCGGATGAGCTCGGGAAGAACTCTGCCGATGACGTCGGGTCAGGAGTCGGTTCAGACCAGGTGGCCGGTGGCCATCGGCGCACCGGAGGGGGCGACGCTGCCGCCGGCGGGCTCGCGGGTGAGGGCGAGATCGGTGACGCCGGCGTCGATCGACACCACCGCCATCTTCGGGGCGGGGCCGAGCATCCCGAGCGAGACCATGGTGTCACCATGGGCCGACCAGAGTTGATAGGTCTCGCCTGCGACCAGCGAGGGCAATGCGGCCGTCATCAGGAACCCATGACCGGACTCATCGACGATGACATCGACGGTCATCGATCGACCGGGATCGGTGAGCACCGCAGTGCGCGAACCGGGTTGGGTCGCGAGCTGCTGCGCCAGTGCAGTCATCTCAGCCACGGGATCGCCGGAGAACTCGCCGTTGCGGTCATTCGTGCGTTGCGCCTGCACGAGCAGTCCGGCACCGACCACGAACACCACAGCCACCGCCGCCGCAGCGAGCAGGAGGCGTGACCATCCGCCTCGCGTCGGACGGCGATGACGTGCTGACGCTTCGGTGGTCTCCACCACCGAAGCGGAGGAGCTGATCGCCGCTTCGAGTCGGGCCCATTGGCCAGCGGGCGCAACCTCGTCCGCGGCTGATTCGGCGAGCGCGTCGACGACCCCACGGAGTCGGGCTGCTTCGCTTGCGAGTTCGGGATCAGCAATGAGCTCGCGTTCGACGCGCCGACGTTCGACATCATCAACGGCATCGAGGAGGTACGCC
>CANFHM010000071.1 GCA_947446975.1 Microthrixaceae bacterium
GCCGTGCCCTTGAACTTGTCGGGTGCGACGACGATGCGCATCGCACCAGTAGAGCAGTCCGCGCTGCGAACTGCTGCGGTCAGGCCAGATCGGGACCGGCGAGCACGAGCACGGTGGCGGTGCCGATCGGCGCCGGAGGTGGCGACGGGAGGGCCTGCACCAGCTGCGGGTCCATGCCCAACGCGACCGCCACCTGCTGGGCATCGCCCTTCGCGCCCGGTGTGTAGAAGATCTGAGTCTCGGGCACCACCGAGGGCGCATCGCCGATGGTGATCTGCCGGAACCCGTGGCTCTCGAGCACCGCACGGTTCTTCGAGGCCACCATGCCGCCACCGGTGGCGTTGTAGACCGCCACCGAGATATCGGCTGCCGGACGGGCCGGCAGGGTGGTGGTGGGCGCCTGGATGGTGGTGGAACTGGTGACGGTGGGCTTGGATGTGGCCACCAGACCGCCATCGGCGCGATAGCCCTTGACCAGCAGGATCACGCCGATGAGCACGGCAGCACCCACGAGCACGGTGCCGATGGCACTGTCCCTGCGCGACTGGGGGGCGCCCGCCGGGTTCGTCATCTCAGGAACCGGGGGGCTCGCTCACCTGCTGGGCATGCTCCTGGCGCACACGACGACGGCGATCGCGGAGGCGACGCAGACGACGGACCCCGAGGGGATCGTGGGCGTAGGCGGCCGGGCTCTCGAGCAGCTCGCCGAGGATCTCGTAGTAGCGATCCACCGAGAGCTCGAAACGCTCCTCGATGAGCGATTCCTTGGGCCCGGTCTCATGCCACCACGAACGCTCGAACTCGAGGATCGCCTTGTCACGTTCGGTGAGGTCTGCTCCGGTGCGTTCCATCGCCTCAGATGTTCGCCGCCCCCGGCCGGGAACACAAGCACCATCACCACCTTTTTCCCGGGGGGCCGTCGGGCCACGGGTATCGTCTGCCCGAATCCAAGGGGGGATCACATGGGACCACTCGACGGTGTGACGATCATCGAACTCGCAGGACTCGGGGCGCTGCCCTTCGGCACGCTGAAACTTGCCGATATGGGCGCCGACGTGATCCGGGTGCATCCCACCTCCGAGGTGCCCGCCGACCGGCCCGCCAGCCGCACGAGCGAGTTCGACCGCGGTCGTCGTTCCATCGCCATCGACCTGAAGTCTCCCGCCGGCGTCGAGACCCTGCTGCGGCTCATCGAACGGGCCGACGCCTTCGTGGAGGCGTTCCGACCCGGCGTGTGCGAACGCCTCGGCATCGGCCCCGATGTGGCCCTGGCCCGCAACCCGAAGCTCGTCTACGGCCGCCTCACCGGCTGGGGTCAGGAGGGCCCGCTGGCCCATGCCGCCGGGCATTCGCTCAACTATGAGGCCCTCACCGGGGCCATCGGCTCCATCGGGGTGGCCGGCCAGCCTCCCGTGCCGTTGCTGCAGGTGCTGGGCGATTTCGGCGGTGGCGGCCTGCATCTGGCCTTCGGTGTGGTGTGCGCCCTGTTCGAGGCCCAGCGCTCCGGGCAGGGGCAGGTCATCGACAGCGCCATGATCGACGGCGTCATGTCGCTCTACCAGGTGTTCTACGGCATGACCCGTTCGGGTATGCACACCGGTCCGGTGGGCACGAACATGTTCGATGGCGGCTCGCCCTTCTACAACGTCTACGAGACCGCAGACGGCAGGTACGTCACCGCCGCACCCATCGAACCGAAGTTCTTCGCGCTGCTGCTCGAGAAGCTGGGCCTCGATCCGGCCACGCTGCCGGCCCAGTACGACGAGAGCCGGTGGCCGGAACTGCATGCGGCGATGGCCGCCGCGTTCCTCACGCGCACCCGTGATGAGTGGGTCGAGCTGCTCGAGGGCACCGACGCCTGCTTCGCGCCGGTGCTGTCGTTCGGCGAGGCGGCCGAGCATCCGCACAACGTGGCTCGTGGCGCGTTCGTCGACATGCCGGAGGGTCCGCCGCAGCTGGCCCCCGTGCCGCGTCTGAGCCGCACCCCGGGCACCATCGGCGCCACCTATGCCTATCCCGGGGTGGACACCGAGGCGGTACTCACCGAGTTCGGGTTCGAGGCCGACGAGATCAGCGAGTTGCGGGCCGCCGGAGTGGTCGCCCGGTAGATCGGCCGGCCGTATCGGCCGGGGTCGAGCCCGAAGAGGGATTCGAACCCTCGACCCCCTGTTTACAAGACAGGTGCTCTGGCCGACTGAGCTATCCGGGCGTTGGACCATCACAGTAGATGCTCGTCGGCATCGATCAGGCCAGGGACGCGGAAGGGGGACGGGCCGAAGCCCGTCCCCCTTCGCAGTCCCTGTGGATCTCAGCGGAGATCCGGGAGGTTGTTACGGCTGCAGCACCAGCTTGGCGACGACACCCTGACCGAGAGCGCCCGTTGCCGAGAACTTGCCAGCGCCGGTCCAGACGGACGACACGTCAGCGACGGTGGTCGGCTGGTAGGCGACATCACCGGCAAGCGGGCCGGACTTGAGGCCGCGGAGGGCGGTCGAGGGACGACCGGTGCCGGTGGCCACCGACTGGGTGGCGATGCTGGTGCCCTGGAAGGTGTACTCCGAGGAGATACCAGTGCCATCGCACAGTGCCAGCAGGGTCGGGACCCACGGGAGCGAGATCTTCGCGGTACCGGCTGCGAAGGTCTTGTCACCGACGGTCTCCGAGGCGGTGCGCTGGGACACGAAGGCCCAGAAGCTCACCACTGCGGTCGGGTACTTGATCGCACCGATCGAGCCGTTGGTGGCCTTGATCGGAGTGATCGACAACGACGGCGAGAAGGCCACCGACACCGACTGGGAGCCCGCTGCATTGGCGTTGCCGGAGAATGCCGACGAAGCGCCGATGGAGCCGGGGTTGTACCACTGACCCTGGATGGTGGTGCCCTCATAGGTGTTCGAGGCGCAGGAATCGGAGCCGGGGACGAGTGCCGGGCTCAGGTTCAGCGTGCTCGCGATGGTCGACATGACGTCGCCATTGGCTGCGGAGGTCACCGACGGAAGGCCGATGGTGAGGTTGATGCCGTAGGAGCCGAAGGCCTGGGCGCAGGTGGCGCCGTTGACGACAGCGACGCTGTTGCCATAGACACCGCCCTTGGTGTGGACCCAGGAGCCGTCGAGTGCGACTGCATCGATGTAGTTCTGACCCTGATCATCGAGGGTTGCACCGTTGGCGTACGAGGCGACACCGCAGCCCGAGATGGGCAGACCGATGTCCGAGCCACGGAAGAACCCGGCCGAGGCGACGATGCGCTGGTTGGCGAGGTCATAGGTGAAGTCGTTGAGGATGCGAGTCGTGGACACGACCTCATCGGCACCGATGGTGACCTGGTTCGGGTACGCCGGGGAGGAGGTGAGATCGGCCTGGGAGGCGACGGTCGTACCGGAGACCACGGCGTAGGTGTACCCGGCCAGCTGGCCCGACGGAACCGTGCCGGTGGACACGATCTTGGCGGTGCTGGACAGCGGGGTGCCGGCGATGGAGCGACCGACGTCCGAGGCGCTGAACCCGATGGTCGGCGAGATGACCTGACCGAGGGTGTTCAGCGTGATGGTCTGGCTGGACGCGGTCGCAGTGGCGGTGGTGCTGAGCGTGGCGACACCACTGGAGACAGCGGTGATGAAGCCGGCTCCACCGGTGAGCTTGATGCTCACGACCTGCTTGCCGATGTCGCCGGCGTTCCAGGCGGTACCAGTCTTGGTCGAGGTGGCGTTACCCGAGGCCGGCTTGGTGATGGTGACACCGGTGACCGAGGCCGAGGAGCTGGCCGTGGTGACAGCGGCGATGCCGGCGCGGATCGAGGAGTTCTCGAGCTTGGCGTCGACGCTCACGAGGTCAGACGAGGTCTTGCCGGAAAGACCGGTGCTGGAAGCCGGGAGGTTCAGCACGGCGGTGCTGGCGTCGACGACGACCTTGATGTTGATGTACGCACCGATGGCGGAACCACCGATGGTGCCCGCGATCTGACGGTTGGTGTCAGCCGAGGTGAAGTGGGCGTTCGGCGAGACGATCACCGAGCTGCCGTACGCACCTTCGAAGGCGATGCCGTTGATCGCACGAGCGGCACCGTTGTGCCACTGGGCGTTCGAGAAGTCGGAGATGACGTTCTTGGCCGGAACCTTCGAGGCGGTCGGGAAGTTACAGGCGACGCGGAGGGCGCTCTGCGACCCACCCGAGGCCGGGTTGGTGGTGAACGAGCAACCGTCCACCAGGGTTGCGGCGCCAGCCGGTGCCGCGAGCGGCACCAGCATGGCCGTGCTCGCCACGAGTGCCCCGGCGATCACCGCCGCCCTGCTCTTCAATGCTTTCATGGATTACCCCCATAGAAGATGTCCGGGAATTCCGGACCTCGGGAGCGTACCTGTGACAACCGCCACTGTGTCAAGTCACCCCCAAACATTCGTAAAGCGGGGGCAAAGTCCGGCGGGCCGGTCCCCGACGGTGACGCCCGACACGTCGGCGCTACTGTCAGGCCCATGACCGCGACCTTCCGTCGGATCGCCACGATCCTCTCCCTCGTCCTCGTCACCCTCATGGGGTCAGCCGCCGTCGCCGGCGCCGGCACGACCCAGACCGTGGTGTCACCCGGACTCAGCACCACCGGCGCCACCGCCACGGCGCCCGATGGTTCCGGTGCCCGCACCTTCTCGAGCACCGAATCGGCATCCATGATGCAGCCGCTGCTGGCGGTCATGTACTACAGCACCCCCCAGTTCACCGATCCCCCTGCCACGGCCACCCGATCGGTCATCACCTTCGACTACGTGTTCACCAACGACGACCCGGACACCACCGGCACGATGACCCTGGACTACGCCCAGCAGGGCGGCACCGGATGGGTCTCGTTCCCCGAGCAGAACCTGTGGCCCGGTTCGGCGGTCACCGCTGATCTCGCCAACAAGTGGTTCGTGATCTCGCCGGCGTTCGTGGCGGGGTTCAACGGACAGGGCACCGTGCGCACCTTCCCCACCGCCGACGGCGGCACCACCACATCGTCGTCATCTGATGTGAGCAGCGTGCTCATCATCGTGGTGATCGTGGCGGCGGTCGTGCTGCTCGGCGGCGTGTACGCCATCACCCGTCGTCGTCGCTCGAAGGCCTGAGCGTCACAGCCCATCACCTCCCGACGCTTCGCTAGCGTCGGTCCATGAGCATCCTCGGGAACCGGGTCGAACGCCGCGAGGACCTCGCGCTCCTCACCACGGGCGGCACCTACGTCGACGACATCTCGCGCGATGGCGTCGTCCATGTGGTCTACGTGCGCTCGACCATGGCGCACGGCACCATCGTGTCGATCGACACCGCCGAGGCCTGCACCGCACCGGGCGTGCTCGCCGTGGTGACTGCCTCTGACATCGACCTGCCGCCGATCGTGCCCATCACGATGGTGGACCAGTCGATGGTGCGCCCCGTGCTCGCCACCGACCGGGTGCGCTTCGTGGGGGAACCGATCGTGGCCGTGGTGGCTGCGACCAGGGAGGCCGCCATCGATGCCGCCGAGGCGGTGATCATCGAACTCGATCCGCTCCCGGTGGTGATCGACCCCCGCTCGGCGATGGACCCCGACGCCGAACTTCTGCATCCGGGCGCTGGCACCAACGCCGCACTCACCTTCGCCCATCGGGGTGATCCCATCTCGTTCGACGACTGCGACATCGTCGTCACCCGCACCATCGTGAACCAGCGCGTGGCGGCCGCCCCGATCGAGCCCCGTTCCGCGCTGTGCTGGTGGGAGGACGACCGTCTCGTGCTCGAGATCGGCTGCCAGGGGCCACATCCGATCCGCACCGCGCTCGCCGAGGCCTACCGCCTCGACCCTGATCGGGTGCGGGTGATCTGCCCCGACGTCGGGGGTGGGTTCGGGGCCAAGGCACAGCTGCCCGCCGAGGCGATGCTGCTCGGCGAGCTGTCCCGCCGCGTGGGCCGACCGGTGCGTTGGAGCGAGACCCGCTCCGAGAACCTCGTGGGCATGAACCAGGGGCGCGGGCAGATCCAGACCGTGACCCTCGGCGGCACACGCGACGGCCGCTTCCTCGCCTACCGCCTGCAGATCACCCAGGAGTCGGGGGCGTATCCCAACATGGGCGCCATGCTGCCCCTGGCCACCCGCATCATGGCCAGCGGTGTGTACGAGATCCCCCGGGTGCAGTTCGACTCGGTCTCGGTGGTCACCAACACCACGCCCACCGGTGCCTACCGGGGCGCCGGTCGGCCCGAGGCCACCGCCGCCATCGAACGCATCGTCGACATGTTCGCCGCCGAGGCGGGCCTCGATCCCGCCGAGGTGCGTCGCCGCAACCTCATCCCCTCCGACGCGTTCCCGTACACCACGCCCACACGCACCTCCTACGACTCAGGTGACTACGCCGGTGCCCTCGACCGGGCGCTCGAGGCGGCTGGTCTCACCGAACTTCGAGCCGAACAGGCCGAGCGACGCCAGCGTGGCGACACCACGGTGCTGGGCATCGGCGTCTCCTGTTACGTCGAGATCACCGCCATGCCCGGCGGGGACGAGTACGGCTCGGTGGAACTGCTGCCCGACGGCACGGTCCGCGTCATCACCGGTTCCACGCCCTATGGCCAGGGTCATCAGACCTCCTGGGCGATGCTCGTCGCCGAACGCACCGGCATACCGCTCGACCGGATCACGGTGGAGTACGGCGACACCGATGTGGTGCCCCGCGGCGAGGTAACCGGTGGATCGCGGTCGTTGCAGATCGCCGGGGCGGCGGTGTTCGATGCCTCGGCGAAGCTGGTGGATCTCGCACGGGAGCGCGCCGCCGAGCTGCTCGAGGCGGCAGTGGACGACATCGTGCTCGACACCTCGGGTGGGGCGGATCCGGCCGGCGGCACTCCCGCGGCCGACGCCCCCGCCGCAACCGCCCCCGCCGCGACCGTGCCCGCCGCCCGGTTCCATGTGGCCGGTTCGCCGTCGGTGAGCATCGGCTGGGACGACATCGCCGCGTCGCTCGACTCCGATGCTCCGATGTTCGCCCTGTCCGATTTCGTGGCCCCCGGGCCGACCTTCCCGTTCGGCGCCCATGTCGCCGTGGTGGAGGTCGACACCGAGACCGGCCATGTGCGGCTCCGTCGGATGATCGCCTGCGATGACGCCGGTCGCATCCTCAACCCGTTGATCGTGGACGGTCAGGTGCACGGGGGACTCGCCCAGGGCGTGGCCCAGGCGCTGTTCGAGGAGGTGCGCTTCGACGCCGACGGCAATCCGCTCACCGCCACGTTCATCGATTATTCGATCCCGAGCGCCGCGGAGTTCCCACTGTTCGAACGGGTCGAGATGGAGACTCCCACCCCGATCAATCCGCTGGGGGCCAAGGGCATCGGCGAATCGGGCACCATCGGGTCCACGCCGGCGGTGCACAACGCCGTGATCGACGCCGTCCGGCATCTCGGCATCGATCACATCGACATGCCGCTCACCCCGCTGCGGGTCTGGACCGCGCTGCAGGCCGCCGGAGCTCGATGATGCGGATCGGCATGTTCATCAGCGGCACGAGCATCCATGGCTCGACCATCGACGAGGTCGTCGGGATGGCCCGCTGGGCCGAGGACGCTGGTCTCGACACCGGCTGGGTCCCGCACATCCCATGGAGCCTCGATGCGCTCACCGCCGTGGCGTTGGCGGGTCGTGAGACCTCACGGATCGAACTGGGCACGGCGGTGGTGCCCACCTGGTCCCATCACCCCTACGGGATGGCCCAGCATGCCCTCACCACGCAGGCGGCCTGCGGTGGTCGACTGGCGTTCGGCATCGGTCCATCGCATCGTTCCGTCGCGGAGGGCTGGTACGGCGCCGACTACGGCGGCGTGATCCATCACATGCGCGAGTACGTCGCTGTGCTCGACGCCTGCTCGGCGGCCCAGGTCGAGGCCAACGCGAGCGGTGGTGGGCCGGGCGGCTACGGGGGCCCGGTGCAGTTCACCGGCGACCGCTACACCGTCTCCTCCATGATCGATGTGCCCGGTGCGACAGAGGTTCCGGTGTTCCTCGCGGCGCTCGCGCCCCTCATGCTCCGCCTCGCCGGGGAGCGA
>CANFHM010000072.1 GCA_947446975.1 Microthrixaceae bacterium
CGTCGCATTCGTCGTGATCCACGACCCCGATCGACCAGGCGTCGCACCACTCGGCGATGCGATCGAAGGATCGTTCCCGTTCGGCCTCGGTGAGCAGCTTGGAATCACGGATGCCATAGGGACGACGGTCCTTCGGAGCGACTGCGGCCGCGATCACCAACGGGCCGGCCCATGCGCCACGGCCGACCTCATCCATGCCCACCACGATCGTGTCGCCGGCGGACCACAGCTCCCGCTCGACACGCAACGACGGAGCCCTCCCCCGCAGCGCTGCTCGCATCGATCGTGTCCGGTTCGCCACCGCGCCGACGGTACCGCTGTCGCTAGTCTCCCGACGTGACCGATCGAACCCCACCGGCGCCCCGGCACCGCAGCGGAACCTCCTGGCGCTCATCGCGCAGCGAGTTCTCGGCGGTGTCGTTCGGGTCGTTGTTCTCCTTCGGATCGATCCTGTCCATCGGCTCGGCCGGATCGATCCTCTCGATCGGCTCCGCCGGTTCCATCCTCTCCATCGGGTCCACGGGATCGATCCTGTGCATCGGCAGCACCGGCTCCATCCTCTCGATCGGTGGTGCCGGCGCGATCCTCGGACGCAGGTCCGGTCCACGGAGCCCGGCGCCGACCCCTCTCCCGGAGGTGTCCATGGAGCCGACCCAGCAACGACCGCCGACCGAACTGCACCCCTGACGCGCAGGAGACCCGACGCTGGTGCGCCGGGCCTCCTCCAGGACAACTCAGTGATGACCCGGGGTCACTCGATCCAGGTCTGGGTGAGACGGACCGCACCGTCGAAGCCGGCGAGCATCGGCGCCGAGGGCTGACCATCGGGCAGGCTCACGTTGGTGATGTTGCGGACGTTCTTCGCCGCACCGATCGCCCACTGGGTGTGTGCGAGCCAGATGTAGGGCACCAGCTCGGTCTGCCGCTTCTGCAGATCGGCATAGGCCTGCTTGCGCACGGTCTCATCAGCGGTGGCGCGTGCCTTGTTGAGCGCGGCATCCACCTGCGGATCGTTGAGACGGGCGAAGTTCAGGGTCAGCGGGCCGACGGCGTTGGCGCCGATCCACCACTGGTAGTCGCCGTCGGGATCCGGAGCGGCGAACTGACGCCAGTAGTTGGCGTCGTACTGACCGGTGGCGGCATCGAGCACGAACTTGCTCTGCTCGGTGGTCTTCTGCTGCACGGTGACACCGCAACGGGCCCACTGCTGGGCGATCAGTGCCGTGACGGCCGTGTTGCCCGGCACCGGCGTGGTGCCGAGGGTGAAGCTGACCGCACCCGGATGATCAGCCTTGTAGGAGTTGATCAGCTCGGTGCCCTTGGCGACATCGTTGTTCGGGAAGTTCGTGTCGATGTGATACGGCGAATCGGCGGCGAACTGGCTGTCGGCGGCACGATCGGCCGGCGACTCGCTGACCACCAGGACCTGATCGCGGTCGGTGCAGTAGGCGAGACCGACTCGGACGCGGACATCGTCGAGCGGGGCCTTGGAGGTGTTGAACATGATGAAGTTCTCCTCCGCCTCGCCATGATCGGCGATGAACTGGAGGTTGCCGGCGGACGCCTCGGACTGCAGCTTGGCGATGGCGGCCCAGTCAGTGGTCTGCATCATGTTGATGTCGCCGCCGAGGAGTGCACTGGTGCGGGTCTGCGGATCCACGATCGGACGGAACTCCACCGAGTCGAGGTACGGCAGCTTCGTGCCCTTGTCATCGGAGCGCCAGTAGTTGGCGTTCTTCGTGCCGAGCCAGTGGTTGTCGGGGATCCATTCCTTCTGGATGAACGGACCGGAGCCGATCGGCTGGTTCGAGGAGGCCGGCTTGCCGGCGTCGAGCTGTGCCGGGGCGACGATGTAGCCCACCTGGGTGCTCAGCAGCGCCGGGAGCGAGGCCCACGGATCGACGGTGGTGACGATGGCGTTGAGCGGGTTGGTCGGGTCGACGGCGGCCGAGGCCATGTTGCGCAGCGCGATACCCACGAGGGCATCGGTGCGTGCCGCCTCGAGGGACTTGGCCACCGCAGCACCGTCGACGGGCGTGCCGTCGGAGAACGTGACACCCGGACGCATGGCGATGGTCCAGGTCTTGTAATCAGCGCTCGGGGTGAACGACGTGGCGAGATACGGCTGCCACTTGCCGGAGGCGTCATAGGCCGACAGCGGATCGAACACGGCGTTGCCCACCATGTAGCCCGACACCGCCCAACGGTTGGTGGTGGGGTTGAAGCCGTCGCTCTCGGCCTCGAGGCCGAACTTCACAGAACCGCCGACCTTCGGGTCGCCGGCGGCCTTGATCGTGACATCGGTGGTGCCCTTGTTCGCCTCGTTCGAGGACGAACCGCCGCATGCAGCCAGCGCGAGGCTGAGTGCGACGGCGGCGGCGCCGAGTTTCACCCAGCGGCGTCTTCCCGCATGAGTAGCCATGGTGTCTTCCCTCCCTCGGCCGAGACCGATGGTGTCGTCGTTCCGCACCTCCGCGGACCGGGACGGCCACGCTAACCCGCCCGGACGACTCCGCTAACACCGGACGCGACGAGGGCCCGGCGCCGAAGCGCCGGACCCCCGTTCGATCGGGACCCGTGGGACCGGATCCGAGTGTGGCCGCTACTCGATCCAGGTCTGGGTGAGACGGACCGCTCCGTCGAAACCAGCCAGCATCGGAGCGGAGGGCTGACCATCGGGGAGGCTCACGTTGGTGAGGTTCCGGACGTTCTTCGCTGCACCGATCGCCCACTGGGTGTGTGCGAGCCAGATGTAGGGGACCAGCTCGGTCTGCCGCTTCTGCAGCGTGGCATAGGCGTCCTTGCGGACAGCCACGTCAGGCGTGGCCCGGGCCTTGTCGAGCGCCTCATCGATCTGCGGATCCTTGAGACGGGCGAAGTTCAGCGCGAGCGCACCGGTGGCGTTCTTGCCGGTCCACCACTGGTAGTCGCCATCGGGATCCGAGGCGGCGAACTGACGCCACAGGTTCGCCTCGTACTGGCCGGTGGCGGCATCGATGATGAACTTGCTCTGCTCAGTGGTCTTCTGCTGCACGGTGACACCGCAACGGGCCCACTGCTGGGCGATCAGTGCCGTGGTGGCGGTGTTGGCCGGGACCGGTGTGGTGCCGAGCGTGACGGTCACGTCACCGGGATGATCCTTCTTGTAGGCGTTGATCAGCTCGGTGCCCTTGGCGACGTCGTTGTTCGGGAAGTCGGTCTTGACGTAGTACGGCGAGTCCGGGGCGAACTGGCTGTCGGCAGCCTTCTCGGCCGGGGTCTCGTTGACCACGAGGATCTGATCACGATCGGTGCACCAGGCCAGGCCGACACGCACCCGGGCGTCGTCGACCGGCGCCTTGGAGGTGTTGAACATGATGAAGCTCTCCTCGGTCTCACCATGATCGCCGACGAACTGCACGTTGCCGGAGGCGGCCTCGGACTGGAGCTTGTTGATCGCGGGCCAGTCGGTGGTCTGCATCATGTTGATGTCGCCGCTGAGCAGGGCACTGGTGCGGGTCTGCGGATCCACGATCGGCCGGAACTCCACCGAGTCGAGGTACGGCAGCTTGTTGCCCTTCTCATCGGAACGCCAGTAGTTGGGGTTCTTCGTCCCGAGCCAGTGGTTGTCCGGCACCCATTCCTTCTGGATGAACGGACCGGAACCGATGGGCTGGTTCGAGGAGGCCGGCTTGGCGGCATCGAGCTGCGCCGGGGCGACGATGTAACCCACCTGGTTGCCCATGAGCGCCGGGAACGACGCCCAGGGATCCACCGTGGTGACGATGGCCTTGAGCGGGTCCGCGGGATCGGCCTCGACCGAGGCGATGTTCCGCACGGCGATGCCGACGAGGGCGTCAGCCTTCACCGCATTGAGCGACTTGGCCACCGCAGCACCGTTGACCGGCGTGCCGTCGGAGAAGTTGACGCCGGGGCGCATCTCGATGGTCCAGGTCTTGTAATCGGCGCTCGGGGTGAACGACTTGGCGAGATACGGCTGGATCTTGCCGGAGGCGTCATAGGCCGCCAGGGGATCGAACACGGCGTTGCCCACCATGTAGCCCGACACCGCCCAGCGGTTGGTGGTGGGGTTGAAGCCGTCGGTCTCGGCCTCGAGGCCGAACTTCACCGAACCGCCGGCCTTCGGGTCGCCGGCAGCCTTGATCGTGACGTCGGTGGCCTTCTTGTTGTCATTGTTGGACGATGACGAGGAACCGCCGCACGCAGCCAGCGCGAGACTGAGTGCGAGCGCTGCCGCTCCGAGTTTCACCCAGCGGTGTGATCCCGCATGAGATGTCATGTGAATTGCCTCCTTCGGCTGCTGCCGATGGTGTCGTCGCTCCGCACCTGAGCGGACCGTGGTGGGCGCCACATTAGCTGTGACTGATGGCACACGCGTGCCGATCGGTGCTCGGCTCAGCTGAAGGACTCACCGGTCTCGGGGAGCACCATCGCTTCGCTCGCCGCAGCTCGAGCGGCCGGAGCGGCCGGAGCGGCTGACGGCTGGGGGTCGGCCGATGCCGGTTCGTCCACCTCGGCGTGCAGGATCGCCTCGCCCGCCGCTGCCGGGGCGGCGAGCAGCGACTCGCCGCGCAGCTCGGTGGTCGTCCACGAGGGGTCGAGCCCGCTGCAGCGGAGGGTCACCCCATCGGCGACATCACCGGGCCGGAGGTCCCACAGCAGCGCCGGCCGTTCACCGTGCCAGCGGACGGCGAAGGAGAGCAGTCCGTGCGCGGTCGGGAGATCGTGCACCTCGATCGGTCGACCGAACCAGTCGGTGGGCACCGCCGGGAGGAGATCCACCTCATGGGCATCCTCGACGACCGTGAGCGAGCGGGTGAGCTGCAGGAACGCGGCGGTGGACACCGCCGAGTGCCCGTCGCCCGCAGCGCCGTCGCCGGTGCGCGGATGCACGGCGTCGGGCCAGTTCCAGGTGGGCGCCCCGATCTCGAGCAGCCACCGAAGCACCTCGACCGCAGTCGGATCGCCGAGTCGGATCCTGGCTGCGGCGATGGCAGCCGACACCCGCGGACCCAGCGCGGCCTCGCCGACTCGTGCGACGACGGCCCCGCGCACTGCGGCGCCCGATGCGATCTCGACCAGCGAGTGCAGCAGTCCACGATCAGCGAGGAACACGGAATCGGATTCGACCAGTGCCACGACCGCCGCGATCGCTGACTCGGTCGAACCGGGAGCGGTCGCGAGCGCACTGGCGCATGCTGACGACAACGACAGGACCGATCGATCGATCTCGTCGGCTGCCTCGGGTTGGTCGGCGGCCCGCAGGACGGCTGCGGCGGCGAGCAACCCACTGTGCGCCCAGACGAGATCGTGGACGCGGAGACTCTCCGGCGTGGTCGTCCACTCCGGACCGGCCGCCCGGCGCGCCCGGCGTCGATCGTCGAGCGAGCGGGCATCGCGGTCGAGGCGATGGGCGACCGTGGCGATCTCCCCCACCGTGACCCTGGCCATCGCAGTGTCGTCGGCGAGGCGAACATGACGCTCGACGGCATGCAGCCACGCCGCGCTCGCATCCATCCGGTGATGCTCGAGTTCGAACCGACCATCCACATCGATGCGGTCGACCAGTCCCATGAGCAGCTTCGCCGCCTCGGCATGCAGGGCGTGCTGGTCGAGGGCGACGATCAACGAACAGGCGTCGAACACGCCGAGCAGCCCGTCGGACCATGACATCGCGTCGTCGCCGGCGGCGTGCAGCAGCGCCGCGCGCCGGGCCGACCGAACAGCTTCGTCCGCACGGAGTTCGAGCAGTTCCATGCGCGGGGATCGGCGGGTCTGCACCTCCCAGCCGGCGACCACACGATCGACGTCGGGGGCGGCAGTGGGCCGCACCGGAGCGGCGTCCGGCACGCGATGACGGAACCCCAGCCGTGACCGGCGGGGCTGCGGGGGCGCCGTCGGGATGAGGAGACGGATCGATGCGGTGTGGGGCAGCGGGAACAGCAGCGCCGCCGACGCACGACCCTCACCACAGCGCACGCCACCCGCGGGCCACTGCGATCCGGCGGCTCCGGACTCGACGACCATCAGCGCATCGCCGAGTGCCGCGGAGCCGACCGCCACCCGGGACGGCTCCTTGGCGAGATGGACGGCGGGGTGACCGTCGACCGTGACGACCGTGCCGTCGAGATCGATCGAACCGACACTCGTGCGGCCGACCGGTCCGAAGGGTCGGATGGCGAACGCCACCGCCACCGGCACGGTCGAGGCGTTGCGCAGCTCGATCACGACACCCCCGCCGGCGGGCACGCCATCACCGGCAGCCACGGCCCACGTGCGGTGCACGACCTCGCCGCCGGGCACCCGCATCGTCGTCTCCACGATCGGGGAATCATCGACGAGACGCTGCCTCACTCCGGCCGAGCGCGAGGGCAGATGCCAGCGATCATCGGCACCGACCCACCAGTCGACCGAGAAGCTGTCGACGCGGGGCGACACCAGACCGCGGGGATCGACTGCAGCATGGTCGGCATCGCCGACGGTGCCCACGAGGGTCCAGCTCCGATGGGTGGTGTTCCGATCGGCGCCCTCACCGATGATCACATCGGGTGAAGCGGGATCGCTCTGGCGGGTCATCCACCACGGCAGGAGTTCATCGGGGTCGGGCACGGCGCCCGACGCTACCGCCCCCCGCACCTACACTCGCCCTCGTGACCAGTCGGGATGAGCGAGTCGCAGTCCTGATCCCGGTCAAGGCGTTCCATATGGCGAAAGCGCGTCTCGCCGATGCGCTCAGCCCGTCCGAACGCTCGGACCTCGCCCGGTCCATGGCCACGTCTGTCGTGGCAGCCGCAGCACCCCGACCCGTGCACATCGTCTGCGACGATCCTGCGGTGGCCGACTGGGCGGGCGACATCGGGGCGTCGATCATCTGGAAACCGGGTCGTGGTCTGAACGCCGCGGTGTCCGAGGGCGTCGCCGAACTGGCCGCGGCCGGATTCGACCGGGTCGTCGTCGCCCACGCCGATCTCCCTCACGCACTCGGCTTCGACCTCGTGATCCCGCAGGCGGACGACGCCGCTGGCGATGCCGCTGACGGGGCGGCCGCCACCGTCGTGCTCGTGCCCGATCGTCATGACGATGGCACGAACGTGATCTCGATCCCCTCCGCGAGCGGCTTCCGGTTCGCCTACGGGCCGGGCTCCTGTGACCGCCATCGGGCCGAGGCGTCGAGACTCGGACTTCCGGTCATGATCGTGCGGGATGCACGATTGGGCTGGGACGTCGACCGCCCCGCAGACCTCGAACCCCCGGACTGGAGCCAGAACCCGTGACATCGTCCACCCATGAGGGCCCCCTCCCGCTCGGCGGTCGGGTCGAGGGCGCGCTGCCCTCCCGTGACCTCCCCATCCCGGCGAGCGCACTCGCCATCGTCGCCCATCCCGACGATGCGGAGTTCCTGTGCGGCGGCACGCTCGCCAAGTGGGCCGTGGCCGGCTGCACGATCCATCACCTGGTCCTCACCGACGGATCCAAGGGCTCGTGGGATGCGTCCGCGGACATTGCGGCGCTCATCGAGACCCGCCGCGACGAGCAGCTGCGCGCCGCCCGGGTCCTCGGGTCGCGGGGCAAGGTCATCATGCTCGGACAGGTCGACGGCGAGCTCACGGCGACCCGTGATGTCATCGACGAGGTCGCCTACTGGATCCGGGCCACGACACCCGATGTCGTGCTGGCCCACGATCCCTGGAAGCGGTATCGACTGCATCCCGACCATCGCAACGCCGGATGGATCGCCCTCGACAGCATCGTCGCCGCCCGTGATCCCCACTTCTTCCCGGAGCACGAGGTCGTCCACCATCGTCCGAGCTCGCTGCTGCTGTTCGAGGCCGACGAGCCCGACCACGCCGAGGACATCACCGACTACGTCGACGCCAAGGTCGACGCGCTGCTCGCCCATCGCAGCCAGTTCC
>CANFHM010000073.1 GCA_947446975.1 Microthrixaceae bacterium
GAATGTGCCGGCGAACTCCTGCCACGCCGCTGTGAACCGGTTGTCCTCGAGCGTGTTCATGGGGCTGCCGTGCCCGATGAACGCTGCGGGCATGCGGGACGGGTTCGGCTCGTTCGTCCGAGCGGTCGCAGCGGGTGTGCGACCCGCGTCTTCGGCGGATGACATGGCCCCACCCTATGGCCGGGCGGGGAGCGCCGAGTTTCGATACGATCCGCTCCGTAATTCGCGGACAGCGACTCCGGGGGGAGCGGCCGTGGGGGGCCGGCAGGGGATATGACACCGACGAACACAGCAGCGATGGACGCGACGATGCGCTCCTCCGACGCGCCGCGACCGCTGACTGGTGATGACGCTTCTGCTCCCCGCGCCAGCCAGCGTGTCGGTCGTCCGCGAGATCCACGCCTCGACACCGCGATCATGGCGGCGACCCTCTCGTTGTTGGAGGCCCGCGGCTACAACGGCCTGTCGCTCGCATCAGTCGCCGAGCAGGCCGGCACCACCACTGCGGCCATCTATCGGCGCTTCGGCTCCAAGTCGGAGCTGGTCACCCGAGCGGTGTTCCGCACCGATGGCGACGACGTCGTGGCCGAGACCGCCGATCTCGCCGCCGATCTCGAGACCATGATCCGATGGTCGGTCGAGAAGCTCTCCCGTCCGGCAGCACTGGCGGCGATCGTCGGTCTCCTCGGAGCTCCGAAGCGCTCGAGGGTCGAGCGGGCGGCTGATGCTGCCGGCGCATCGCTGCGTGTGATCGAACGACTCGACCGGGCGAAGGCCGCAGGCCAGCTGCGCCCCGATGTCGACACGCGCGTGCTCGCCGCGATGGTCGATGGCCCGGTGCTGCATGCCGTGCTCGGCGGCATGGCGGACTCCATCGACGAGTCATGGATCAGTTCCCTCGTGCGGACCATCCTCGACGGCGCCGCGTCGCATTCCGATCGATCGGACCGCACCACGAATCGCACCACGAACCGAACAACCAGAAAGGTCACCGTCCCATGAAGCAGATCATGCTCCACGGCCAGAACGACTGGCGTCTCGACGAGATCGCCGAACCCGAACCGGGGTCCCGCGACGCACTCGTGCGCATCGCCGCCTGCGGCATCTGCGGCACTGATGTGTCGTACGTGCATATGGGCATGACCCCGGGTCATCCCATCCCGCTCGGTCATGAGATGGCCGGTGTGGTCGAGTGGCTCGGCAGCGAGGTCACCGGCGTCTCGGTGGGCGATCGTGTCGTGGTGTGCCCGTCCGACGCCGGCCACGGTCCCATGGGGACCGGCGGTCCGCAGGGCGGTCTCACGCCGGTGCTCCATGTGCCCGACGCCGCCGATGGCCGTCGGCTCTTCAAGGTTCCCGCCTCCATGCCGCTGACCACCGCAGCCCTCGCCGAGCCGCTCGCCGTCGGGATGCAGTCGGTCAACCAGAGTGAGGCGAGGCCCGGTGACAAGGTCGCGGTGTTCGGCTGCGGACCGATCGGACTCATGGCCCTGGCCACCCTCGCCGATCGTGGTGTCACCGATGTCGTGGCCATCGACCTCAGCCATGCCCGCCTAGAGCTGGCGAAGAAGATGGGTGCGGCCCATGTGCTCGATCCCACCGAGGTCGATGTGTGGGCCGAGCTCAAGCGCATCCACGGCGAGGTGCCGTTCATGTTCGGCCCCACCGCGGCCACCGACATCTTCATCGAGGCCTCCGGTGCCGACCGCGTCATCGGCGATGTGCTGCAGAACGGTCGCGTCGACGGCACCCTGGTCATCGTCGCCCTGCACTACCGACCGGTGTCGACGAACTACGTCAACCTGCTCATGAAGCAGTTCACCGTGCGCGGTTCCATGGAGTACCCGGAGCGCTTCGAGGACGCCATCGAACTGCTCGAGCGTCGCGATCTCGGTGAGCTCATCACGCACACGCTGCCGCTGGAGCAGTTCGGCGATGGTCTCGCCGTGCTCGAGGGTGAGAAGGACTGCGGCAAGGTCATGATCACGATGGGGGACGAGCGATGAGCAACGGACTGCACTTCGACTTCGACGGCACCTCCGTGCTCGTCACCGGGGGCACCAGTGGGATCGGCCATGCGATCGCCTCGGCCTTCGCCACCGCCGGTGCATCTGTCACGGTCACCGGCACCCGGGCCGCCGCCGCTGACTACGACACCGACCTCTCGGCCTTCACCTACGCACAGCTCGAGATGCGCGACGCCGACGCCGTCGACGCCCTCGCTGCGTCACTCGGTTCGCTCGACGTGCTGGTGAACAACGCCGGCGCCAACTTCCCCGACGGTCTCGACGAGTGGAGTCCCGAGGGTTTCGGTGCGTCGCTCGACATGAACGTCGAGGGCGCCCAGCGCCTCACCGTCCGCGCCCGCGAGGCCCTCGCCGCCAGCATCATGACCGGTGGGGCCAGTGTCGTGAACATCGTGTCGATGACCGCCTTCCGGGCCACCACCATCGTGCCGGGGTACTCCTCGTCCAAGGCCGCGCTGCTGGCACTCACGCGCAATCTCGCCGTGCACTGGGTCGGTCAGGGCATCCGAGTGAACGCAGTCGCTCCCGGTCTCATCGACACCCCGATGACCGCCCCCATGAAGGCGTTCCCCGAACTGCTCGACTCCGAGGTCGGCAAGTCGGCCATGCCGCGGATGGGAACGCCCGAGGAGGTCGCCGCCGCCGTGCTGTTCCTCTCGAGTTCCGCCTCGGCGTTCACCACCGGTTCGGTGCTCGCCGTCGACGGCGGCTACCTGGTGGCGTGAGCGCATCATGACGAACGAGATCCGCATCGACGACCTCCGGGCGCCGGTGCTCAACGACATCCAGCGCATGGGTATCGACTTCGGGGAGTCCAGGCACACCGAACTCAGCGTCGACGCCGTGCTCGAGGCCGCCGTCGCCGCCACCGGACTCGACGACTTCGGGCCACTCGACTTCCGTGAACGGCTCGGACTGCAGCTCGCCGAGGTCGATGCCGACCCCGATCGCACCGGCCTCGGCCGCATGCTCATGTTCGGCGACTGCACGAAGTACGCATCGGCCCGCCTCCGCATCGAGGACCTGCTGAAGCAGCATCCCGAGATCGGCGACATCCCCATCGAGAAGCCGATCATCGTCATCGGCCTGCCCCGATCGGGCACCACCAATCTCGTCAACCTGCTGGCCTCGGACTCCCGGTTCCGATCCATGCCGCTGTGGGAGTCCTACGAACCGGTCCCCGATCCGCGTGAATCGACCGGCCCCGATGGTGTCGATCCGCGCTGGACCCGCTGTCAGCAGCAGTGGGAGGCCATGAAGGCCGGCGCACCGTTCGTGGCCGCCATGCACCCCATGGAGCCCGATCACGTGCATGAGGAGAACGAGCTCATGGCGCCGGACTTCTCGAACTACAACCTCGAATGGGTGGCGCGTGTGCCGCAGTGGCGCGACCACTACCTCGCCACCGATCAGACCCCGCACTACGCGTACCTGAAGAAGGTGCTGCAGATCCTGCAGTGGTATCGACCCCGTGAGCGCTGGGTCCTGAAGTCGCCGCAGCATCTCGAGCAGATCGGTCCGCTGCTCACGACGTTCCCCGACGCCACCATCGTGGTCACCCATCGCGATCCGGTCGCTGTCGTGCAGTCCACCATCACGATGCTCTGCTACGGCGCCCGCACCGCCTATCGCACGCCCCGTCCCGAGTGGTACCGCGACTACTGGACCGACCGCATCGGCCGACTCCTCGACACCTCGTTGCGCGACCGCCATCTGCTCCCCGAGGGACGCGTCATCGACGTGTTCTTCCACGAGTACATGGCCGATGAGATGGGCACGCTCCAGCGCATCTACGACGCCGCCGGCATCGAACTCACCGAGACGGCGAAGGCCGAGATCGGGGCGTATCAGGCAGCACATCCGCGCGGCAAGGAAGGTCGTGTCATCTACGACCTGCGCGGAGATTTCTCAACCACACCCGAACAGGTCCGGGAGCGCTTCGGCGACTACCTCGACCGCTTCCCCGTACGGATCGAGGTCCAGTGAACATCCAGCAGCAGGTCGACCATCTCATCGACACCCGCCCCGGCAAGGAGCTCCTCACCGCCGTCTACGACGATCCGGCGTACCCGATCATCGACGGCCTGATCTATCGCTCGGGTGGCAACTCGGCGTCGTACATGATCCTCACCGACAACGGCCGGATCATCGTCAACACCGGTATGGGCTACGAGGCGCCCCATCACAAGCGTGTGTTCGACGCCATCCGCCCCGGTCCCACCCATCACATCATCACGACGCAGGCCCACGTCGATCATGTCGGCGGCGTCGATCTGTTCAAGGAACCCGGCACCACATACATCGCCCAGGCCAACAACCCCGCCTGTCAGGCCGATGACAAGCGCATCCAGGGTGTGCGCATGCGCACGGCCGGTATCTGGTTCGACATGCTCGGCACCGATGCCAAGCGCATCTACATGGAGAACCCCGGCGTCTCGATGAAGCAGTCCGAACCGATGCCCGACATCCTCTTCGAGGATCGTCTGGCGCTCACCGTCGATGGTCTGCGCATCGAACTGCTCGCAGCAGTGGGCGAGACCACTGACTGCTGCGTGGTGTGGCTCCCGGAACATCGCGTGGCGCTGGTGAGCAACCTGTTCGGACCGCTGTTCCCGCATTTCCCCAACGTCAACACCATCCGTGGCGATCGGTATCGCTTCGTCGAACCGCAGCTGGCCACCAACCGCATGGTGCGCGAGCTGCGTCCTGAGATGCTCGTCACCGGGCGGCACGAGCCCATCGTCGGTGCTGATCTCATCGAAGCCTCGCTCGAGCGTCTGCACGATGCGGTCGTGTATGTGCATGACCGCACGCTCGAGGGGTTCAACGCCGGCACCGATGTGTGGACACTGATGCGCGAGATCGAGCTGCCCCCGGAGCTCCGTGTGGGCCAGGGCTACGGCAAGGTCTCCTGGGCCGTGCGCACGTTCTGGGAGGAGTATGTGGGCTGGTTCAAGCTGCAGGCCACGACCGAGCTCTATCCCGACAGCGCGCCCGCTGCGCTCGCCGAGCTGCTCGCCATCACTGGCACCGATGCGGCGCTGGATCGGGCCGAGGCTGCGCTCACCGCCGGCGACGCCGTGCTCGCCATCCGACTCGGCGAGGCCATCGCCGCGATCGAGCCCGAGGACGAGCGCCTTCGTTCGCTCATGGCCGCCGCGCATCGCCAGCTGCTCGACGACGGTGGTGACGTGAGCTTCTGGGAGAACGGCTGGCTCCGCACCGAGATCGCCCGCTGGGGCGGCGAGCTCCCCTGAGCCGACCACGACGAGGAGGAGGGGAACCCATGGACTTCGATCTCACCGATCCGGGCACGCTGCTGCGCGCCGACGTGCTCGATGACCCGCGTCCGTTCCACGATCAGCTGCGACGCGAGGCACCCATCTGGCAGCTGCCGGATCAGGACACCTTCCTGGTGTCCGACCCTGTGCTGATCAAGGAGGCCGTGGGTCGTACCGACGACTTCTCCTCGAACATCGTGAGCCTCCTCCACGACGACGGCAACGGGTGTCCCGTCGCCTATCGGATCTCGAACTACCGCGATCCCATCCACGTGTTCTCCACCGCCGACCCGCCCGAGCACACCCGACATCGCCGACTGGTGCAGCCGCATCTGAGCCCGGCAGCCGTCGCCGATCTCGAGCCCGAGGTGCTGCGCATCATCGATGAACAGCTGGCCATCGTCCTCGACGCCGGTCGCCTCGACATCGTGGCGGCGTTCAGTGATGTGATCCCGGCTCGCACGGTGTGCGCACTGCTCGGTCTGCCCCAGGAGGATTCCTCGAAGGTCATCGCCTTCACCCTGGGCACCGGTGCGCTGCTCGATGGCGTGACCACGATCGATGGCATGGGTGCGGCAGCCACCTCGGCGATCGAGCTCGCCGTGCACATGCATGAGCGCATGGATGAGATGCTCGCCCGTGCTCCGGAGGAGCGCGTCGGGATGCTCGGTGTGTTCGCCGACCAGCTCGATGCCGGTGAGGTGACCCGCGATGAGGTCAGTGCGATGCTCACCGTGTTCGTCACCGCTGGGTCCGAGACGACGGCGAGCCTGATGGCCACCTGCATCGAGACCCTGGCGCGGGACCCGCAGTTGCAGAACCTGCTCCGGGCGCGACCCGAGCTCATCCCGAACGCCCTCGAGTGCATCCTGCGCGAGAGCGGACCCTTCCAGTTCCACTACCGGTACACGCCGGCCGACACCGAACTCGGCGGCGTGGCCATCCCGGCGCACAGCCGAGTGCTGCTCATGTGGGCGGCGGCCAACCGACCGGCTCCCGATGCCCCGGATGCCACCGAGGACCTCGATCTGGAGGCCCGCCCGGCACCGCACTTCGCCTTCGGACGCGGGCTGCACTTCTGCATCGGCGCGCCGGTGGCCCGTATGGAGACCCGGCTGGCGCTCGAGCGGCTGCTGGCCTCCACCTCGTCGATCCAGCTCGATCCCGACGCCGCCCCCACACGGCGGCCGAGCATCTTCATCCGCCGCCACGCGACCCTCCCGGTCGTGGTCGAGAAGGCCTGAGGCACATCATGGACACCACTGCGACGTTCCGTCGTGATCTCAACATGGGCGGCACCTGGTTGCTGCCGGCCTGGAGCTCGGCGCCGGTGGGCGACGAGCGCGCTGTGCTCGAGGGGGCGAGGGAGGCCGGTTATCAGGGCATCCAGGGCGCCAACCCCGAGCTGTGCCGCGAGCTCGGGCTGGTGCCCACCACCTTCGACATCCGCATCGAGGTCGGCGGCATGCTCGAGCAGGCCACCCGGTTCGCCGATCAGGGTTTCGCATGCGCCACGCTCATGGTCGGCACCGGCCTCGAGAGCGACGACGATGCGGCGCGACTGATGGAGGAGATCGTGGGGGCCAGCATCGACGCCCGCTTCCCGCTCTACGTCGAGACCCATCGGGCCACTGCCACGCAGGACATCTGGCGCACACTGCGACTCGTCGAGCGGTTCCCCGAGCTGCGCTTCAATGGCGATTTCTCGCACTGGTACACCGCGCATGATCTGCCCATCGGTGACTTCGAGGCGAAGCTCGATCTCATGGCCCCGGTGTTCGATCGGGTGCGATACATGCACGGTCGGATCGGCACCTCGAGCTGCATCCAGGTCGATGTCGGCGACGGGCGGGTCGAGGGGCAGCCCCACGTCGGGCACTTCCGGGCGATGTGGACCCGAGCCTGCGCCGGCTTCATCTCCGGTGCAGCCGACGATCCAGTGCCGCCACCTGATCTGCAGCTCGGGTTCGCTCCGGAGCTGCTCCCCAACGAGTTCGGTTACGCCATCAAGGTCCCGAACGCCGACGGCGAGCTCGACGAACTCGGCGACCGCTGGCAGCAGGCGGTCGTGCTCACCGACATCGCACAGGAGTGCTTCGCCGCGGCCGAGGGGTCCACGACCTGATCCTCGGCCGCCTGCGTCGGCCGGTGTC
This sequence comes from Microthrixaceae bacterium, assembly GCA_947446975.1. Lineage (GTDB taxonomy): Bacteria > Actinomycetota > Acidimicrobiia > Acidimicrobiales > Acidimicrobilacustridaceae > Acidimicrobilacustris. The sequence goes on from CANFHM010000073.1 coordinate 7,462, forward strand.
GGTCGGAGAC
>CANFHM010000074.1 GCA_947446975.1 Microthrixaceae bacterium
CGATCACGCCCCCGGTCCTGCGCCGCAACGTGCTCGAGAACCCGGCGTGGTACACCGCCTACACCCCGTACCAGCCCGAGATCTCCCAGGGGCGGCTCGAGGTGCTCCTCACCTTCCAGACGATGGTGTGCGACCTCACGGGCATGGAGCTGGCGAACGCCTCGATGCTCGACGAGTCGACCGCGGCTGCCGAGGGGATGACCCTGACCATGCGGGCCAATCCGCAGGCCGGCTCGGTGTTCGTCGTCGATGCCGACACCCACCCCCAGACACTCGCGGTGATCGCCACCCGGGCCGAGCCGCTCGGCATCAGCATCGTGATCGCCGACGACCTCGCGGACTTCACCGAACCCCCGGAGGGCACCTTCGGCGTTCTGGTGTCCCATCCCGGATCGAGCGGCGAGCTGCGCGACCTCCGTCCCATCACCGAGGCTGCCCATGCCGCTGGCGCACTCGTCGTCGTCGTCACCGATCTCCTGGCCTGCTGCGTGATCACTCCTCCCGGTGAGCTCGGTGCCGATGTGGTCGTGGGTTCCTCCCAGCGATTCGGCGTGCCGATGGGTTTCGGGGGTCCGAGCGCCGGGTTCCTGGCCACCCGCGAGGCACACCGCCGCATCCTGCCCGGACGACTCGTCGGGGTGTCCATCGATGCCGCCGGTCGTCGGGCGCATCGCCTCGCCCTCCAGACCCGTGAGCAGCACATCCGACGCGAGAAGGCGACCTCCAACATCTGCACCGCACAGGTGCTCCTCGCCGTGATGGCCGCCCTCTACGCCTGCTGGCACGGTCCGGACGGTCTGCGTGCGATCGCCGAACGGGTGCACGACCTCACCCGCCTGCTCGCCGATCGGCTCCGCACCGCCGGCGTCGAGCTCGAGGTCGAAAGGTTCTTCGACACGATCACCGCGCGCGTGCCTGGTCGGGCCGAACAGCTCCAGCGCGCCGCTCGGGACCATGGGATCGACATCTTCCTCGTCGATGCAGATCATCTGGCGCTGAGCTGCGACGAGACCACCAGCGCAGCCGACATCGACGCCCTGCTCGCCGCGTTCGATGTCCCCGGCGCACTCCCCCGGCCGCCGGCGGAGCTGCCCGTCATCATCGACGAATCGCTCCGGCGCATGACTCCCTTCCTCGAACATCCGAACTTCACCTCGCTCCACAGCGAGACAGACATGGTGCGCCATCTCCGGAAGCTCGCCGACCTCGACCTCGCCCTCGACCGCACGATGATCCCGCTCGGGTCCTGCACCATGAAGCTCAACGCTGCAGTGGAGATGGAGCCGATCACCTGGCCGCGGTTCGCCGATCTGCACCCGTTCGCCCCGGCGGAGGACACCGTGGGCTCCCTCGGGGTCATCGCTGATCTCGAACGCTGGTTGGCCGAGATCACCGGATACGACGCCGTGTCCCTGCAGCCGAACGCCGGCTCCCAGGGCGAGTTCGCCGGACTGCTCGCCATCCGCGCCTGGCATCGCAGCAACGGTGACGCCGAACGCACCGTCTGCCTCATCCCTGCCTCTGCCCATGGCACGAACGCGGCCAGTGCGGCGATGGCCGGGATGCGGGTTGTCGTGGTGGCCTGCGACAGCAACGGCAACGTCGATCTCGGCGATCTCCGAGAGAAGATCGATCTCCATCGTGCGCAGCTGGCTGCACTCATGATCACCTACCCATCCACCCATGGTGTCTTCGAGGAGGCCATCGGTGAGATCTGCGACGCCGTGCATGAAGCCGGCGGGCAGGTGTATCTCGACGGCGCGAACCTCAACGCACTGGTGGGAGTGGCCCGACCCGGCCGGTTCGGTGCGGACGTGAGCCACCTCAACCTCCACAAGACCTTCTGCATCCCGCATGGTGGTGGAGGTCCCGGCGTCGGACCCGTGGCGGTGCGCGCCCATCTGGCCCCGTTCCTCCCCACCCATCCGGTCGTGCCGGGCGCCGGTCCCGATCGACATGAGGACGACGGTCTCGGACCCGTGGTCGGACCCATCTCGGCTGCCCCGTTCGGCTCGGCGGGCATCCTGCCGATCCCGTGGGCCTACATCTCGCTCATGGGCCCTGACGGACTCGAGCGGGCCACTGCGCTGGCGATCCTCAACGCCAACTACGTGGCCCACCGGCTCCGCGATGCCTATCCGATCCTCTACACCGGCCGTGGCGGTCTCGTCGCCCACGAGTGCATCCTCGACATCCGGCCCATCACGAAGGACACCGGCGTCACCGTCGACGATGTCGCCAAGCGACTCATGGATCACGGCTTCCATGCGCCGACCATGTCGTTCCCCGTCGCCGGCACCCTCATGGTCGAGACCACCGAGAGCGAGAGTCTCCGGGAACTCGACCGCTTCTGCGACGCCATGCTCTCCATCCGGGGCGAGATCGACCGAGTGGCCGCAGGTGAATGGCCCGCCGACGACAACCCGCTGTGCAACGCACCGCATCCGGCGCAGGACGTCGTGGCCGATGACTGGAACCATCCCTACTCGCGAGAACTGGCGGCGTACCCGACCGGTGTCGGACACGCCAAGTACTGGCCTCCCGTGAGCCGGATCGATGGCGCCTACGGAGACCGCAATGTGGTCTGCTCATGTCCCCCGCTGGAATCCTTCGCAGACTGACGAGACAGCAGACCGACGGCACATCCGACTGACGACGTTCGCCGACCCGCGGCCCAGCGAACGTCTCAGACGAACGGCAGATCCACGACCCGGGCGGCGACCGTCGTGCCCCGGACATCGATCTCCACCTGATCGCCGATGCGGGCGTCGGGGCTCAGGAGCGCGAGTGCGATGGCGTGACCGAGTTCCGGTGAGAAGTTGCCGCTGGTGACCTCACCGATGGCGACCCCCGCCCGGGAGACGATCGAGCCCTCCCTCGCCGGACGCCGACCCTCGACCGCGAGCCCGCGAAGGATGCGATCCACCCCGGCGTCGAACTCCTCGACCAGGACCGCCCGGCCGATGAACTCACCCTTCTGCCAGGACACCACCCACCCGAGATCGGCCTGCAGCGGTGTGATACCCGGGCCCAGTTCATGCCCGTGCAGGGGCAGACCGGCCTCGAGGCGGAGCGTGTCGCGGGCGCCCAGTCCGGCAGGGAGCGCGCCGGCCGCGCGCAGTTCGTTCCAGAGCACCTCCGCATGTGAGACCGCAACAGCGAGCTCCAGACCGTCCTCGCCGGTGTACCCGGTGCCGGCGACCACGAGGCTGACCCCGTGCCACTCGATGGTGCCCACCCGGAACCGACCGACGGCGCCCGCGCCCGACACCACCGACTCGACGACCGTTCTGGCGTTGGGGCCCTGGACGGCGAGGATCGCACGCTCGGCGGTGACATCGACCGCATCGACCTCGCCGGTGGCTCCCTGCTGTGCAGCCGCTGCCAGGACCTCGGTGATCCGATCGGTGTTGGAGGCGTTGGGCATCACGTCGAACCGCTCCGGATCCACCCACCAGACGATGATGTCGTCGAGGACCGAGCCATCGGCGGGGTCGAGCAGATGCGTGTACTGCGCCCGCCCGGGGCCGATGCGCGAGAGGTCGTTCGTGAAGGAGCGCTGGAGGACGGCGAAGGCACTCGGTCCGGTGACACGCACGGTGCCGAGATGCGACACGTCGAACATGACGACGTCGTGACGGCAGGCCCGATGCTCCTCGAGCGTGCCGGTCGGATAGGAGATCGGCATCGACCAGCCACCGAACGGGACCATCTTCGCCCCGGCGGCTCGGTGCACGCCGTCGAGCGGTGAGGTCCGATCAGTCACCGACAGCGGCCTCGATGATGATGGCGGGCTCGGTGTCGTCGGTGGTCGCAGCGGCGAGGGGATCCTCAGCCGGGCGGAACTCGCTGATGCGGGCCTCCATCTCCTCGAGGACTCCACCGAGCGGGAGGATGTTGAGCACACCCTGGCCGCGACGCACGAGGTCGATCAGTTCGCCGTCGGAGCGGATGAGCACCGAGGAGGATCCCTGGATCACGAGGCTCGCCGAGGAGATGTCGGTGCCGAGGTTCTCCCTGAGATACGCGAACACCTCCCGGACGTTCTCGAGCCGGATACCGGCGTCGAGCAGGCTCCTGATGACACGCAGTTCGAGGAGATCGGTGTAGGAGTACCGACGGCGGCTGCCACTGCCCGATGCATCGGAGAGCGACGGGCGGACGAGGTCGGTCCGGGCCCAGTAGTCGAGCTGGCGATAGGTGATGCCCACGATCTCGGCGGCTCGCGCTCCGCTGAACCCTGAACTCTCGAGTGAGGTCATCCACATGTCTTTCATCGGGCAGTCGGGCCGGGCACCTGGGCGCACCGAAGGGGATCATCGGCGGGGTGCGAACTCTACCGACCGAGCCGAACGGGGGTCAACAGGCAGCCGGGCCCCGCTCCCTCGAGGACCCGCCCGGCCGTCCCGGATGCCACGAGGCCGGATCCGCGAGCCGAGCTTCAGCCGTTGGGGTTGAAGTCGTCCGGGTTCACCGAGTCGATGAACTCCCGGAACTGCTCCACGACGTCGTCGCCACCCTCGACCTCAGCCTGAGCCTCAGCCGGCTCCTCCGGTGCCACACCGGCGATCTCGATGACACTCTCGTCCACCAGGATCGGACAGGGAACGCGGAGGGCGAGCGCGATGGCGTCGGAGGGACGGCTCGACACGCAGCGCTCCCCCGCCTCGGTGCTGATCACGAGCTGGGCGTAGAAGGTGCCGCCCTGGAGATGGGTGACCTCGATGCGCTGCACGCCGGCGCCGAGATCCTCGATCACATCATGGAGGAGATCGTGGGTCATGGGGCGAGGGGTGGTGTAGCGCTCGAGGGCGAAGGTGATGGCCAACGCCTCGGGATGACCGATGAGGATCGGCAGCAGACGACCCTCGCCGGATGACTCCCGCAGGACCACGACGGGTGAGTTGGCACCCCCGTCGATCTGCACCGTGACAACTTCCATCTCGACCATCGGAGTCACCCTACCGGTGCGGGGGGTTCCGACCCACCCGTGGGTCAGTCGGTGCCGAGGTACTCGCGCAGGACGGTCCGCACCATCGAAGCCCGCAGGTCATCGGCGAGCTCGGCGAGATCCTCGAGGATGGCCACGGCCTGCTCACGGGCCTCGGCGGTGCGCTTGCGCAGCAGTGGGGTGATCAGTTGCTCGAACAGGGCCGCCTCGCGCTCGGCTCCGACTTTGAACATCCGGAGGTGTCGGGTCTCGATCCCATGACGATGGAACCCTGCAGCGAGACGGGCGACGATCAGCGCCTCATCGTCGTAGTAGGTGATCTGACCGAGCGATCGGGTCGAGATGAGCCCGAACCGCTCGAGATCACCGAGTTCCCTGAGCGTGAGCCCGCTCTCCCGGGCGAGATCCTCGATGGAGAGATTCGCGCCTGATCGTCGGAACTCCACGACGGGAGCCGACATCGGGCCGGGCTCCCCCTTCACGTGGACGGCGGGATGCCGGCCTCGTTCGTCCTCCAGCGCCGGGACGGTGCCCATGGCCGAACCGAGGACCGGCACCGTGTCGGAGCCGGATGCACCGGACGTCGGGTCGGATGCTGGATCCGGACGGGACGCCGGGGCGACTGGGGAGCGCTGATCCGCCTCGGTGTCGCGGGCGAACGGGAGCACCCCCTCGGGCACATCGGTGGAGAGATCGCCCTTGGCGAGGCGCTCCTTGATCACCTTGAGCGGAAGGAAGTGATCCCGCTGCTGTGTGAGGATCCAGCGGATCCGTTCGATGTCATCGTCGTGGAACTTCCGGTAACCCGACGGTGTCCGCTCGGGGTCGAGGAGTCCCTGGGCCTCGAGGAACCGGATCTTGGAGATCGTGACATCGGGGAACTCGACCTGCAGGAGCGTGAGCACCTCGCCGATGGAGAGATGGCTCTGTTCCCCGCTCACGGGGTGACCCATCCCTGCCCCTGCACGAACACCAGCTTGAACTTGCCGATCTGGAGCTCATCGCCACTGGTGAGGATGGCGCGATCGATCCGCGAACGGTTGACGTAGGTGCCGTTGAGCGACCCGGTGTCGACGACCTCGAAACCGGCGCCGTCGGTGCGGATCTCGGCGTGACGACGTGACACGGTGATGTCATCGAGGAAGATGTCGGAGTCGGGATGCCGACCGACCGTGGTGACGGCGGCGTCGACGGCGTATCGGCTGCCCGACTTCGGCCCCTGACGGACGACGAGCACCGCGCCGGGGGAACCGACCTCGGTCTCCCCTGCCGGTTCGGAGAGTTCGATGGGATCGACCGGGGTGATCGGGTGGAAGGTGATGGTGGTGTGGTCGCTGGCGGCGCGTTCGAGCACTGCTCCGCAGGAGGAGCAGAAACTCGACCCGAGCGAGTTCCGGTGTCCGCAGTTGTTGCAGAAGACCTCGTCAGCGCCGGCCATCACGAACCTTCGATCAACCGCCGGTACGCGTCGACGTCGAGGAGGGCCTCGACCGCTGCGGGGTCCGATGGCTCGATCACACAGATCCAGCCTTCGCCGTAGGGATCGTCGTTGAGACGCTCGGGCGCATCGTTGAGCTCCGAGTTGACCTCGACCACCCGTCCGGCTACCGGTGCATAGATGTCCGAGACTGACTTGGTGGACTCCACCTCGCTGACCTTCGCCGAGGCCTCGACCTCCGAACCGAGCTCAGGGATCTCCACGAACACGACGTCGCCGAGCGAATCCTGGGCGTAGTCGGTGATCCCGAGACGGAGTCGACCGTCCTCGAGACGGACCCACTCATGATCGGGTGAATACCGGAGGTCGTCGGGCAGCAGCATGGTCGGAACGCTACCCGATGACCGGATCGGGAGTCAGAG
>CANFHM010000075.1 GCA_947446975.1 Microthrixaceae bacterium
GCACGCGAGAAGGCCCGGGCTCAGCCCGGGCCTTCGTCGTGGTGCAGATGTACCGCCTGCGATCAGGCGTTGACCGGGGTGTCGGCGAGGAGCTTGCCGAGGTGCAGCAGGCTCTGGGTGGTGCCACCCAGGAAGAGCTCCTGCTTCTTGGCCCACAGGTAGTAGCGGTGCAGCGGGTAGTCGCGATCCACACCCACACCACCATGGAGATGGGTGCAGGCGCGCACGACGCGGGCGCCACCCTCGGAGGCCCAGTACTTGGCCGAGGCGGCGTTCTCACCGGCGGGCAGACCGTCGTTGAGGCGCATCGCTGCACCCCAGGCGGTGAGCTTGATGGCATCGGCGTCGATGCGGCAGTCGGCGGCACGCTGAGCGACGGCCTGGAACGTGGCGATCTGACGCTCGAACTGCACACGCTCCTTGACGTACTCGGCCATGATGTCGACCGACTTGGCGGTGACACCGGCCATGATCAGCGACTGCGAAGTCTGTCCGTACTCGATGAGGCGGTCGAGCGCAGCTGCGTCGGCGAGCTTCTCGGCCGCAGCACCGGCGAAGGTGACCTTGGCATCGGGGATGCCATCAGTGGCGTCCTGACGCTCGACGGTGACTCCGGCAGCCTTGGCATCGACGAAGTAGATGCCATCGGCGGCCGACACGATGAACCCATCGGCGACGGTGCCGAACGGGACGTTGGTCTTGACGCCGGCGATCGACCCACCAGCACCCGAGAGGGTCGGGACGTGGACGTCGCCGACGAGCTCGTGGAGTGCCACGGTGACGATGCGCTCACCGGAGGCGAGCCCGGCGAGATGCGCCGGTGCGTACTCGGCGAGGAACGGAGCGGCCATGCCCATGACGGCGAGCGCCGGCACCTGGGCGACCGAGCGACCGATCTCCTCGAGCACGATGGCGACCTCGGCGAAACCGAGGCCCGCGCCGCCGGCGGATTCGGGCATGCCGATGCCGACGATGCCGAGATCGGCGAGTTCACGCCACAGCGCGAGGTCGACGCCTTCGCCGCCCTCGATCTCCTTGAGATGCTCGAGCGTGCAACGGTCGGTGAGGACGCGGCTGGTGAGAGCGCGCAGCTCCTCCTGATCAGAGGTGAATGAGAAATCCATGTTCGTGTTCTTCCTTCTCAGCGGGCCGAACGGGGGAAGCCGAGACCGAACATGGCGATGAGATCGCGCTGGAGTTCGTTCGTGCCACCACCGAAGGTGAGGATGATCGTGCCGCGGATACCGGCCTCGAGACGACTGCGCATGATGGACTCGGGCGCATCGGCGTCGAGGTAGGCACGCGGGCCGAGGATCTCCATGAGCAACTGATAGGCGTCGAGGTAGAACTCGGTGCCGAACACCTTCACGCTGGAGGCATCGGCGGGGTGCAGCTTCTCGGTGCTGGCAGACCACGCCACCTTCCAGTTGGCGAGGCGCAGGTACTCGAGCTTGGCGTGCACCTTGGCGAGGTTGAGCTGCACCCATTCCTGATCGATGACGCGACGGCCGTCGGGGAGCTTGGTGTTCTGGGCCCACTCACGCACATCGGTGAGGTAGCGCTCGGGCATGCCCGAGGAGCAGAGGGTGACGCGCTCGTGGTTGAGCTGGTTGGTGATGAGACCCCAACCGCCGTTCTCCTCGCCGACGAGGAACTTGGCGGGAACGCGCACATCGTCGAAGTAGGTGGCGTTGATGTCGTGCTCACCCATGAGACGGAGCGGCTGGATGGTGATACCGGGGGTGTCCATCGGGACGATGATCACCGAGATGCCCTTGTGCTTCTTGGCATCGGGATCGGTGCGCACAGCGAGCCAGCAGTAGTCGGCGCCACCGGCGAGGGAGGTCCACATCTTCTGGCCGTTGATGACGTACTCATCGCCATCGCGCACGGCGCGGGTCTGGAGGGCGGCGAGATCGGTGCCGGCCTGGGGCTCGGAGTACCCGATGCAGAAGTGGATGTCACCGGCGAGGATCTTCGGGAGGAAGAACTCCTTCTGCCAGTCGGTGCCGTAGTTCATGATGGTCGGGCCCACGGTGTTGAGCGTGAGCATCGGGACCGGCGCACCGGCACGCATCGACTCGTCGAAGAACACGAACTGCTCGATCGGGCCACGGGCCTGACCGCCGTACTCCTTGGGCCAACCCACGCCCGCCCAGCCATCGGTGCACATCTGCTTCCAGACGTCCTTGGTGGCCTGGCCGATGCCATGGGCATGCGACAGCGCCTCGACGGTCTTCTCGTCGAGGAGGTTGGTGTAGTAGTCCCGAAGCTCTGCACGCAGGGCTTCCTGTTCTGGTGAGTATCCGATCTCCATGGACGGGCACAGTAGCAACCGGTGATCCATGTCACATAAGCGGAGCGGGAGTTCTTCTTGTGTCGCACCTGGAGCGGCGCCCCTCGGCGGCGCACACGGTCCGGGTCTGGAAGGATCGGCGCCATGAGTGTGGAGGATCTGCGGATCAGAGTGGTCGGCGGGGGCGGACTGGCCCGCTCGCTGGCCATGTCGCTGGGCGAGCGCGGTGCGATCGTCACGGTCTCGGCCAGCGTCGGCGACGGACCCCTGGCCGCCGTGGTCTTCGCTCCATGGGATCGCAGCGTCATGACGCCGCGACCACTCGTCGAACTCACCGACGAGGAGTTCGGCGCCGCATGGCAGGACACCATGGACAGTGCGATCGCCACCTGCATCGGGGCCCGCGAGGCCTTCGCCGGCCGTGGAGGCAGCATCGTGCTCACCTTCCCCACCACGGCGTTCGTCGGGGGCGCACTGCACGCCCACTGGGCGGCAGCGGCGGAGGGCGTGCACATCCTCGCCAAGTCCGTGGCCCGTCAGTGGGGCCCCGAGGGCATCGCGGTGAACGCAGTGGCGATCGACCCCGCCCTCGTGCTCGCCGATCCCGCCTCCGCCGGTCCGGTCTCGATCGCCCAGCCGGCGGTCCCCGATCCTGAACCGGCCGACGCCCTCGCGTTCCTCTGCTCGACGGAGGCCCGCTCGCTCGCCGGTCAGACGATCACCGTGGATGGTGGACTGTGGATGTGACCCCGGACCTCACCACCGACAGTGAGCGCCCCGGCGACCGCCTCGCCGGACGCGTCGTCATCGTGACCGGTGCCGGCCAGGGTGTGGGAGAGGGCATCGCCCGCCGTCTCGCAGGCGAGGGTGCGGCGGTCGTGATCGCCGCACGTCGGGCCGACACGGGCGAACCCGTGGCCGCCTCCATCCGTGACGACGGCGGGCGGGCGGTGTGCATCGTCACCGATGTCACCTCGCGTGCGTCGGTCGAGGCATGTGTCGCGACCACCGTCGCCGAGTTCGGTGGGCTCGACGTGCTCGTGCACAACGCGTTCGCCGGCGGCATCGCCAGCCGGCTCGAATCGACCCCTCCCGATGCGTGGTTCCAGATGTCCGCCACCTCCGCATGGGGCAGCTTCTGGTGCGCCCGGGCCGCACACCCTCATCTCGCGGCGAGCGACCAGGGCCGACTCATCCTGCTGACCTCACCCTCGGGGTTCGAGGGCAGCGCCAACATCCCGCTGTACTCCCCCGCCAAGGCGGCCCAGCGGGCCATGGCCAAGAGCCTCGCCCGCGAATGGGGACCCGACGGCATCACCGTCAACTGCATCGCCCCGGTGGCCGAGACGCCTGCACTCGCCGGCGCCTTCGAACAGGTGCCCACGCTGCGCGGTGCCATCGAGGCCCGCACACCGCTCGGCCGCATCGGCGACCCCACCACCGACATCGGAGGTGTCGCGCTGTTCCTGGCCAGCGCGGACTCCGCGTACGTGAGCGGTCAGACCATCGTGTGCGATGGCGGGAGCTTCCTCGGCCTGTGACTCGACCGGCCGGTTCCGACCCCGGGATCCGGCCGGAGGGGCCTGATGCTCGTTGTATCGTCGCCGCATGATCGAGATCCCCTCCGACACCATCACCTTCGGAACCCAGCTGCCCGTGCAGTCCCAGAGCTCGCTCTACGCGGCGCCGTGGGAGAAGGACGCCACCCCCGCTGATGTCCTCGAGATCGCCCGGGCCGCCGATCGCAGCGGCTACTTCTACGTGGCGGTGTGCGATCACATCGTGATCCCGCGCGACAAGGCCGACGCCATGGGCCTGTGGTGGCAGGACTGCCTCACGACGCTCGGCTGGCTGGCCGCCGCCACGTCCAACGTGAACCTCCTCAGCCATGTGTACGTGCTGTCGTACCGGCATCCGCTCGTGGCGGCGAAGGGGTTCGAGACCCTCGATCATCTCTCGGGCGGTCGGGCCATCGCCGGTATCGGTGCCGGCCATGTCGAGGCCGAGTTCGACACCCTCGGCATCCCGTTCGCCGAGCGCGGCGCCCTGCTCGACCGTGATCTGCTGGCGTTCGCCGAGGCGCTCGAGAACACCTACGTCGATGACATGGGTTCCCTGCCCCGACCGGCGCAGTCGCCGCGTCCGCCGATCTGGATCGGCGGTTCCTCGAACCCCGCCATCCGTCGGGCGGCCCGCAACGACGGCTGGCTGCCGCAGGGTCCCGCCACCCAGGAGGGCATCGACCGTCTCATGGCCGAACGCGAGAAGGCGGGCCGGGCCGATCAGCCGATGGCCATCGGCCATGTCGTGATCCCCTACATCCACGTGGGCACCCCGACCTCGGAGCGTCGTCAGCCGTGCATCTCCGGTTCGCCCGAGCAGATCGCCGAGGCGGTGCTGGCCACCGCTCCGGCGGCGGTCAACCAGTTCCAGGTGAAGTTCGACACCGACAGCGCCGCCGAGTACGCCGAGCAGGTCGAGGCCTTCGGCACGCTCGTGGGGCCGCTGCTCACGCGCTGACCACTGACCGTCCCGGCCCGCTCGCCTCTCAGCGCAGCGAGGCCGCCAGGGTCATCGAATAGGCGTCGGCGCCGGCGACGGTGAGGTGCACGCCGTCCTCCACGAAGAACTCGGGATGACCCGCGCTCGTGGCGAACCAATCGGCGATCACCACGTTGGGACGACCCTCGGCGGCAGCGCGGAGACGATCGTTGGTGAGGTCCTGCCAGCTGCGCGGCTCGCGGGTGGTGACCAGCACCACGCGCCGGGCACCGCTCAGCGCGTCGAGCGCCTTGCGGAGGTCGCTCTCGGTGGGCGGGCCGTTGGTGCCCAGGTTGATGATCACGTTGGCGCGGATGTCGCCCGACTTCTGCAGCAGCGGGATGAGCCAGGAGAGCACGTTGAACTGTCGACCCACATCGGCGTTGACGGTGATGCCGGGGAGCTGGTTGCGGACGGCACTGCGGGCGCCGAGCAGCACGGAGTCGCCGATCGCGATGGTGGACGCTCCGAGCGCCGCCGAGGGCGAAACCGGCACCGTGGTCGTGGTGGTGGCTCCGGCGGCCGCGACCCCGGGCACGGTCATCGTCGTGGACGGTGCTGCGGTGGCGAGCGTGGTGGTGACCTCGACCACGTTGCCGACCTCGTCGATCGAGGCACCGCTGAGATCCACACCGTGCAGCGAGGCCGGGGACGGCGTGGCCACGGCGAAGGCGAGGATCACGCAGGCGGTGATCGCTCCTCCGAGCAGCACGGGTCGGCGGGCACGGGTCGGGATGAGGCTGCCACCGTCGGCCCGGCCCGCCCACCATCGACCGAGCGCACCCTCGCGGACCGGCATCTCGACGAACCGGTACGACACCTCGGCCACGGCGAAGGTGAGGATGAGACGAAGGGTGAGCAGGAGCCAGCCGTTGACGTCGACGTCGACCCCGGGACGGGTGAGCACGAAGATCGGCCAGTGCCAGAGGTAGATGCCGTAGGAGCGTCGTCCCACCCACAGCAGCGGCGGCAGGGCGAAGAACTTCGCGAACGGCGTGGACACCGGATGGACGAGCGAGAGGATCACGGCGAGCGTGAGCAGATCGAGGACGACGAACCCGCCCTGGTAGATGAACGGGTCGAACTCGTTCACGCGAACGATCATGAAGGCGATCCCGGCGAGACCCAGCGCCCCGATGCCGGTGATGATCCAGCGACCCCCGGCCTTCACCCGAGCGTGCATCTCCCATGGGGGAACGACGATGGCGAGCACGGCGCCGAGCAGGACGCCCGCCGCCCGTGTGTCGGTGCCGTAGTACACGCGGGACGGATCGACACCCGGCGTGAACAGGATGATCGCCCACACCGACGAGGCGATCGCCAGGCCGCCGGTGATGAGTGCCAGCCGGCCGCGATGGCCCC
>CANFHM010000076.1 GCA_947446975.1 Microthrixaceae bacterium
CCTGCAGAGCGGTGGGGCCATCGTGGCCATGACCGGCGACGGCGTCAACGATGCAGCGGCGCTGCGTCATGCCGACATCGGCGTCGCCATGGGGATCACCGGCACGGAGGTCACCAAGGAGGCGAGCGATATGGTCCTCGCCGACGATGACTTCGCCACGATCGTCGAGGCGGTCAGAGGTGGCAGGGCCATCTACGACAACATCATCAAGTTCGTGCGGTTCCAGCTCTCGACGAACATCACGGCGATCGGCACCATCCTCGGTGCATCGCTGCTGAGCTGGCCCGTGCCGTTCACCCCGCTGCAGATCCTGTGGGTGAACCTCATCGCTGACGGCCCGCCCGCCATCACCCTCGGAACCGACACCCCCGACGACGGTGTGATGCGCCGTCCGCCGGTCCCGCCCGGCTCACCGATCCTCAGTGGTGGACGGATCCTGCGCATCGCCTTCACCGGTGGGGTCATGGCGGTCAGCCTCCTGCTGCTGTTCTGGGGCTCGCTGCAGCACTTCGATCTCTCCCCGGGGGATTTCGGGAGCGACTACGAGGGGTACAGCCACGACGCCAAGCTGGTCCTCACGATGATGTTCACCACCTTCGTGTTCCAACAGCTGTTCAACGTGTTCAACGCCCGCACCGAGACCGAATCGATCCTGCGTCGTCGCACCCCGAACCGCTCGCTCACCGCGGTGGTCGTGGCGCTGTTCGTGATCCAGCTGTTCGTGGTCCAGCTCGATCCGCTGCAGTCGATCTTCCGCACCGTGGATCTGAGCATCCTCGAGATCCTGCTGTGCGTCGGCATCGCCTCGATCGTCATCGTCACCGAGGAACTGCGGAAGCTCCTCGATCGGGGGCTGCTCCGCCGTCGTGGGGCCGCGGGGTGAGCGATCACGAGCACTCCGACGATGTCATCGAGGAGTTGGAGGACGCACTCATCGCGACCGAGCTCGAGATCGGTCGCCGTGAGGAGTCACGGGCCGAGGCCGAGCGACATGTCGTCCTCCGGGTGGTGCGGGTGGGTATCGGTATCACCGTCTGCCTCGCCGGCGTGTTCCTGATCGTGTTCCCCGGCCCCGGCATGGTGGTGCTCGCCGCCGGACTCGCCATCCTGTCGCGAGATGTGCCGTTCGCCCGCCGACTCCTCGTCAACGTGCGCGCCCGCATCCCCGAGAACGAACGCGGCGAGATCTCCCGACCGATCCTGATCGGCGGCCTCCTGCTGAGCACCCTCACTGTCGGGTTCAGCCTGTGGTGGTGGCTTCTGCGCTGAACGCGCCGCATCGGCCCCGGGGCCGGGCGACTACGGAACGACCGTGGCCCAGGCCTCGAGCAGGTCGGTGTCGCCGAGCGCCTCGAGTCCGCCCTCGGTGGCGGGCAGACGGTTCCAGGACCACAGACACAGGGCGCTGGCCGGGCCTCGCACGGCGAGCTGCCCCTTGGCGTGCTCCCGGGTGGTGACGGGGACACCGCCGGTGAAGGTGGTCAGCCACTCGCCCGCGGTGTCGGTGCAGTGGAAGTGGAAGCTCGCACCGAGATCGGGGTTCTTGCTGGACGACAGCACCGGCATGAGCACGAAGAGCAGTTCGTCGATGATGTCGACCGCCAGCTCCGGAGCGAAACCCTCGGCGGGCCCAGCGGCGTGCTGGGCGTCCCAGCGGTGCACCGCGGCCTCGTTGAGCATGCGACGCACCCAGAAGGCGTTGGTGAGATCCTCGCCGGTGAAGTTCCAGCTCGGGGCGTTGGGGACGGCGGTACGGAGCGTGTCGACGAGATCGTCGAGCACCTCGGCGAACTGGTCGAACACGACCTCGTCGCGGGAGAACTGGGTGAAGCGATCGTTCGACGGGGGAGCCATGAGCCCCTCGGCCACGACGACGGCGGTGCGCTGGAACACCTTGGCGGTATGGCTCACCAGACGCTGCATGGTCCAACCCGGGCAGTGCTCGATCGGGGCGTCGAGCCCGGCGGAGCGGGCGGCCACGAGCAGGGCCTCACCCTCGATCCTGAGTTGTTCGATCTGATCCATCGCGCAGTTCTAGTCGGTGTCGGCTCCGGCCGGGGCTCCGACGCGACCTGCCGGTACCGTGGCCGCATGCCTCCCGCTGAACGTTCGATCGATGTGGCCGGGGAGTGCCCGTTCACGATCGATCGACCGGTGATGACCCAGCGGTGGCTCGATGTCACGTTCGCCCACTGGCCCGTCGAGCCCGCTGCGGTGGCCGCCCTGCTGCCCCCCGAGCTCGAGCCCGATCTCCACGACGGGTGGGCCTGGGTCTCGCTCGTGGGATTCGAGATGGATGACCTCCGCCTCACCGGTCTCCCCGCCATCCCCACGACCCATCGATTCGTCGAGTTCAACGTCCGCACCTATGTCGTGGGTCCCGACGGGCCCGGGGTGTGGTTCTGCTCGCTCGACGTGCCGAACTGGCTGCCGGTGCTCGTGGCCCGAGCGGGGTTCGCCCTTCCCTATGACAAGGGCGCCGTGGCCGTCACCCGGCAGGACGAGCAGCTGGGATGGTTCGTGCAGCGCACCTGGCCGGGACGATCCTCCGCAGAGCTGGTCGTGCGCGCAACCGGTGAGCGCATCGACGCCGCCGCTGATCCGCTGGCGACCTTCCTGACCGCACGATGGCGCCTCTACGCCCGCACCCGGGGCGGTCTGGTGCTCACCGCACCGGTCCATCATGAACCGTGGCCGCTCGAGCGGGCCGAACTCGTCTCGGTCGACACCTCGGTGGCCGATGCCGCCGGCCTTCCGGTGGCGGGTGTGCCGATCGTGCATCTGGCGACCGGTGTGTCGGTCCGGGTCGGGCTGCCCCGTCCGGTGCGCTCCACCCCGCTGCCGACCGGTCCGCTGGTGGTCCACTTCGACGACGACTGCGGATTCTGCAGCGCCTGCGTGCGGGTGCTGTCCCGGTTCAGCGATCCCACGGTCAGCTATGAACCGACGCGTCATCTCGGTGATCCCCGACTGGCGAAGCTCTCGGAGGTGGCGATCATCGTCACCGGCGATGGTTCCGGGTTCGCCTCGGGCGTGGACGGTGTGGCTGCGGTGCTCCGCCGGAGCGGGCTGTGGGGGAGGCTCGCCGGCGCCGTGCTGCGGGCCCCGGGGGTCCATGTCCTGGCCGGCGTGGTCTACGCCCGCATCGCCGCGAACCGGCAGTGGATCTCGCGGCGACTCGGCCTGAAGGCGGCCTGCGACCTGCCGATCAGAGACGCCTGATCCCCAGACTCCCGCTTGACATAGTAGCTTTCATGAAAGCTACTATGGGGGTGGACCAAGGAGGCCCCATGGTGAGGACGACATCCGTGGACACGACATCGGTGAACACGACATCTCCCGTCGGCAGCGAGCGCAGCGTGACCCCCGAGGAGCATGAGCTCCCCCTCATGATCTCCGTCGACGATCACGTCATGGAGCCGAAGGATCTGTGGCAGCGGGAACTCCCGGCGTCGCTGCGCGAACGCGGACCCCGCACGGTCCGGGAGCGATGCAAGCTGGTCTTCAAGGGCGGGCATTACGGCTTCGAACGTGATGTCGAGGACGGGCAGTGGTGCGATGTCTGGCTCTTCGATGATCTCGCCGTGCCCACCGGATTCCTGCACGCCCCCGCCGGTGTCCCGCGCGACGAACAGCGCAACATCCCGGCCGTGTACGAGGACTTCCGTCCCGGCACATGGAACCAGGCGGACCGACTCGCCGACATGACCGCCAACCATGTCGAGGCCGCCATCAACTACCCGAACATCTTCCCCCGGTTCGCCGGGCAGGGGTTCCTCGAGCGGGCCGACAAGGACCTCTCCCTCCATTGCCTGCGCATCTACAACGACTGGATCATCGATGAGTGGTGCGCCGGTGAGGGCAGGGGTCGGCTCATCCCCCTCACCCTTGTGCCCCTGTGGGATCCGCAGCTGGCGGCTGACGAGATGCGGCGCTGCGCCGACAAGGGCAGCTTCGCCATCGCCTTCTCCGAGAACGTGGCCAAGCTCGGCCAGCCCTCGCTCTATACCGGGGCGTGGGACGTCCTGTGGCAGGCCTGTCAGGAGACCGACACCACGGTGTCGATGCACATCGGCTCCTCCTCGAGCATGCCCACCACCTCCGACGACGCCCCGCTGGCCACCTCGATGTCGATGTACGCCCAGAACGCCCAGGGGTCGCTCTGCGACTGGGTCTTCTCGGGGACACTCTCCCGCTTCAGCGATCTCAAGATCGCGTTCGCCGAGAGCCAGGTCGGCTGGATGCCCTTCCAGCTCGAGCGCATGGATGCGGTGTGGCGTGATGGTCGCGGCGATGTCGACGACGTGCTCGTGGCCCCCAGCGAGCAGGTGAGGGGCCGGGTGTTCGGCTGCGTGTTCGACGACCTGCACGGCCTGAAGTGCCGGCACGAGGTCGGGATCGACCAGATCCTGTTCGAGACCGATTATCCGCACAGCGACGGCACCTTCCCCCATTCGCGCAAGATCGCCCGCGAGCTCTTCGCCGCGGCCGGCATGGACGCACAGGAGTGCCACGCCGTGCTGCGCGGCAACGCCATCCGTGCGTACGGGCTCGAACGGTTCGGCATCACCGAGTGAGCCCCGCTGCCCGATCGGGTCCGGTCGAGCAGCCGGTGTCGGATGGCCTGCTCGGACAGGTGGTGCGTCTCAACGTCGCCGTCGACCGCGTGCTGGCCGGGATCACCGGGGCCCACGGCATCAGCGTGGCCGACTACCTGGTGCTCGGTGTCATCCGTCGATCACCGGGGCACCGCAGTGCGCCGACCGCCATCTGTGAGGTGCTCGGCCGCACCACGGGAGGCATGACCCTCACCATCGATCGACTGGTGCGATCGAAGCTGGTGCGGCGACTGCCCGACCCCACCGATCGTCGTCGGGTCGTGGTCGAGGCCACTGCTGCTGGACTCACCCTGGCCAGGAGGGTCAACGATGATCTCCATGCCTGGGAGCGTTCGCTCGGGGCGACCCGGACCCAGAGCGCGGCGATCGTCGACGCGCTCGGCGAGCTCACCCATCTGATCGACCCGGAACGCAGCGGCCCCTGATCGATGCTGCCCACGGCGCCAGCCGCACCGAGCTGTGGCCCGATCAGCAGTTCGTCAGTGCAGCGATGCCGCCAGCGCCTCGGCGACCAGCTCGGCGGCATCGTCCACCGAGCCGAAGGCGGTCTCGAGGATCCAGGCCCGCTTGAGGAACAGATGGGCGTCGACCTCCCATGTGAAGCCCATGCCGCCGTGCACCTGCACACAGGTCTTGCCGTTCTCGGTGGCGGCGCGACCGGCGAGCACCCGCGCCCCGGCCACGGCCCGGCGCAGATCGCCGGCCTCGGGTTCGTCGACGAGCACACCGGCGGCCCAGACGGCGGAGCGGGCCACCTCGGTGCGGGCGTAGCAGTCGGCGAGCAGATGCTTGAGCCCCTGGAATGAGCCGATGGGGCGGCCGAACTGCTCGCGCTCGTTGGCGTAGGTGACGGCCAGCTCGGTGCTGCCCTCGGCGTTGCCGACGAGCTGCGCCGAGGCCAGCAACGAACCCAGCAGACGCAGCTGCGCCGCCGTGGCGGCATCGGCGATCGGGGTGCCGGCGGGAAGGTCGCGCACGAGGGAGATCGGTGTGGCCGGATCGGTGGGTTCGCCGAGCACGGTGGCGTCGAGGTCGGCCGGATCGATCGTGGACACACCCTCTGGGTCGATCACCACCAGCACATCGGCGACCGGGAGGTGCTCGATGAGCGCCGGGCCATGCGTGGGTCGCTCGATGATGGCCGGCACGATCTCACCCTCGAGCACGCCGGGGACGAGGCCGGCGGTGAGCGTGGCGGCGAGGAGCGGGCCGGGCGTGAGTGCGGCGCCGAGGGTCTCGTGCACGAGCACGGTGTCGATCCAGCGGAGCCCGACACCGCCAGCTGACTCGGGGAGGGCGATGCCGAAGGTGCCGAGCTGGGCGAGCTCGAGCCAGGCCGAGCGGTCGAAGTGACCGGGTCGGGCGAAGTCGCGGACGGTGTCGGCGGGGAAGCGGTCGAGGCTGAACCGA
>CANFHM010000077.1 GCA_947446975.1 Microthrixaceae bacterium
CTGGCGAGGAACGCACCGGCGGAGATCACGTTGATGACCGAGGCATGCGCACTGCGCTCGAGGTACGGCAGGGCCGCCTGGATGAGGAAGATGGGGCCGCGGAGATTGACCTCGAACTGCTTGTCCCAGGCCTCGGGGGTGAACTGCCCAATGGGCATGGTGAGTCCGGTGGCGGCGTTGTTGACCACGATGTCGAGACCACCGAACCGCTCGACCGTGGCGGCGACCAGCGACTCGAGTGCCGCGATGTCGCCCATATGCGTCGGGACACCCATGGCGTCGCCACCACCGAGGCTGCGCAGATGCGATTCCGTCTCCGCACATGCATCGGCCTTGCGGCTGGCCACCACGACGTTCGCCCCGGCGCAGACGAAACCCTCGGCGATGGCCCGACCGATGCCCCGGGTGCCTCCCGTGACGATGGCGGTGCGTCCGGTGAGATCGAACAGGGAGCTGAGTGCGGTGCGGTCCATCGGGCGATCGTAGTGAGGCCGGACGCGCAGGAGGGCCGGCACCGCTCGGCGCCGGCCCTCCTCGGACTGCTGCTGATCACCTGTCGGTGATCACGTCGGCTGCATCAGCCGGTGAAGCTGGGAGCGACGACTCCGGGCGTGGGCTCGGTGGTCGGCGGCGGCGTCTCATCCTTGATCGGGTCGACGACCGGATCGGTGACATCGGGGTCGATGACAGGATCGGGGACCTCGATGGGCAGCGGATTCGTGGGTGAGATCGCCTCGGCGTCGGCACACGGATCGATCGACTCCGAGGAGAAGATCAGCTTGGCCGTGCTGGTGTAGGTGCCGGGTGCGTCACCGAAGTTCCAGCTGATGCCGATGCCGTTGTCGTTCTCGGGATCGGTGACGATCTGGTTGTTGAGATCGTTCATGAACCCCGGACCGAAGTGCGGGCCCGTCGGGTCATCCTCCGGGTCGGAGTTCGTCGCCACATCGGTGAGTTCGTTGGTGCCGAACACGACATCTCCGTAGTAGCTGCTCATGTAGCTGGTCCACGGTGTGCCACCGACGTACTGGAAGGCCTCGACCACACCGAGATCGGCAAGATCGACACCCACGACAGCGCCGGACTCACCGGCTGCGCAGGCGTTGGGTTGGATGAAGAATCCGGGACCCTGATCGCTGCCACCGAGGTAGGTGTCGATGAGATGGTAGAGACGCACCGGCTTGGTGTTGCCGGACGGGACGATGACCTCGTACTCCACCTTGATGCGGTCGTCGGGCGAGGTGTACGTGAGCGTGACGACCACGGTGTAAGTGAGCCCGTCGACCTCGCCGGTGAGCGTCGCGGTGATGGAATCCCCCGAGGCGGTGGTGACCACGTTCCAGGGTTCCTTGGTGATCAGCTGCTCGCCGCTGATCGGATCGAGGAGGTCGTAGGCGAACCGGGTCCGACGCTCATGTGGGGGAGCGACGAACGCGGTACCGCCGTTCGTGCTGTCGCCGACAGCGAGGGCGACCTGCGAGAAGATGTAGTCAGCGTCGGTGGAACCGGGGACCGTGCAGTTCGAGAAGATCTCGCCGCTGCAATCAGGCTCCTCGGGATCCTCGGCCCGCTGCACCTGCAGCTGCGAGCCGCCGAAGGTGACCCTCATGCCGTCGGAGCCGGTGAGACCACCGGACGGAGTGAACACTGTAGTGATCCCCCATCTGCGGGTGGAGGCACCGGGGTCCGGGCCGCGCAGTTGCAACTGCTAGAACCACGCCATGACTGTGGACGAAGATCTCCTCTGGACCATCGATGACAAGGGTGTGGCCCGACTCACCCTGAACCGCCCTGATGCGGCCAACGCCATCACCCCCGATCAGCGCAATCGCACGATCGAACTTCTCGAGGGGGCCAGCAGCGACCTCAACGTCCGGGTCGTCATCATCACCGCCGCCGGTGAGCGCCACTTCTGCACGGGCGCCGACCTGCGGGTGAGCACCATCCCGGTCAACCCCGGTCCGGCCGACGCACCGGCCAAGGTGCTCGGTGATGTCGGTCGCAACATCAAGCGGGGCGCCCAGCGTCTGGTGGGGGCCATCATGGACTGCGAGAAGCCGGTGATCGCCGCGGTCAACGGCACCGCCGCCGGCATCGGCGCCCATATCGCCTTCGCCTCCGATCTCGTGATCGCCGCCGACCACGCGAAGTTCATCGAGGTGTTCGTGCGACGGGGCATCACGCCCGACGGCGGCGGGGCCTACATGCTCCCGCGCCTCATCGGCATGCAGAAGGCCAAGGAACTCATCTTCTTCGGCGACGACGTCCGTGCCGCCGAGGCCGAGCGTCTGGGCCTCGTCAACCGGGTGGTGCCGCAGGCCGAACTCGCCACGGCCGCCACCGAATGGGCCGAGCGTCTCGCCGAGTCCCCCACCCGCGCACTGATGCTCTCGAAGTGGCTCCTCAACCGCAGCCTCGACTCCAATCGTCTCGGCGCGTTCGAGGATGAGGCCTGGGCCCAGGAGATGGCGTCCTACACCCAGGACTTCCAGGAGGGTGTGGCGGCGTTCAAGGAGCGCCGCGACGTGCAGTACCGGGGCTGGTGAGCGGCGCCGCTGCCCGAACTCAGCCCAGGGGCTGGCCGGTCAGGGCCGTGTGCGCCAGACGCGCCACGGTCTCGATCATGGCGTCGCGGGAGGTACCGCGCTTCTCGAAGTTCTGCCGGTAGTTCGGCAGTCGGTCGAGCGCGGCCAGCACCGCACCGGCGGTGGCCTCGGCGTCGAGCTGCGGAGCGAGTGCACCAGTGCGCTGCGCCGCGCGCACCTTGGCCACCATCGCGATCATGAACGGCTCGCTGTAGGCGCGCCGGACGGTGCGGAAGCGTTCATCGCGATCGTCGGCCCGCAGCATCAGGATGCGCAGCACCGGACCGTTGTCGTCCCAGAACCGGGTGTAGGCGGCGACGAAGCCCCGGGCCCGCTCCAACCCCTCATCGCCCGACCAGTCGAGATCCAGCATGGAACTGATCGGGCGCACCGAGGTGGCGAGCTCGCCGGCCAGCGCCAGGATCGCATCCTCGACATCGGCGAAGTACTGGTAGAAGGTGGCCGGCGACGCACCGACATCCCTCGCCACATCGATCACCTTGAGGTCGAGCGCGCCCCGCTCGGCGAGCAGCGATGCCGTGACATCGAGGAGTCGCCGGCGGGTCTGGATGGCACGTCGCCCGATGACCCGACCATCGGTGGCGGTGACGTCGTCGATCTCGGGCGCGCCGGGGGTCTCGTCGACCACCTGCTCGTCGTACCGCTCCTCCGACACCGCCGGTTCGGCCATCGGCCCTACTGCACGCCGTAGACGGGAGCGGGGGCCGGGGCGGCGGCGATGAGGTCGGCCACGACAGCACCGATCTCATCGGGTTCCCAGCGGGCGCCCTTGTCGAACGGCACGCCGTGCTGCCAACCATCGGCCACGCTGATCTCGCCGCCGGCGCACTCGAACACGCGACCGCTGACATCGCACTGACCGCTGCCGAGCCACACCACGAGCGGGCTGATGTTGGCGGGATCCATGGCGTCGAAGCCGGACTCCGGCTTCGCCATCATCTCGGGGAAGGCGTCCTCGGTCATGCGACTGCGGGCCGAGGGTGCGATGGAGTTGGCGGCCACGCCGATGCGGCCGAGTTCGGCGGCGATGTTGATCGTGAAGGTGGCGATGCCGGCCTTCGCCGCTGCGTAGTTGGTCTGGGCGAGGCTGCCCATGAGACCGGCCCCCGACGAGGTGGTGACGATCCGCGCCTCGCGCTGGTTGCCGGCCTTGGACTCGGCCCGCCAGTACTCAACCGCGTGCTTCACCGGACAGAAGGTGCCACGCAGATGCACGCGCATCACGGCGTCCCAGTCGTCGATGGTCATGTTGACGAACATGCGGTCGCGCACGATGCCGGCGTTGGTGACCACGGTGTCGAGACCGCCGAAGGTGTCGATTGCGGCGCGCACGAGGTTGCCGGCGCCGTCCCAGTCGCTGATGTCGTCGCCGTTGGTGATCGCCTCGCCACCAGCGGCGATGATCTCGTTGACGACCTCCTGGGCGGGGCTGATGTCGTTGCCCTCTCCGGTGAGCGATGCGCCGACGTCGTTGACCACGACCTTGGCGCCCTCGGCGGCGAAGGCCCGGGCGTGTGCCGCGCCGAGCCCTCGGCCGGCTCCGGTGATGATGACGACTCTTCCGTCACAGATTCCCATGGTGTTGCTCCTGTCTGAGGGGGGGATTACGACTTGGCGTTGTGCAGCGCGACTGCGTCGGCCACATAGCGGGTGATGTCGGCGGCCTCGATCTTCGAATCGAACGGGATGTCCCATGTTCCCATGGTCGAGGTGCCGAATCGCAGGACTCCGAGCGGATCAGCCATGAGATCGGCCGACATGAATCGCAGGGCGATCCCCTTCTTGGTGGTGTCGATGGTGCACAGCGGCGCCATCCACTTCGAGTCGAAGGAGTACATGTACTGCTTCCACTTGATGGCGGCGTCGACGTCGGGTGCCGCTTCGAGGATGGCGCGATCGAGCATGACGATCATGGGGTGGATGGACGCATCCTTGGTGGCGAGGAACTCCTCGAGAGGTTGGCGGGCCATCGGATCAGTCTCCTGTGTGGGAATCCCGTGCTGCCTCGAGGGCAGCGATGTCGATGCGGCGCATGGTGTACATGGCCTCGAACGCGCTCTGGTTGACGAGCAGTTCCCCCATGTTCGCCGGGATGATCTGCCAGGAGAGTCCGAAGCGATCGCGCAGCCATCCGCACTGGCTCTCCTCGCCTCCCTCAGCGAGCAGGGCGTCCCAGATCCGGTCGAGCTCGGCCTGATCGACACAGGGGAACACGAACGACACAGCCTCGGTGAACGGGAACTGCGGGCCGCCGTTGAGCAGCTGCATCGGTTGCCCGGCAACGGTGATGTGAGCCATGAAGACGCCATCGGAGCCGGCCCGACGCTCGTCGGCATCAGTATCACTGGGCACGAGGAGATCGATCGAGGAGTCCGGGAACAGCGCGGTGTAGAACGCAGCGGCTTCGCCGGCACGTCCGTCGAACCAGAGACATGGGGTGATCCGGGCCATCAGCGTTCCCATTCTTTCTCGGCGGCGGCGGCCTGTGGTGCCAGCGCTCGTTTGTCGATCTTGGACATCGCCGTGAGTGGCAGTTCGTCGAGCAGCACGAGCGCATCCGGAGCCTTGTAGGTGGCGAGCTCGGCAGCGCACCACGACCGCAGCTGATCGAGGGTCGGCGGATCGGCGGGATCGGCCGGAACCACGAAGGCCACGCCGATCTCTCCGAGCACAGGGGCCTCGGCGCCGAGCACGGCGACACGCTCCACCGCCGGATGCTGCCCGAGATGGTTCTCGACCTCGATCGGATACACGTTGTATCCGCCGCGGATGTACATCTCGGTGCTGCGACCGGCCAGGTGGAGATCGCCGCGGGCATCGAGGTAGCCCAGATCGCCGGTGAGCAGCCAGCCGTCGGCGTCGATGGCCGCAGCGGTCAGCTCGGGTTCGCGCCAGTAGCCGCGCATCATGGCCCGACTGCGAAGGCACACGGTGCCGACCTCGGTGTCGCCCTCCTCGCTGCGCCGCACCACCCGGCCACGACCCTCGTCGAGCCGCAGCTCCATCTCGACCCCGGCGCCCGGTGTGCCGACCGTGCTGCAGATCACGGTGTCGGGATCATCGAGGGAGGTGCCGGTGGAGACACAGGCCTCGGTGCTCGTGTACCGCAC
>CANFHM010000078.1 GCA_947446975.1 Microthrixaceae bacterium
CTCGCCCGCGTGCATCAGGACCGGGCGTTCCATCTCGTGCGCCGCGATGGTCACCTCTTCGATGTGCGGGGTCGCAGCGCGGAGCAGCGCATCGCCATCGACCTGCTCGCCGATCCCGACATCGGCATCGTGTCGCTGGGTGGTCCCGCCGGAACCGGCAAGAGTGTGCTGGCGCTCGCCGCCGGCCTCGAGTCCGTGCTCGAACAGCGCTCACACAAGCGGGTCGTCGTGTTCCGGCCGCTGTTCGCCGTGGGTGGCCAGGATCTCGGCTTCCTGCCCGGTTCGGAGTTCGAGAAGATGAGCCCCTGGACCGCAGCGGTGCTCGACGGCCTGGAGTCCATCACCGGGCCCGAGATCATCGACGAGGTCCTGCACCGCGGTCTGCTCGAGGTGCTGCCGCTCACCCATATCCGCGGGCGCAGCCTCAACGAGAGCTTCGTGATCATCGACGAGGCGCAGAACCTCGAACGACCGGTGCTGCTCACCGCGCTGAGCCGGCTCGGCGAGGGCAGCCGGGTGGTGCTCACCCACGATGTCGCCCAACGCGACAACCTGCGTGTGGGTCGCCACGACGGGATCGTCTCGGTGATCGAGGCGCTGCGCGGTCATCCGATCTTCGGGCATGTCACGCTCTCCCGCTCGGAACGCAGCGAGATCGCCGCCGTGGTGACCGAACTGCTCGACGGTCCGCTGCAGGGCTGAGCCGTCACCGACCACCCGCTCGGCGGGTCAGCGGGTCGGCCACGCGCTGTCACAGGGTCGTGCGTAGCGTGTCGTCGTGACCTCATCCGATCCGCACCGCTTCAGCGGCCTCATCCCGGCAGGGTTCCTCACCACCGGCACCCCACTGCCGCTGCTGCCGTTCGCCGTCGTCGATGTCGAGACCACCGGTCTGCGCCCCCGTCAGGATCGGATCATCGAGATCGCCGTGGTGCGCTGCGATCCCCGAGGCGAACCACTCTCGGAATGGTCCACACTCATCGACCCCGGCCGTGATCCCGGCCCCACCCGGGTCCACGGCATCTCGGCATCCGACCTCATCGGCGCCCCGACCTTCCCCGAGGCCGTCCCCCAGCTGCTCGAGCAGCTCAGCGGCGCCGTGGTGGTGGCGCACAACCTCTCCTTCGACGCGGCGTTCGTCTCCCATGAGCTCCGGCGCTCCGATGCGCCGTCGTTCAGCGGCTACGGCCTGTGCACCCTCGAGCTGGCCCGGGTGGTGCTCGCCGGTCAGTCCGGGTTCTCCCTCGGTGCCTGCGCCGCCGCACTCGGCATCGCCCATCCCGACGCCCATCGTGCCCTCGCCGACACACGGGTCACCGCCCGTCTGCTGCAGCAACTCATCGCCCGGATCGCCCCCGACGCCCCGGTCCCGCCGGCCCTGCACATCGCCCCGGCGTAGCCACCAGGGAGCGCGGCGCCCGCACGATGAACGGGTCCCGCTCCCCTGTGCCGACACCGGCACCGACCGATCTCCCACCCAGCGCCGTCGTGTCACCGACGGGCTGCCTCGCGACTGCGTCGCCGTCATCCGCCGACGAACGAGGCACCCATGTCCATCCATCACGACACTGACCTCCTGCGACACATCGCGCTCCAGCTGCACCATCACGCCACCCAGCCCTCGGAGCTGGGCGCGCCCACGCTGCTCATCGTCCACGTCGACCCCGACCATCCGACATCGCAGCACCGGATCGAACGCCAGACGCTCACCGATCCTGATCCCGTGGTCTCGCTCATCGGCGTGCGGGCAGAACCCACCTGGCGGATCGCCGGCGTGATCACCACGGCCTCGGCACAGGCCGACGCCGCTGATCGCGCACCATCGCCATGCACCCTGCTGCATCTCCAGCATCGCCATGGCGACTCGATGACCATCATCGGCCGCCCCGATGCTGCACCGATCACCCTCGAACCGGACTCCCGACCCCGGGACGGCCGCATACCCGACGCCTGCCGCAGGATCTTCGGCCTCAGCACCTCGCCCGCCCCCACCGACATGACCGCGTTCGTCCTCGACGCGTGGCTGACCCTCATCCTGCGAGCGGCGCTGCTGCAGCCCGGTCTCGGCTGGGCCGAGATCGAGCAGCTCAACTTCGCCCATCGCCTGATCGGTCGGGGTCCGTCAGCGGCGACCTCCACACCCGCACTGCTGGCCGAACGCACCCGAGAAGCCGCAGCCGCCCTCGACTGGGGCCGGTACCGGCTCGCCTGCACGGCGCTCGGCGGATGTCCCGTCAGCGATCTCACCCCGGAGGCCATCGACTGGATGGACACCGGCATGTTCGCGAGGTGGAGCACCGCCTCCCTGCCCGACACCGGCGAGCTCCTCGATCTGCTCGAACCCGTGGTCGAGCCCCACGCCTTCGATCGACTGTGGGCCACGATCTCGTTGAGCCACCCGGACCCGCTCCCCGACCCGACTCTCCGGCATCTGCGGGCATGAGCATTCTCCCCGACGCGGGCCCACCCTCCCGTGGCAGGCTCTCGAGATGGCGCTCGTCCTCACTGTTCGCTGGTCCGGGACCGCCATCGACGCAACCATCCGCGAGCTCCTCGATGGTGCACCCATCGGATCCGGACGGTCCCTCCTCCCGGAGGACCAGGACCACCACCCCGACCCGGAGCACTGGGTCGACGTCAGCGCCCGGGCGGTGCGCCTGGCTGCGGCCAGCTGCAGCGCCGGAGGCCGGTCGATCAGCGACCTCGTGCGCATCGAGGTCGGCACGGCTGCCTCGCCCGACGACCACCCGGGCGGCCTGCTGGCCCTCGGCATCGACAACGAGCTCGTGCACCCCCCGCTGCTCGACCCTCAGCCGGGGACCACGGCGAGCAGCACCGCCGAACTGCTGGCGCTGCTGGACCGCAGCGCACCCGAGGCCTGGAACTCGGCCAGTCGGTTCACCACACCATCGGGGTGGTTGCTCGAACGGTTCGGCGCCGATCCCGCCATCGGGATCGATGAGGCCCGACACAGCGAGCTGCTCGATCCCCGTCGCCCCGACCACTGGGACCTCGACCGACTCGCCCGCATCGACCCCGGACGCGACTGGCTCAGCGCACTGCCACCGATCGTCGACACGAACACACCGATCGGTCTGCTCACCGCCGAGATCGCCGAACGGTTCGGAGTCCGCGAGGCCCTCCCGCTCCACGCCGCTGCCTCCCCGACCCGCTGAGCCCCGACCCGACCGGTAGCGTTCCGACGTGCCCGAACCGACCCCCACGCCGGAACGCCCCGTCTCCCGGCGCCGTTTCCTCGTCCTCGGCGGCACCGGCATGATCGCCGCCGCTGCGATGACCACCGGCTGCGGTGGGTCGGGCCAGCGGGTCACCGTGCGCGAACCGGACCGGATGGTCCCGCCGCGCCTGGCTGGTTCCGCAGAGCCGCCGCCCGGCGACACCATCTTCGACACGGTCATCCACGGCGGTCGGGTGATCGATCCCGACAGCGGCTTCGACGCGGTGGCCGATGTCGGCCTCCTCGGCGAGCGAATCGCCAGCATCAGCATCGAACCGCTCACCGGACGCACCATGGTCGATGCCACCGGTCTCGTCGTCGCACCCGGCTTCATCGACGTGCTCTCCTACGAGCCCAACTCCTACGGGGTCTGGTACAAGCTCGGCGACGGGGTCACCACCAACCTGGGGATGCACGGCATCAAGACCCCGGTCGATGCCCGGGGCTTCTTCTCCAGCTACACCGGATCGGCAGCACCGCCGATCCACTTCGGCGGGGCGTTCTCCGATCAGTGGTACCGCGACTCCATCGGCGTCCGGGCCACCGCCACCGAGGCACAGCGCGCCAAGCTCGAGGAGAGCCTCGACCGTGGTTTCGATGCCGGGTGGATCGGCGTGGCCGTCGATCCCGAGTACGCCACGAGCATCGACACCACCGAATGGCTCGGACTCGCACGTGTGGCCCAGCGCAACGGGATGCCCCTGTTCACCCATATTCGCTACTCCTCACCCGAGCCGGCGGGGAAGTCCTCGCTCGACGCGCTCGATGAGGCGCTGCGGGTCGCCCGGGACACCGGGGTCTCACTGCATGTCGACCACATCCCGTCGATGGCCACCCATGTGATGCCGGAAGCGATCTCCCGCATCGAGGCGGCCCGCTCCGAGGGTCTGGATGTCACCGGCTGCTTCTACCCCTACACGTTCTGGGGCACGTACCTCGGTTCGGCCCGGTTCGCCGGTGATTGGCAGTCCCGTTTCCGCATCTCCTACAACGATCTGCAACTGGCCGGCTCCAGCGAGCGACTCACCGAGGCCAGCTTCAAGAAGTACCAGGCGCAGAACAAGCTCGTCGTGGCCTACGCCATCCCGCAGGAGGATGTGCTCGCCGCCGTGAAGGCACCCTGGACCCTCATCGGATCAGACGCCATCCCCGAGTCCTCGAACAACAACCACCCCCGTGGGGCCGGATGCTTCTCGCGTCTGCTGGGCCCGTATGTGCGCGACCTCCAGGCCCTCACGCTCAGCGAGGCGTTGGCCAAATGCACCGTGCTGCCCGCACGGCGCCTCGAGGCGCGGGTTCCGATGCTCGCCCGCAAGGGTCGGCTCCAGATGGGGGCCGACGCCGACATCACCGTGTTCGATCCCGCCACGATCGCTGATCGTTCGACCGTCGAGCACCCAGCGGTGTTCTCCGAGGGCATCGAGCATGTCTTCGTCATGGGCCAGCACGCCCTCACCCCGGCGGGTGTGCAGAAGAACGTGCTGGCCGGACGGCCCATCACCGGTCAGCCCGCCTGACCCGAGCCGCACCGCGACCGAGCCGGACGGTGCTCGCCCCGGGCGATCACCATCGCCACCGACGCGCGTCAGCGGCTGACGAAGAACTCGAAGCGACGATCGACCCGGTTCGGGAAACCGATGAGTGCCTGATCGAGGACGGCACCGACACCGGGCCGGTAGCGCTCGTGGAGTTCACCCGCTATCACGTCGACACGATCGATCCACGGACCCGAACCGGCGAAGACCTCGTACTCGGCGCCTTCGATGTCGATCTTGAGGAGATCGAGCCGGTCGAGACCGAGTTCGTCGAGCAGTGATGCCAGATCGATCGCATCGATGCGAGCGGCGTCGTCGTGTGCTCCGTCGGACGCCGGCGGCGGTGTGCCAGCGGCGACCTGCCCGCTGTCGGCGCTGGTGCCACGACGCAGATCGAGGGTCGTGACCTCGTTCCACAGCGCCTGATGCCGACAGGCCACCCCGGGCAGGTGCGAGGTGTTGCGTCGCAGGAGCTCGACGTTGTCCGGATCAGCCTCCAGCGCGACGATGGTGGCGCCGGGGTGCTGCCGGGCGAACCACAGCACCGAGAACCCGACATTGGCACCGGCGTCGACGATCGTGCCGAACTGCGGGCTGGTCGGATGGAACCCGGCCGGCCAGTCGTAGACCCGATCCACGAACACCTCGAGGAACGAACGGAGATCGCTGGTGCCGGGTCGGACCCACACCGCATGGTCGAGTCCGGGCCAGGTGAACGACACCGGCGACCGACGACGGAACCGGGTGCGAGCCACCAACGACAGTGCGGCACGGAACCCGAGAACGGGAGCGAGGCCGGAGATCGCCCGTCGGGCCCTCCGCACCGACAAAACCGGCCGCCGCACCGCGC
>CANFHM010000079.1 GCA_947446975.1 Microthrixaceae bacterium
CCCGCTGTCGTCATCGCCTGTCACTCCTGTCGATCGGTGCCGACATGATGGCCGAGACGCCGCCGTGCTGCTCGGAGAACCGGCGATGCGGGTCGTGCATCGCTCCTGGGTCAGTCCTGCTGGTGCAGGGCCAGATCCCGGAACATCTCAAGGGTGTTCTGCAGATGACGCCGCAGTTCATCGGCGGCGGCCGATGCATCGCCGGCCATGGCCAGCCGGAACAGCGGCTCATGGGAGGCGATCAGGTCGTAGTCGACCTGGTAGCCGACCTGGCCACCGGCGATCAGCAGGCCGGCCCGGTCGGCCAGCTGGAGGGTGATCCGCAGCATCCATGCGGAGTCGCAGGCCGAGAGCATCTCGCGATGGAAGGCTGCATGGAGCGGCAGTGAGCGACCCTCGTTCCCGCTGAAGGCGGTCCAGGCCTGCTCGACCCGGGCCCGGTAGGCGGCATCGCCCTTGGCCACGGATCGTTCGAGGGCCACTGGTTCGAGCAGCAGTCGGATCTCGTAGAGCTCGGCGGCCTCGGCGGTGTCGACACTGGCCACCCGGGCCGAACCATGGGAGTGGAGTTCCACGAGGCCATCGGTGGCCAGATTGCGCAGGGCCTCCCGCAGCGGCGTGGCCGAGACGTTCAGCTGCTTCTCGAGCGCCGAGATCTTGAGCACCTCGCCGGGTGCGAAGTCGCCGCGCAGGATGGCCCGGCGCAGCTGCTGATCGGCCCACTCGGAGCGGGTGGCGGGCTGATGGTCGTCGAACATGCGGAAACCCTCGGACTCATGGGCAGCGGTGGAGCAGGTATGTTGGCAGACGGGATCCTATAGGAAGCAGGATCCGCGAGATCAGGGGGACGCAATGGGGTTCAGGCTGGCGAACGTGGACGGTCGGGCGGCACTGGTCGTCGGTGACGGCTATCTCGATCTCGAGACCGCGAGCGGCGGGGTGTTCGGTCCCGATCCCATGGCGGCGATCGGTCGCTCGGCGGAACTCTCGGCGCTCGCCGACACCCTCGTCGCGCAGCCGCCCACCGGGACCCTCGCCGGTGCGGTGCTGGGTGCGCCCGTGCCCCGACCCCGCAACTGCTTCGCCATCGGCCTGAACTACCAGAGCCATGCCGATGAGAGCGGTCTGGAGGTGCCGGCCGTGCCGCTCACGTTCACCAAGTTCCCGTCCTGCATCGTCGGACCCGACGCCGCCGTCGAACTCCGCAGCGACGCCGTCGACTACGAGGGTGAACTCGTGGTGGTCATCGGCAGGGCCGGTCGCGACATCGAACCCGCTGATGCCTGGGGCCATGTGGCGGGGCTCACCATCGGCCAGGACATCTCCGACCGGCCGGCCCAGTTCGCCGCCTCGCCCCCGCATTTCGACCTCGGCAAGTCCTTCGACACGTTCGGCCCGATGGGCCCGGTGCTCGTCTCCGTCGACCAGTTCGACCATCCCGATGACCTGCGCATCACCACCAGCATCAACGGCGAGGTCCGACAGGACGCCACCACCGCCATGATGATCTTCGACGTGTCCACGCTGGTGAGCTACCTCTCGCGGTTCACCACGCTGCAGCCCGGCGACGTCATCTTCACCGGCACCCCCGACGGCATCGGGATGGCCT
The DNA here is from genome assembly GCA_947446975.1 of Microthrixaceae bacterium. Classification (GTDB taxonomy): domain Bacteria; phylum Actinomycetota; class Acidimicrobiia; order Acidimicrobiales; family Acidimicrobilacustridaceae; genus Acidimicrobilacustris. The sequence goes on from CANFHM010000079.1 coordinate 1,610, forward strand.
CCGGCCGGTTCCTCGCCGACGGCGATGTCATCACCACCACCATCGAGGGCATCGGCACCATGACCAACCCATGTGTGCGTGTCAGCGACTACCGCAAGGAGGCGAACTGATGGGACTCAACGGACTGCTCGACATCGAGATGGCGGTTCCCGAGCCTGAGGAGCTCATGGCGTTCTGGGAGCGTCGGGGTCTGCGGCGCACCGGCGATGGAGTGCTCGGCACCGAGGACCGTCCCGTGCAGCTGCGGATCGTCGAGGGGACGCACCGTCATCTCACCGATCTCCATCTGAGCTGCGAGGCGGAACGCGATCTCGCCGACATCGCCGGCCGCCTGCACCTGCTCGGTGTCGACACAGTCATCGCTGGCACCGAGCTCACCTGCATCGATCCCGTCTTCGGTCATCGGGTGCATGTCGAGGTCGGCGCACCGATCCCTCTCACGGCCCACGCCGAGCGTGATCGGAACCGTGCCGGCGGAACCGGGCGCGTCGGCACGCGCGCCGATGCGGTGCTGGCCACCGAGCCCCGGGCGCCCCGTCGTCTCGGCCATGTCGTGCTCGGCACCCCGCATCTCGAGAAGGCCACGGCGTTCATGTTCGAGGGTCTCGGCGTGCGCATCTCCGATCAGGTGCTCGGTGGTCTCGCCACCTTCGGTCGGGTCGAGGCGGATCATCACAACCTGCTGATCCAGCCCTGCACGGTCAGTCACTTCAACCACTACGCCCTCGAGATGGACGACATCGACGCCATCGGGGTGGCGGGCGCCGCCGTGCTGGCCGAGCGTCCCGATGCCGATGTGGTCGGCATCGGACGGCACTTCCTCGGGTCCAACGTGTTCTGGTACCTCCAGGACCCCTCCGGCACCACCATCGAGTTCTTCACCGACATGGATCAGATCCTCGACGATGAGGCCTGGGACCGCGACTTCGGGCGCCGCGACTGGGAGGGCGCCGACGGACATGCCCCGTTCGCCGTGTGGGGCCCGAAGGAACCCGAGACCTTCTTCATGCCCGTCGACCTCGACGTCATCGGTGCCGCCCGCGAAGCCGCCGGACTGGACTGATCATGGATCTCGGAATCGCTGGTCGTTCGGCCATCCTCATCGCCTCGAGCCGTGGTCTCGGTCGGGCCTGTGCCGAGAGCATCGCCCGTGAGGGCGTCCATGTGGTCATCAACGGTCGCACCGAGGACGATGTGGTGCAGGCGGTCGAGGAGCTCCGATCCGCCTACGACGTCACCGTCACCGGCGTGGTCGCCGACGCCACCACCGCCGATGGCCGAGCCGCGTTGCTGGCGGCCTGTCCCGACCCCGACATCGTCCTGCTCAACGGCGAGGGGCCGAGCCCGGCGATGTTCGGCACGCTCACCGAGGAGCAGTGGGCCGACACCGCCCAGCGCTCGATGATCGCCCCCCTGCTGTTCGTGCAGGCGGTGCTTCCGGGCATGTGCGAGCGGGGCTTCGGTCGCATCGTGGCCATCTCCTCGGCGATGGTGAAGTCGCCGAATCCGATCATGAGCCTCTCGCACGGCCCGCGTCTCGGACTCACCGGTGTCCTCAAGGGGCTGTCGAAGGATGTCGTGAAGCACGGCGTCACGATCAACCAGCTCCTGCCCGAACGGTTCGACACCGGTCGCCAGCGGCAGATGGCCGAGCTCGCCATGCTCATCAAGGGCATCACCTATGAGGAGGCGCGGGCCGAGATGATCGCCACGATCAACGCCGGTCGTCTCGGTCGTCCCGAGGAGTTCGGCGATGCGTTCGCGTTCCTGTGCTCGGCCAACGCCGGCTACCTGAGCGGACAGAACCTGCAGCTCGACGGCGGCAGCTACGAGGGCGTGTTCTGATGCCAGAGGATGCAGCCACCACCGACGACACCGGCATCGAGACGGTCGATGTCGTCATCGTCGGCGCCGGTCCCACCGGACTCACGGCCGCACAGCTGTGCGCCCAGCGCGGGCTGCGTGCCATCGTGCTCGAGCGTCGTGAGGGACCCCAGCGAGCACCGGCCGCGCATGTCGTCAACGCCCGCAGTTTCGAGATCTGGCGCCAGGCGGGCGTCGACATGGACGCCCTGCTGGCCGCGGCGCAGTCGCCCGAGGAGGCCGGCCGTGCCCTGTGGGTCACCCGGCTCGGTGGCGAGGTCATCGGTTCGCTGCCCTTCGAGCATCAGGGCGACGACATGCTCGCCATCACCCCCACGCCGCTGCGCAATCTCAGTCAGCATCGTCTGGAACCACTGCTGCTCGCCGGCATCGAGGACGTCCGCCATCAGCATCGATGGGTGGGCGCCCAGCAGCATGATGATCATGTGATCGTCGAGATCGAGTCCCCCGAAGGCACCTCCAGGGTGCGCGCCTCCTATCTCCTCGCCGCCGACGGTGCCGGCAGTCGTGTGCGCGGCTGGCTCGGCATCGAACCGATCGGGCCGGCCTCGATCCAGACCTTCGTCATGGTGCACATCGCCGCCGATCTCACCGACCTCATCGCGCCGGATCTCGGAGTGCTGCATTTCGTCATCGATCCGGCCAGTGGCGGCACGTTCGTCTGTCATGGTCTGCGCACCGAATGGGTCTATATGTCACCGTTCGATCCGGAGACTGATCCCGTGGAGTCCTTCAACGAGGCCCGCTGCCGCGCCATGGTGCTCGCAGCCATGGAGCGGGAGGTCCCCTTCGAGATCCTCGGCACCAGCACGTGGAACATGAGCGCCCAGATCGCCGAGCGCTATCGCGACGGCCGGGTGTTCCTCATCGGAGATGCCGCCCATCGGTTCCCGCCCACCGGTGGTCTCGGTCTCAACACGGGTGTGGCCGATGTGCACAACCTGATCTGGAAGATCGCCGCCGTCGAGGCGGGCTGGGCGCCGGCGTCGATCCTCGACACCTACGAGGCCGAGCGGCGACCGGTGGCCCAGTTCAACTCGGACCAGTCGCTCATCAACGCCTTCAAGCTGATCGAGATCCCCATCGCGCTCGGCGTCTCCGAAGACCTCGAGGCGTCGGTGGCGGCCATGCACGACACGCTGGCCGATCCTGTTCGTCGTGCCGTGGTCGAGGCGGCCATCGCGAACCAGGCCATCCACTTCGATCTGCTCGGTCTGCAGCTCGGTCACTCCTACAGCGGCGAGCTGGTCGTCGGCGACGGCACCGAAGCCGTGGTGCTCGAGGAGCCGGCTCGTGATTTCGTACCGACCTCGCGCCCGGGCGGCCGGCTTCCCCACGCCTGGCTGCCCGATGGTCGCTCCACGCTGGATCTCATCGCGCCGGATGCGCTCACCGTGCTGGTCGCCGCCGGCTCCACCGGGCCGGTGCCCGACACCACCATCCCGCTGCAGGTCGTCGAGGTGCCGATGGCGGTCTGGTCCGGGGCCTTCGCCGTCGATCCCGATGTGTGCCTGCTCGTGCGTCCCGATCAGCACATCGCCTTCCGGGGACCGGTGGCCGAGGTGTCCGCTGCGCTGCGGGCCATGTTCGGCACCGACGCCGACCGATAGAGTGTCGGGACGCCCGCACGTTCTGGAGGAACCCATGGAGCAGACGCTCGACGTCACCGAAGCAACCGCCGCTGACACCACCGGCACCGAAGAGGTCCTCGAAGAGGAACTGCTCGTCGAGGAGATCTCCATCGACGGCATGTGCGGCGTCTACTAGACCCCACTCGCAGAGCGGCCGCCGAGCCGCTGCGAACCACATGACCGCGACCGCCACGATCTTCGACGCCGATGC
>CANFHM010000080.1 GCA_947446975.1 Microthrixaceae bacterium
GGCGGGAAGATCGAGAGATCGGGCAGCGGCTCGTCCTCCTCGCGGCCGAAGATCGAGCGCAGCTCGATCATGATGTCGTCGCTGTCGGGCGCACCACGGCGGAAGTGGTCGAGGTCGGTCGCGTCGGGGAGCGGCAGGAGGCTCACGGGCGAACCGAGGAAGCGGGTCAGCTGTTCGGCGGCCGAGGGGTCATCAGCGTCGAACTCTGCGCCATCGGGCAGCGTGATCCGGATGCGACCGTCGAGCTCGATCGCCTCGGCCCGCATGAGTGCTGCGAACTTCTTGGCGCCGCGGATGCCACCACGGACCTCGTCGCGGACCGCCCACCGGCGGTCGCCGACCAATCCGGTGGTCGTGATGTCGGCGGATCGGACGCGCTGCCCGATCATCGACTTCACTGGGTAGGTCCAGATCTGTTCGAGTTCCATCGGTGTGCCTCGTTCGCAGGGAGTGGGAGCGTCGCAGCGCTGCGTCATCTGAGCACACCCCCGATGTCGGAGGACGAATGGCGACGGTTAGCGTGCGGCGATGGAATCGACCGCAGATGACGCATCGTCGGCCGGCACCGAGCCCACGGGAGGAGCGGACAGCCCGCAGGATCGGCCCCGTCGCACGGCCGTCATCGGCCTGGTGCTGGCGGTGGCGTTCCTCGTCGGCGCCGTCGGGTATCTCATCGGGGTGCGGACCTCCGAGCAGTCGACGAGTTCGGTGGATGTCGGCTTCCTGGTCGACATGTCCGATCATCATGATCAGGCCGTCCGCATGGCCCTGATGGAGCTCGCACACGGCCAGGATCCCACGGTGCGCGGCTTCGCACAGGATGTCCTGCTCTTCCAACGTTCGGAGCTCGGGGCGATGGGCGTGCTCCTCGACGAGCAGGGGGCCACCCGCCCGGACCTCGACCCGGACCGCACGGCGATGGCCTGGATGGCCATGGGCTCGCCGGTGGGTTCCATGCCGGGGATGGCCACCGAGACACAGCTCACCGCGCTCGATGCCGCTCGTGGCACCGAGGCCGATCTGCTCTTCCTCGAGCTGATGACCGCTCATCATCGGGGCGGGCTGCATATGGCCCAGTACGCCGCCGTGCACGCTTCCGATGCGCGTGTGCGTGCGATCGCGGCGCGGATGGCCCAGTACCAGGAGGTCGAGATCCGTGAGTATGAGGCCCAGCGCGACCGTCTTGGCTCATCTTCGGGCGCATCGGCGGGAACAATGGCCGCGATGCCGGGGATGGATCACTGATCCCGGGGGGCCGCGTACTCTCCACGCATGGCTCCAGAGGTGCTCGACACGATGGCCCGTCTCTCGGGTCGACAGTTCATCGACGGCGTGATGGTGGAGGGTGCGGGCACCCGCCATGCCATCATCGATCCGGCCACCGGTCGATCGTGCGGACAGTACGCGGACGCCACCGCTGAGGAGATCGAGCAGGCGGTCGCGGCAGCCGCTCGGGCCCAGCGCGAGTGGTGGGCGATGTCGGCCCTGGAACGGACCTCAGCGCTGCATGAGGTCGCAGCGCGCCTCGAGGCGGGAGCGGCACAGGTGGGGGAGTGTCTCACCCGCGAGATGGGCAAGCCGTTCCGTGAATCGCACTGGGAGGGAGGCGCAGCGGCTTCCGCGTTCCGTCACTTCGCCGAACTGGCCCGCCAGGATCAGGGACGCATCGCCGGTCCGGCGATCGCCGGGCAGATCCACATGACGATGAAGGAGCCCCTCGGCACGATCGTGTCGATCGTGCCGTTCAACTTCCCGGTGCTTCTGTTCGGCTGGCAGGCCGCCGCCGCACTCGCCGCCGGCAACGCGGTCATCCTCAAGCCCTCCGAGCTCACTCCGATCACCATGCTCATGGTGATGGACGCGTTCGCCGAGCTTCCATCCGGACTGGTGCAGTGCATGACCGGGGGAGCGGCGGTGGGTCAGATGCTCGTGGCTCATGAGCACACCCATGGTGTGGCGTTCACCGGCAGTGTTCCCGCGGCACAGGCGGTCGCCCGGGCTGCTGCCGAGAGGTTCAAGCCGACGCTCATCGAGGCCTCGGGCAACGATCCGTTCATCGTGATGCCGTCAGCCGATGTCGAGCTCGCGGCGCGCGGGGCGGCCTTCGCCGCCTTCCTCAACTGCGGTCAGGTGTGCACCTCGGCCGAGCGGTTCTACGTGCACACCGACGTGTTCGATGCGTTCATCGAACGTCTCGCTGCGGAGGCCCGGGCATTGCGGGTCGGCAATGGTCTCGACGAGGTGGAGATCGGTCCGCTGGCCTCGGAGCGCGAACGAGCCAGGGTCGAGTCCATCATCGGTCGCGCCGTCGAGCAGGGCGCACGAGTCGTCTGCGGTGGATCACGACCGCTCACACCCGGTGCCGGTTGGTACCTCGAACCCACGGTGCTCGAGGTGCAGCACTCCTTCCACATCATGCACGACGAGTGCTTCGGGCCGATCGCCCCGGTGTGCCGGGTCGAGAGTCTCGATGAAGCCATCGCGCTCGCCAACGACTCCCGCTTCGGCCTCGGCGCAAACATCTACACCGAGCGACTCGATGAGGCATTCCGGGCGATCGATGAGATCGAGTCAGGGATCGTCTGGGTGAACACGCCGCTGAACGACAACGACGCCGTGCCGTTCGGGGGACGCAAGTTCACCGGATCCGGTCGCGAGCTCGGCGCCGAGGGGCTCGAACAGTTCCGTCGTTCGAAGATGGTGATGATCGCCCCGCGGGCGCAACCCGATCCCGAGTGGTTCCCCTACCCCGATGAGGATTCGTTCAGGTCCGTCCGGGGCGCATCGGACTGAATCAGCAGGGATCGGACTGGATCAGCTGGGGTCGCCGCTGTCGGCGTCCACGACCCGACAGACGGGCAGCTGGTCGGGGTCGGCGTGCAGCCACCGGAAGAACATCGTGCCGGTGCGGTGACCACTGGTGTCGAGCCAGTTGGCGTGTCCGGGATCCTGGTGGGCGATCACGATCCGGACCGAACCGTCGGGCTCACGCAGGAGCTGGCGATCGTTGAGGTTGGTGCGGCGGGTGGGCTGGCACTGGAACCAGCGATCGCACAGCTGGATGCTCCAGTAGGGGCAGTCGGGTGGATCGAGTTCGATGATGAGGCTCTCGTTCTCGGTGATCGCCCACCAACTGGTGGCATACATCACATCGGGATTGCTGACCGCGGCCACGATGTCGTCGGCGGTCTGACGCACGAACGCATTGGGCCGCGTGCGCAGCTCGGGCGTCCACAACGAGTTCAGGCTGGCGTTCCAGCGGATCGAGTTCGCCGCGTTCTCGATCCGCATGGCGAGGGCCGCAGGATCGGGTGGAGCGGAGCTCGCTGCCGGGCCGCCGGAACCCTCCCGGCTCTTCTCACCATCGAGACGTTCGATGCTCCATGTTCCGGGACCCTGCGTCTCACGGTCGTGGAAGTACTGGCGGATGATCACCCGGGCGGCGCGCGGATGGGTGAACTCGTGCACGAAGCCGCCGTCGGCGTCGACGAGTTCATCCACATCGATGGAGTCGACGATCTCGGTGGCACCTCCTGCACCGGCGTAGCCGTACACGGCGATCCCCACATAGGTGGCCCCGCCACGTTCGCCAGTGATCCGATGGGGGACGCCGGGCTGCACGATCGCAACGTCGTAGTCGATGTCCGGGCCGGCGGCTCCCAGGAAACGCACCGACTCCGCCATCGGCAGGAATGCGGGACGGGCTGGATCGAAGCTGAGCAGTGAACTCTCGGTGACGGCGGCGATGATGCGCATCACGTACTGCTGTCCGTCGGCGAGCTCATGGGGCTCGAGCGGGGCGGAGTCACCGGTGATGTGCTCGACGGCGGTGGCGATGGCCGCGGTGAACGAGGCCCAGGGCTGCGTGGTTCCCGGATCGGACATCGACTGAGCCTAGGTGTGGTGACTCAGCACTTCCGGAGCTCGTGGCGGTGTGTGATTTCCTTGCGTTCGCAATAACATGGTCCCCGGCTCGGGATCTCCCCGTGGTCGAGGTCGGAACGGAGCGCCCCATGCCCGCAGTGAACGCTGATCCAGCCACCCTCACGCCGATCGCTCCGGCCACGGGCCAGCCCCGACCGGTCCGAACGGTCACCACTGCGCCCGAAGGTTTCGAGGGCGAGGGGTTCCCCGTGCGACGGGCGTTCGCCGGTGTACCGATGGACGAACTCGACCCCTTCATCCACATGGATCAGATGGGACCGATCGTGTGGCCCCCCATGCAGGCCAAGGGCACCGACTGGCATCCCCATCGCGGGTTCGAGACGGTCACCTACATCATCGACGGCACCTTCCTGCACCAGGACTCCCATGGTGGCGGCGGCGTGATCGCCGATGGGGCCACCCAGTGGATGACCGCCGGCAGCGGCATCCTGCACATCGAGACCCCGCCGGAGGACCTGGTTCGCAGCGGTGGTCTCTTCCACGGCATCCAGCTGTGGGTGAACCTCCCCAGTCGGTCGAAGATGCTCTCGCCGGCGTATCAGAACCTCGAGGCCGATGAGGTCGCGCTGCTCACGACGACCGATGGTCGATCGGTCGTCCGTCTCATCGCCGGCGAGATCGATGGGCACGCCGGGCCCGGTTCGACCCACACCCCGATCACCATCGCCCACGTCACGGTGCTGCCCGGTGCTCGCATCGAGCTGCCATGGAACGCTGCGTTCAACGCGCTGGCCTACGGGCTCGAAGGTGCGGGCACGGCGGGTGTCGAGGAGGCAGCCTTCGGCGGGGGACGGCTCGCGGTGTTCGGTGAGGGCGAAACCATCGTGCTGGCCGCGTCCGCCGATGCTCCGCTCGAGGTGCTGCTCCTCGGTGGCGAGCCGATCCGGGAACCTGTGGCTGCCCAGGGGCCGTTCGTCATGAACACCCGGGCAGAACTGGCCACCGCGTTCGACGATTTCCGCGCCGGCCGGATGGGCACCATCCCGCTCGGAGGTCTGCATCCGTTCCGCGGCTGAGCGGGGCGGCTCGGCCAGATGCCGGAGCAGGTCGACCTGATGCACGTGGTGGAGCTGGGGGGAATCGAACCCCCGTCCGCTGAGTGATGACTGTCCGCGCTACGACCATTCCCGAGTTGCGTGGCTCACGGCTGCCACTCCGCCGGGTCGGTTGGGACCGAGGTCCCGCCGCCGGATCTTCCTCCGATGCCATTGGTCTTTCCCACCGTCAGCCTTCTTTCAGGCTGTCAC
>CANFHM010000081.1 GCA_947446975.1 Microthrixaceae bacterium
CCATGTTCGGCCATGGCCTCACCTTCGCCGGTCATCCGGTCAGCTGTGCAGTGGCGCTGGCCAACCTCGAGATCTTCGAACGCGATGGCCTCATCGAGAACGTGCTGGCCAACGAAGGGGCGTTCCGGGCCGCCTTGGAAACCCTTCGTGATCTCCCGATCGTCGGCGACATCCGGGGCATGGGGTACTTCTACGGCATCGAGATGGTCAAGGACCGCGAGACCAAGGAGTCCTTCGACGCCGACGAATGCGAGCTGCTCATCCGCCAGCATCTGTCGCGGCGCTTCCTCGAACTCGGCCTGATCTGCCGCTCCGACGACCGTGGCGACCCCGTCATCCAGCTCGCCCCGCCGCTCACCGCCGGGCCGGAGCAGTTCGACGAGATCGTCGCCATCCTTCGCACCGTGCTCATCGAGGGCATGGAGAAGCTCGGGATGGATCCGAGGCTCCCATGAGCATCACCGACGCCACCGCATCCGCCGCCGGCGCCCTCACCGTCGGGGTGCCCCGCGAGATCAAGCATGAGGAGCACCGTGTCGCCATCACCCCCGATGGTGTGCGTGAGGTGCTGCACACCGGCGCCACGGTGCTCGTGGAGGCCGGGGCCGGCATCGACTCCAGCATCCCCGACGACGACTACCTCCGCGCCGGCGCCACGATCGTCTCCTCGGCCGCCGAGGTCTGGGAGCGCTCCGACATCGTGTGCAAGGTCAAGGAACCGCTCGAGGCCGAGTTCGCCCATTTCCGTCCCGGGCTGGTGCTGTTCACCTACCTCCATCTCGCCGCATACCCGAAGGTTGCCGATGCCCTGCTGGCCGCCCGGGTCACCGGCATCGCCTACGAGACCGTGCAGCTCGCCGATGGCGCGCTGCCGCTGCTCGCGCCCATGAGCGAGGTCGCCGGTCGCATGAGCGTGCAGGTCGGCGCCCATCTGCTCGAACGCCACAACGGCGGTCGCGGGGTGCTGCTCGGCGGTGCTCCCGGGGTGCGTCCGGCGCGGGTCGCCGTGCTCGGTGCCGGCAACGTGGGCTGGAACGCCGCCTGGATGGCCGCCGGCCTCGAGGCGGAGGTGGATCTGCTCGACAAGAGCATCGACCGTCTCCGCCATATCGATCAGATCCAGATGGGTCGTGTCACCACGCTCAGTTCCAACCGCGGCATGGTCGAGCGCACCGTGGCCGACGCGGATCTCGTCATCGGTGCGGTACTCGTGCCCGGTGGCCGTGCACCGGTGGTGGTCAGTGAGGACATGGTGCGGTCCATGAAGCCCGGCGCCGTCATCATCGACATCGCCATCGATCAGGGCGGCTGCATCGAGACCTCGCATGAGACCACGCACTCCGATCCCGTGTTCGAGAAGCACGGTGTGCTCCACTACGCAGTCGGCAACATGCCCGGCGCCGTGCCGCACACCTCCACCCACGCGCTCACCAACGCCACGCTGCCGTATCTCGCCGAGCTCGCCCGCTTCGGTGTCGCCGCCGCCTGCGCCCGCGACACCGCGCTGGCAGGCGGGGTCAACACCATCGACGGTCAGGTCACCAACGAAGCGGTCGCCGAGTCCATCGGCCGGCCGTACGTCCCGCTCGGCACGGTGCTCGGTTGAAGTCCCAGCTCCCCCTCCGCGCCGTCGGCGCCGAGCGCATCGTGCGCGCCGGGTCGCCGGTGCATCTCGACGACACCGACAAGGCCATCATCCGCGAGCTGCAGGTCGATGGTCGCATGCCCTACGCCAAGCTCGGCCCGCTCGTCGGGTTGTCGCAGGCGGCGGTGCGCCAACGCGTGCAGCGCCTCATCGACAGCGGAGCCATGCAGGTCGTGGCGGTCACCGATCCCATCGCCGTGGGGTTCAGCCTCGAGGCGCTCATCGCCGTCAACGTCGAGGGGAATCTCCGTGAGGTCGCCGATGCGCTCGCCGCCATCCCCCAGGCCACCTACGTCGTCATCACCACCGGGCGCTACGACATCATGTGCGAGGTCGTGTGTGAGAACACCGACGAGCTGCTCACGTTGGTCAACGAGGTGATCCGTCCCACGCCGGGGGTCTCACATGCCGAGACCTTCACCTACATGCATCTGACCAAGCAGAGCTACAGCTGGGGAACCCGCTGATCAGCTGACATCAGCGATGGCGCCCTCGAGCGCAGCGATGCAGTGGAGCAGTTGGGCGTCCGTTGTGACCAACGGCGGGCAGAACGCGATGATCGACGCACCGATCGGGCGAATGATGACCCCACGTTCGAGCATCGCGTTGCGCACCGAAACGGCGGCAACACCTTCGGGCACCACCCCGGCCCAGATACCTCCCACCCCGCGTGATGACTCGAGCACACCCTGATCCACGAGTCGGGCGAGACCGCCACCGATGTGTTCGGCGATGGCCGGTACCCGATCGAACAGTTCCTCCTCGAGCAGGATCGCCGTGTTCTCGAGCGCAGCCGCACAGGCAGTGGGGTGACCCGAGTAGGTGAATCCATGGCGCAGGATGAACGCGGGGTCGGCCTCGATGACCTCGAGCACCGCCTCGCCGACCACCACACCGCCGAGAGGCAGGTACCCGGAGGTGCAACCCTTGGCGAAGGTGATCATGTCGGGCACCACGCCGAAGAAGTCGGCGGCGAACCAGGTGCCGAGCCGACCGAACCCGGTGATGACCTCGTCGAAGACGAGCAGCGCGCCATGCTCGGTACAGAGTTCACGCAGCCGGTCGAGGTAGCCGCTAGCAGGTGGATACACACCGCCGGCGCCCTGCACCGGTTCTGCGATCACCGCAGCGATGCGCTTGCCGTGCTCGGCGAAGACCGCCTCGAGTTCGGCGAGATCATGGCTGTCGACCCGGATGACCGGATCGAGCAACGGCCCGAAATGTTCCTGGTTGAGCGGCAGGCCCTGCGCGGAAAGACCGCCGTAGGTGACGCCGTGATACGCGTTGGTGCGGCCCACGATCATGTTGCGTTCGGGATGACCCTGCAACGAATGCGTGAGACGGGCCAGCTTGATGGCGGTCTCCACCGCTTCTGAGCCGGACGAGGTGAAGAACACTCGTGCATCGGGCACGGGTGCGGCAGCAGCGATGAATGCCGCGAACCGTTCCGCCGGCTCGTTGGTGAAGATGTCGAAGGTGTTGTAGTTCTCGAGCACGGCCATCTGCGAGGCGACCGCATCGGCGATCGCGAACCGGCCATGCCCCACGTTGCAGTACCAGAGGCTGGCGAGGCCGTCGATGTACTCACGGTCCTGGTCGTCCCAGACCAGGGCACCCTCGCCCCGCACGATGGTGATGAACTCCTCGGCCGCAGCGGCGGGTCGGGCGAACGGGTGGAGGAAGGGGGTGCGAGCCATCGGGACCTCGATGATCGGTGATCGGTGGACCTGTGTCGTGGAGGCGATCGACCCGCCGGTGGCGGCAGCGATCGGTTCCCAGTCTCGCATGATCAGTAGCCTCGGCGGATGGCTCCGAACGATCCGATCAGCACCGGCGCCGGCCACGGAGTCGGCGTGTATCCGGGCTCGTTCGATCCCCCCACGATCGCCCATGTGCATCTGGCCGAGCAGGCCATCGAGCAGTGCGGACTCCATCGACTCGATCTCGTGATCTCGGTGGTCACGCTCGGCAAACCCGATGACCGCCTCTCACCGCTCTCCGAGCGACTCGCCGAGCTCCATCGATTGGCCGACACCAACCCGGCGATCGGTGTGCGCACCACCGAACACAGCCTGCTGGCCGACATCGCCACCGGATACGAAGTCGTCGTGATGGGAGCCGACAAATGGGCACAGGTGCTCGACCCGCAGTGGTACGGCGGGATCGAGCAGCGTGACGTCGCGTTGCGTCGGTTGCCCCGGATCGCCCTCGCCCCGAGGCCACCATGGCCGATGCCGGGCGACGACCCCACAGCCGATGTGCCCGAGGATCTCGACCTCATGATCCTCGAGGTCGATGAACGCCACGGGCCCGTCTCGGCGACGGAGGTACGAGCCGGTCGCGATGACTGGCGCGCCCTGCCGCCCGGGGGCTGAGCGGAACATCCGGTTGCCATCCCACGGTGGGCGCCGGGTGGAACCGATACCGTCGTCGCCATGCGCGTCGCCGCCATCCAGCTGCACTGCAGTGCCGACCATGACGACAACCTCGCCCGAGCCGCTGCGCTCGTCGGCGAGGCTGCCGGGCAGGGTGCCGAACTGGTGGTGCTGCCGGAACTGTTCGCCTCGCTCGGTCGCACCGCCGCCATGCGTGCCGCCGCAGAACCGCTGGATGGACCCACCACCGCCCGGGCCGCGGCACTCGCCCGTCGCCATCAGATCTCGATCGTCGCCGGGAGCTTCGTGGAACGCGATGGCGATCAACTGTTCAACACCTCATGCCTGATCGGCCCGACCGGGGGTCTTCTCGCCGACTATCGCAAGGTCCATCTGTTCGACGTCGATGTCGAGGGCGCCATCAGCAGGGAGTCCGACACGTTCAGCGCTGGCGAGGACGCCGTCGTGGCCACGCTCCCCGATGGCACCAGGCTCGGGCTCACCATCTGCTACGACCTGCGCTTCCCCGAACTGTTCCGGATCGAAGCGTTACGGGGTGCGCAGATGATTGCTGTGCCCTCAGCATTCACTGCGGCCACCGGCGCCGACCACTGGGAACTGCTCGTGCGAGCCCGGGCGGTCGAGAACCAGGTGGCCGTCATCGCCGCTGCGCAGTGGGGCACGAGTCCCGACGGCGTGCGGCGCCACGGCCACGCGCTCATCGTCGACGCCTGGGGGACGGTGCTGGCCGAGGCCCCGGGCGACGGCGACGTCGTGGTCATCGCCGACCTCGACCCCGATGCGACCGGGATGGTGCGGCGGCGGCTCCCCAGTCTGGCGAACCGCCGCCCGCAGGCCTATCACTGGCCCGAC
>CANFHM010000082.1 GCA_947446975.1 Microthrixaceae bacterium
GCGCTCGGGACTGAGGGCGGCATCACTCGGCGGCTTCTCGGGTCTCCTCGAGCCCACTCGCACATTCCGGCGCACTTCGCGCGTTCATCTATGTGAACCGGCGGAACAACACCACAGGAGAACGCCATGCAACCGAAGATCACCTTCGATCGAACCATCGTCCCCGTCGTCGACAACGACGTCGTCCATCTGCTCGTCGAGCTCAAGGCGCCACCGGCGCCCGACTCCGAGCGCCAGCCGCTCGATGTCGTGCTCGTCCTCGACAAATCCGGCTCCATGAGTGGCGACCCACTGCGGTCCGTCAAGGCGGCATCCGCGCACTTCCTGCGTCTGGCCGGGCCCAACGACCGTGTCGGCGTCGTGGCCTTCGATGACACCACCGAACTCGTGCTCGAACTTTCGTCGCACGATCCCGACCTCGCCGCTGCTCGCATCAAGCAGGTCACCACCGGCGGCTCCACCAACCTGTCGGGCGGTTGGCTGAAGGGCATCGAGATGCTCGAGGCCTCACCCCGACCCGAGGCGCTGCGCCGGGTGATCATCCTCACCGATGGCCAGGCCAATGTCGGCGAGACCGACCCCGATCGACTGGCGAGCATTGCTGCCGCTGCACGCTCACGCAGCATCACCACCACCACGATCGGCTTCGGTGATCGCTACGACGAAAAGCTGCTGGCGATCATCGCCGATGCCGGAACCGGCAACGATTACTGGTGCGCGGGCCCCGATCACGCCCCGCAGATCTTCAACGATGAGTTCGAAGGTCTCGCCTCCACCGTTGCGCAGAACGTGTCAGTCGAGCTGCGTCCGGCCGCTGGCGTGCTCGGTATGAGGGTGCTCAACGAGTTCCCCATCACCCAGGTGGCCGGTGGCATGCAGGTCGCACTCGGCGATGCCTACGGCTCCGAACTTCGTCGGGTCGTGGCCGAGCTGCTGCTGCCGCCGGTGCGGGTCGAGGGTCCGTTCGTTCTCGGTGAGGCCATCGTGCGCTGGAGCACGTTCGGCGACGCCGTCGAGCTGCACACCGTCACCATCCCGCTCGGTGTCACCGTGTCGGCCGATCCCAACGCGGTGGACACCGCAGCCGACCCCCAGGTGCATGAGCAGGTCAACATCCTGCGGGCGGCCGAGGAGCGTCGCAAGGCTCTCGAGGCATATCAGCGCCGTGATTTCCAGGGTGCCTCAGTGGCGTTCGCTGCGGCGGCAGGTCTGCTCTCCGACATCGGTGGCGATCCGGATCTCATCGAGGAACTCAACGTCGATGCCCAGCGCATGCAGGGAGGCGACTGGGACGAGATGTCATCCAAGAAGCACTTCTCCGAGCGCCGCATGGTCAACAAGGGCCGCCGCACCCGCTACGACAAGTAAGCCGTGGTCTCAACCTCGTAGGACATCGATGAGTAGGCGAGTGGTGTCCCACTGCCGGAGACCCGTGGCGGCGGTGGCGATCAGCTGATCGGCGATCCGACCCGGATCGACCGATTCGCTGGTGCCTTCCTCGGCGAGTGTTCGGGCGGCGTCGCGGAGTTCGTCGAGGGCGACCGACGCTGGCTCGGCTCTGCGGAGCAGTTCGATCACCGTCGGGATCTCATCGGCGAACTGCGCCAGGCGGTGCAGCGCGGCGGCGAGCAGGGCGACGCGAGACTCACGGCTCCCCCCGACGGGCACCCCGATGATCACGCACTGCGCGAGCGCATCGGCGAGCGACTCCTCGGTGGGGAACGCCTCGACCAGGCGCTTCATCGGGATCGACAGCTTCCTGGCGACACGAGTGCGTACATCGTCGGCGGCGCCGGATCGCCAGAGCTGTTCGGCGGTGAGCACGATCGCGTCAAGATCAAGATCGTCGCCAAGGTCGAACCTGCTCGCCGCCTCCGGCATCAGACCCTCCTCGGTGAGGGCGAAACCGAGGTCGATCATGGCGCTGGCGACATCGGCCGGTTCGATCGAGTCAGGATCGAGCAGAATGCGATCGATGCAACCATCGGCGAGTGATCGCAGCATGATGACAAGCTGACCGAAGGTGAGTGAGGCCCTGGTGCGGCGACGGGTCTGGATGAGCGCGATCTGCACCATCCAGCTGAGCTCCTCATCAATGGCTCGCACCGCGCGCAGACGTTCGGCACGGATCTGACGGGCGATGGCGATGCGTTCGTCACGGATGCGCATCTCACCGACCCACCGTTCACTGGCGGTGATGGTGGCGGCGTCGATGATCCGCCCGACGACTGCGGAGGTGAGAGCGAAGTTGTTGGTGATGAACACGCAGAGTGCGTTGTGGATGCCGACGAGGGAGCTCTCACCGCCGAAGGTGTCGATGGCATTGATGTTGACCGCACTGAATGCCGGCCAGTTGAGTGGCACGGAGGAGAAGTCGGGCGGGATAACTCGGTTCGTGAGCATCTGGATGGCGTGCTCGGGGGACTCAAGGAGTCGGTAGGCGGTGTCAACACTGACGGTCTGGCTTGATCGGGCGAGGATCGACGGTGTCACCAAACCGGCGAGCGCATCAAGTGCGTGGGTGATGAGCCGCTCGGTGGCGACATCGAGGAGCGCCGATTGCGTGGCTGCGGTTCTCCTGCGTTGTTCCGAGCCGCCGGGCATGGCCGCACGGTAGTTCCGAGGGTCCGAGCGATGATCGGAATGTGTGTCCGAAAAGTCCCCGAAATCGTCCTTGAGTTGCTGTTTCGGGGAATGGATCCTGATCCCTGGATCTGCCGGTGGGACTCATTCTGGAGGAATACGAAATGCGCACATTCGATCGTGTCAGGGGTGCCGACTTCAGTGTGGCTACCACCGGGTCGTGGGCCATTCATCGGACTCGCATGATCTGCGCCATGCTTATTCTCGGAATCGCCAGCACGTTCTTGGCAGTTGTTCCGACGAGTACACCTGCATCGGCTTCAGCCTGCGGGACTCTTCTCATCCGAGGTAGCGATTGGCTCGGAGGCCAAGGCGTTGATGTGCTGTCGAACGGTAACGGGAGCTGCTCTGGCGGATCCGCGGGATATGGATACCAATGTGTGGACCTGGCCTATCGGCTGTACCAGGCGCGGGGCTGGGGTCGTGTGTATGCCGCAGGGAATGGTTGTGCGAACTTCATCCCTGAGGGGAGTCCGAATCTCGAGTTCCACCCGAATGGCTCGGGGTATACCCCGGTGCCCGGCGACCTCATCATCCATGATCGGTGTCATGTCAGCGTGGTCGACTCGGTCGTGGGAGGAACCATCAACGCAGTGGAGCAGAACACGCAATGGAACGGCGTGGATCATCCGCGGCGTTCGTACACGTTCGGCGTCGGGGGGAATATCGGAGACGGCGGCCACAGCCACGTGCGGGGGACGATGCATTCCGCATCAAACCGGAATGTGAATGCTTCGGCTCCGGGTGTCCCCAGCTTCACGGCGTTGTCAGCTTCGACAAGTGGCGCACCGAAGATCACGCTCTCATGGAACACGCCCAGCGCGAACGGTGCGGCAATCCAGTGGTATGACATCCAGGCTGAGGACGGCTCGTACTGCGGTGTGATCCGTGCGAATTCAGTCACCTTTCCGCCGGGCAGTTGCGGATCGGGAGGCGGGTTCACGCCGCAGCTTGGGAAGACCTACCGCTTCCGGGTCCGTGCCTACAACGGGGTCGGGTCGAGTTGTGGGGTCAATGGAGTCTCCTGCTTCTCGGACTGGTCGCAACCGCTCACGCCTGTCGCCACACCCGGTGCACCTACGTCGGTCACTGCAACACCGAGCAACGGAGCTGCGCAGGTGAGTTGGCTCGCTCCGACGAACACCGGCGGCGTGCCGATCACCGGGTATGTCGTCACATCGAATCCCGGAAGCAGGACATGCAGTGCAGCGGCGAGTCCGTGCACCGTCACGGGCCTCACGAATGGAACGCCGTACACGTTCACCGTTGTTGCGTCGAACGCTCCGTCGAGCTCGAGCGCGCCGAGCGTGCCATCGACTGCTGTCACGCCGACCGGAGCGCCAACCTCCCCAGCATCGACGCGGGTGACGGCTGGGGATTCCTCGGTCGTCGTCGCGTGGGATCCGCCCGTATCGAACAATGGCTCCCCTGTTCTTTCGTACAGGGTGACATCCACTCCCGATGCGAAGACCTGCTCGTACCAGGTCACTGTTCCTGCGACCGAGCCGGCGAACCAGTGCACGGTGAATGGCCTTCGAAACGGAACCCCCTACACCTTCGCCGTCGTGGCCACGAATGCGCTCGGTGATTCGACCGCAGCCACGTCGGTGGCAGTCACTCCGGCTCGTGTCCCTGATGCACCCACAGCAGTGTCGGCGATTCCCGGGAAGAAGTCCGCAGTGGTCTCCTGGACAGCTCCTGCTGACGGAGGGGCAGCGATCACGCAGTACGCAGTGGTCTCCGCGCCGGAGGGATTGACCTGTACGTCGACCGCGACGTCCTGCACCGTGAGCGGCCTGCACACCGGCCTCAGCTACACGTTCACGGTCAGAGCGACCAACATCGTCGGCAGCAGCGCAGCGAGCACCGCGAGCGATTCTGTTGTCATCGGTACGCCATCGGCTCCCGCTGGCGTTTCAGCGATGGGGCGCCCGACGAGCGTCACGGTGTGGTGGCAGGCGGCGGCAGGGAACGGTTACTACGTGACCGGCTACACCGCGACCGCGAGCCCGGGCGGCAGGACCTGCACCTCGACAGGGCAGTCCTGCACCATCACGGGTCTGACCGATGGCACCGCCTACACGATCACCGTGGTCGCGAAGAACGCGAAGGGCTCGTCTCCGGCCTCTGCTGCAAGCGCCGAGGTGAAGCCGATCAATGTGCCCGGAGCGCCCACTGCGGTGGTTGGTGCCTCGGCGGACCGAAGCGTGAAGGTCTCGTGGACTGCGCCGACGATCGGCGGTGACAC
>CANFHM010000083.1 GCA_947446975.1 Microthrixaceae bacterium
GAACGAGCGATCACTGTCCGGACCGACGAACTCCGACTCCACGCTGCTGTCCATCAGGTCCCCTAGTAATAAGATTTCGCACAGGGTAGCCCGATGCCTCGCACCGTTGCGCCGGAACGCGTCGCTCCGGGGACAGGGATGACCGCGAGGACCGACCTCGGGGCGGACCGTCGTGGTCCGCCCCTAGGTCAGCGTCAAGCTCAGTTCCACTGCTGCACCATCTGGATCTGGACGGTGTTGTTGTAGTTGGCAACCATCGACGAGCCGGTCGGATTGGCCACGTTCCATACCGACCCATCAGCCACCGTGCAGGTCCAGCCGTCGCAGGAGAACCCCGAGGTGGCGATCGTGGTGTTCTGCATGGGCTGCCAGCCAAACGTGTAGGTGTTGCCGCTCGAATACTGAAGAGTGAACGCGACCGGGATGAAGAATCCCTGTGCCTGGGAGTCCATGTTCGCGCCAGACGTGGACTGACTGGACACCGGGACGGGCATGACTGCGGTCAGCGCCGTCTTGTTGTTCTTGGTCGGAGTGTTGATGCGCCACTCCTGGTAGTTGGCGGAGTTGAAGGTGTCGTAGGAGTTGTAAGTGAGGTTGCTGGTTGAGGCGAAGTACTCGACAGGCTCGTACGCCCACTGCCAAGCCGGCGCAGGACCAGACACGATGTAGGTCATGACCGGCCCAGATTTGAAGTTCAGCGTGTGATTGTGCGACTGGTAGTCGGGGTAATCAGACTCATCTCCGGAGTATTGGCTCGACACCCAGTTCCAGGTCGAGGACGACTGTTGCCAGCCGTTCGGGCAATGAGCGTTCGGGAAGCAGGTCCAACCACTGGCACCGATCGTCGCCCAACCGCCGCAGTTCAGGTACCACGTGCCGGCGGTGAGACCAGCGGCGTTGTTGATGTTGCTGGCGCCGGGCTGGTACCAGGTGAGCATCGGATCCGATGGGTTGCAGAGTCGGAGGTTGACCTGCATGGCACCAGTGAGCACGATTCCCGAGGGTGATGCGTAGTAGGGCTGCAGACGATCGCCGTCGTAGTAGGAGTCATTGAGCGCACCGAGACCACCCGTGGCGAACAGCACCGGGCAGTTGCCCGGCGCCGACACGACGGTCGAGAGCAGTTCGGTTCCATCGTTGTCGAGGATCGCCGCAGCACATTGCTGGGCGTTGAACAGTGCACCGAACTGATAGAGGGCGGCATCCTCCTGCCAGCTCCCACCCGCTGCTCCGGGCAACGCCAGCATCGGGTACTGCGCCGGCCCTCCGGCCACGCCGGGGAGCGCAGCACCGATCAGCCTCGAGTAGTTCACCGCCGGGACCGAGGACTGCTGCGAGCCGACCGTCACCGGGATCGAGCCGGTCGGGTAGGACTGCGAGCCGAACGGCACATCGCTGATGAGGTACTGCAGCGTCGTGCTGGCGAGGCGGTTCGCCCGAGCCCTGTAGACCGAGAACAACTGCTTCTGCGCCGTGTTGAACGCAGTGATGGCATCGTTCCAGTCAGAGCCGGCGGGCTGGTTGGTGATGTTGAACACCGTGCCCGGGGTCTGACTCCAGGACTGGATCTGGCTGCAGGAGCTCCATGACGTCGTCGCCGAGCAGTTGTCGAACGCGTACTGGAAGTTCATCTGGTTGGTCAGCTGCTCGAGGGTGAGACCCTGCTGCAGGGAGTTGAGCGAGGACTGATAGTCATCACTCAACGCGTTGTTGTAGTCGTCGTAGATCGTGACCACATTCGAACCCGAGGAGGTTCCGGCCCCGACGTTCAACTTCCACTGCGCCTGGAGCGCCTGTGCCTTCGAGTTGTACAGACCCACGAGCTGACTGTTCGGGTTCTGCAGCACCTGCTTCGCACAGTTCCCACTGGAACACTTCGACGGCTGGAGCGAGGTGCCCGAGAGGTTGGAGATCGCCTGTTGGAACTGGGTCTGGCTGCCCGGGTTCACCGCCTGGACGGCTGATTGGAAATGCGTCGGCGTCGTGGCGTCGTCGATCGTGAAACCGGGCGCCACGACATCACCGAGCTGCCAGAACCCGACGTTGAGCATGAAATTCCCGAAGAGACCCTCGGAGGTGCCCGAACCGGGCGAGATGGTGGCCAGACTGGCCGCGTACTGCTGGGCGTAGGAGCCGGCGATGGCCTGCGCCTGATCGAACTCGCTCTGGTAGAAGACGCCCGCGGCCTGCTGTGCCTCGAGCTGCAGCTGCGTGATCTGCGACTGGATGTCGGCCAACTGCTCGTTGATGATGTCGATCTGTCCTTCGAGGCAGGCATCTGCGGCGTTCGAGGCGTTGATGGCGTTGTTGTACGCCTGATCCTTGAGCACGTTCCCGATGAACGAGCCCGCGACCGGGATCATCGACACGGTTCCAGCCAGCTGCATCTCGGTCTCGCCGATGTTCTGGTAGGCCTCGCCGCATCCCGAACTCGCCTCCTGGGTCGTCACCGCCTGCGAGCCGACCGACTGGGCGGCGACCGGCGTGCTCATCGACGATCGGGATCCGACGACATCGACCAGGGCACCACCGGATCGCTCCTGCGAAGTGCCCCGGGTGCTGCAGACCTGTCGCTGGGCCGAGGCACGGCCGCAGTTCGAGGTGCTCAGCTGCACGAGGGTGTCGCCGATGGCGATGTTCACCACGGGTCGGGCCGGCATCAGCCCGGTGTCAGGGTCAGTCGGACGACGGCACCGCGCCGGCCGGTTGGGGGCGCATCCGAGGATGCTCTCGACCGAGGCCCGGACGATGATCGCCGGGTCGGCACCCGGCGTGGGCGCTTCGTGGGTCACCTGGGCCCAGTCGCCGTTGAGCATCCTGCAGTCGAGCAGTGTCCGGTCGTCGATCCTGCGACACTGGCGCGAATCGAACCGGGCGACGGCCCGTGCACCGAGGAGCGGATCAGCGGCCCCGAGCGCGGTCCGCTCCCCCACCGAGAGGTACAGGCCGCCGTTCGCTCCCGTGAGGTTGGAGTCGAGGCCGGGGACCACGACGGAGAGCGCCACCCGATCGGCGTTCGGCGTGACCCCCGCAGTGGGTCGCTCGTGCCAGATGCTGACCTGGTCGCGAGGGATGCTCGAGGGCGTGTACGCAGCCGGACGTGGAGTGGACGTGGCGGCACCGGCCGACGCCGGGACAACCGTGAGCGTCACGGCGACGACGCTGAGCACCAGCACCGATGCGAGCAGTCTCGAGCGGACCGCGCGCGAGGCGGGGGTGGTGGACTGACGGATGGTCATGGCGCAAGCCTCCTGCGACAGCGTTCGCTTGAAATCTGGAAACGGGGTCTCCATACAACGGCAGTCACACTTCCCTAAGCAGGGAGAACCCATGCCGATGTGCACAGCCACTGCCACTAAATGGAGACCCCGTATCTGGAAAAGTCTCCCAGCACTCTATGCCAGCCGTCCGCAGGGCCTTCCATCAGAGCGGCATCGCGACCGAGAGCACCGGCCCGATCATCGGGTGATGGTCCGGCGCTATCGGTCCGGACCGCTGAAGATCCCCGCCACGAGATCGCGGAACTCCGGCGCGACCTTCGACGGCGCACCAGCATCGAACGGCGGATGTGGGTCATATTCGATCGCCAGCTGGATGACCCTAGCCATCTCCTCTCCCTGGAGTGCAGCGACGAGGACGAGGCCCATGTCGATTCCAGAGGAGACCCCGGCCGCCGTGATGATCTTCCCCTGTGTGACCACCCGCTGCTCCGTCGGCACTGCTCCCAGAGCACGGAGCCTGTCGTGGGAGGCCCAGTGCGTCGTTGCAGTGAGTCCATCGAGGATCCCGGCGTGCGCGAGGTAGATCGACCCCGTGCAGACGCTCGTCGTCCAGGTGGTCGTCGGGTGGATCCTCTCGACGAACTGGACGACGGGATCGGAACGGTCGATCCCGCGATCAGCGAGACCACCGGGGACGACCAGGACATCGAGAGCCTCGATCTCCGCGAAGGAGTGCGTCGCCTCCAGGGTGAGTCTTCCGGTGTGATCCACCACGGGACCCTGATCGGCAGCGACGAAGAACACGTCGAGACCGGGCACGTCGACCAGCGTCTGGAAGGGTCCGACGATGTCCAACGCGGTGAATCGAGGGTAGAGAACGAGCCCGACTGTGGTCATGCGGGCGAATCTACAAGAGGGTCCGGGATGAGGTCCGAACCTCCGATCGCTCTGTGGGCGTTGAGGGATTCGAACCCCCGACCCTCTCCTTGTAAGGGAGATGCTCTAACCAACTGAGCCAAACGCCCGCATGGGCCGAAGCCCGACGCGGACACTAGCGGCAGGTCCGTCCGGACTCAGATGAGACCGAGCGCGCGCAACGACGCATCAGCGTCTCGCTGGAGTGCCGGGAGCGCGTCGATGTCGAACCAGGCCAGCTCGATGATCTCCGCCGAGCGCGGTGCCGCGACTGACCCGGGCACCGGCGCCGCCCGGAAGACGAAGTCGATCTGCTGGAGCTGCGCCTCCATCACCACCTCGGGTGGGCCGAGCAGGGTGACCGCGAGCCCGATCTCCTCCATGGTCTCGCGTGCCGCTGCTGCGGCTGCTTCCTCGCCGCGTGCGATGAGTC
>CANFHM010000084.1 GCA_947446975.1 Microthrixaceae bacterium
CCGCGGTTGAGCGCCTCGACGGCCCGGGCGCTCAGGGAACCGAAACTCATCCCCGACACGTTGATCACCGACGCCGGACGGAACGAACCCGCCCGACCATGCGACTCGCCGAGCACCTTGCCGGCCGGAAGGGTGATCCTCACATCGGGGTGATCCGGCTCGCCGGGGCGGGGCGGAGCCGGGAACGCCGCGTGCTTGATGATGATGTAGTCGGAGGTGTGGTCGAGGTCGTTGTCGGTCCCGAATCCGACGCTCGTGTTCTGCCCCTTCGACGACGCGTAGACCCAGGACCGCTCATCACGGCTGAAGGGTCGCTCCTCGTTGTTGTCCGTGACGATGTACTGACGCAGCTCCGGCCCGACGCGTTCGAGGATGTACCGCAGATGCCCGATGACCGGGAAGTTCCGCAGGATCGCGTGACGGGGCTGGAACAGGTCGAACAGGATCAGACCCACGAGCAGCACGACCACGACTGCGAGGATCACCATCAGGACCATCGTCGGAGCCTACGGGCTGGCCCCCGTTCAGATCAGCGCGAGGACGAGACCCATCTGACCGAGGTGATAGGTGACGATCACCAGTTGACGGCTCCGTGGGAACTGTCGCACGAAGCGGGTCCAGCCGAGCACCGCGTCGCTCACGAAGAACAGCAGCGCACCGCCGACGGCGAACAGGACACCCGTGCCGAAGGCGAACGTGACCATGGCGGAGATCGCTGTCATGTAGGCGATGACCGGGATCCGCAGTGCCGCATCGGCCGCCGCCGCTCCCGCAACGATGCGACGACCGATGAGCGCCGCGGCGACACCGGCCACCACCACGCCGGTGACCAGACCGCCGAGACCGACGCCGAGTGCGGCCAGTGCCACGACGTAGAAGATGTGGGCGAGGAGGAACGAGGCGAGACCCGGGACGAAGAGATCGGCGGGAAGCATCAGGAAGATGTCGCCGGCCATCGACAGCAGCAGCCCGATCACGAGCAACCACCGGGCTGCATCGGAGGAGGGATCGAGCGTCATCGCCACGAATACGAGCGCCACCATCGTGAGCGGCTTGCAGACGTACTCGAGCGGGCGATTGTCGATCGACACGGCGAGCCAGTCGAACACCGCGATCGCCACGGCGATCGCCAGGAAGAGGAAGGCGGCGGCGTTCATGGCAGGAGGATCAGATCTTCCCGGCCGGGCGCCGCAGGAGACCGACGACCGCTCACGGGGCGTCGAGGCGGGGCAGCACGAGGGCGATGCTGTCGGGACAGACCGGCCGCCCGTCGAGCCAGTCGCGCAGCTGGGAGATCGGCACCCAGGCCGCCTCGGCGACCTCGCCGTCGTCGAAGCTGAACGGCCCCTCGGAGCGCGCCATGTAGACGCGGGCGAACTCCTGCACATGGTCATCGGTGTAGACGCCCTCACCGAGATAGCTGAGCTCCGCGGTGATGCCGACCTCCTCGACGAGTTCTCGTGCAGCGGCGAGCTCCCAGGCCTCGCCTGCGGCGACGACACCGCCCACGGCGATGTCCCAGGCGTCGGGCCAGATGTCCTTCCAGTCGGCCCGACGGTGCACGAGGATCTGATCGGCATCGTTGATCACGGCGATGAAGACCGATCGGTGCATCAGGTTGGCGGCACGCATCTCGGCCCGGGTCACGGTGGCGATCACCGTGCCCGTGTCGTCGACGTGATCGATGATCTCGGAGCTCTCGTCGGTCATGGGGGTCACATCGCCTCGGCTCGGGCACAGGCCTCGTCGAAGGACGCGCCCTCCTCGATGAGTCCACGCAGCTGGATGACGTGGCGGGGCCGGTTCATGCCGAGCACACCGACGAGCCGACCCTCGCGTCCGTACATCGTGACGAACCGGAACTCGTCGACGCTCCCGTGCACGACCCGGGCGATGTCGGTGGCCTCCGGGCGGCCGGAGAGCTGGATCTTGCGGTCGTACTGGTCGCTCCAGAACCAGGGCACCGGGTCGAAGACCGCCGGAGCCTCACCACGCTGTTCGGCGAGGAGACGACGGGCGGCGGCCTCACCACCGGCGATGGCGTGCTCCCAGTGCTCGATGCGGAAGGAGCGGTCGAAGCGGCGACTGTGGTAGCGGGCGATGTCGCCGGCGGCGGCCACACCGGGAGCGGCGAGCAGGGTGTCGTCGCACACGATGCCGTCGTCGAGGGTGAGTCCGGAGCCCTCGAGCCATCCGGTGTTGACGCTCACGCCGATGCCCACGACAACGACATCGGCCTCGACGAGCGAGCCATCAGTGAGATGCACGCCGACGACGCGCTCGACGCCACCGTCGGTGACGGTGTCGAGCCGTTCCACGCCCGTGGCGAGCCGGACATCCACGCCGTGCTCGACATGCACCCGGGCACACACCTCGCCCATGGCGGCACCGAGGGCCCGCTCGAGCGGGACGGGCATGGCCTCCGCGAGCGTGACCTCGAGTCCGCGGCCACGGCAGGTTGCCGCGACCTCGCCACCGATGAATCCGGCGCCGATGACGACGACCCGTCGGGGGCCGGCATCGAGATCGGCCCGCAGGGCGAGCGAGTCGTCCACCGTGCGGACGACATGCACACCGGCGATGCCCGCGGTGTCGGGGAGCCGACGGGCGGCTGCTCCGGTGGCGATCACGAGGGAGTCGAAGGGCACCGAATCGAGCGACCCGTCGAGATGCTGGGTGGCGATCCGTCGATCGGCGAGATCCAGCGCGGTGGCCCGGGTGCCGAGGCGGACATCGAGGCCGAGATCCTCCCGGGCGGACTGGAGCATGATGCGGTCCGGGTCGAGGTCCTCGGCGAGGAACTGCTTGGACAGCGGCGGTCGGTCGTACTGGGCGCGCAGATCAGGATCGAGGACGATGATGTCGCCCTCGTGCCCCTCGAGGCGGAGGGTGCGAGCCGCATGCATGCCGGCGAGTGACGCGCCGACGACGACTGCCGTTGAAGTCATGGTTCGTGCAGTTCCGGACCGGAACCCCGAGGGGTCTCAGTCCTCCGCGATCGAGATGGCCTGCTTCGGGCAGCGCTGCACCGACTCCTCGAGCTTGGCGCGCATCGACTCCGGCGGGTTCTCGTCGAGGACGTAGAGGAAGTCGTCGTCACGGACCTCGAAGATCTCCGGAGCGATGCCCATGCACACCGCGTTGCTCTCGCACAGGTCAAAGTCGACGACAACTCGCATTTCGGTCCCCTTCTCGGATTCGGCCCGTCGCAGATGGACAGGCGCAACGACTCCCCAATCATGCCCCATGTCAGCCGGGCCCGACGACTGCGACCCGATGGGAGGTGACGCATCCCCTGACGGCGTGTCAGATTAGGGACATGGCAACCATCGCTCCCCTGTCCGGCGTCCGGATCATCGAGGCCTCGATGCTCGGACCCGCATCGATCACCACCAACCTCGTCGACCTCGGCGCCGATGTGATCAAGGTCGAGGCGCCCGGCGGCGACTACGGCCGACAGATGACCTGGCCGATCATCGAGGACACCTCACTGCTGTTCCTGCACGCCAACCGCGGCAAGCGCAGCATCGTGCTCGACCTGCGCACCGACGAGGGCGTCGAGGCCTTCAAGGAGCTCGTGGCCGGCGCCGACGCAGTGGTCGAGGCCATGCGTCCCGGCGCCCTCGCCCGACGCGGCCTCGGTTTCGAGGATCTGCGTCAGATCAACCCGAAGATCTGCTTCATGACCATCAGCGGCTACGGCATGACCGGCCCGTACCGTGATCTCCCGAGCCACGGCATCGCGTACGACACCTGGGCCGGCATCGTGCCCCCCGCCTACGACGATGAGGGGTTCTGCTACATCCCCGAGCACGTGTCGGTGGGCATCAACGCCGGTCCGCTCCTCGGCGCCATCGGGATCCTCTCGGCGATCCTGCATGCCCGTGCCACCGGCGAGGGCCTCTACATGGAGATCGCCCAGTCCGATGCCGCAGCCTCGGTCGACTGGCTGCGCAGCGAGACCTACCGGGCCTACGAGCGTCCCGAGTCGGAGGTCACCGGCAACGCCGCCGACGGCTACGAACGACGAGCACCCGGCACAGCAGGCATGAAGGAGGGTGTGCGGTACCAGATGTACGAGACCTCCGACGGCCACATCCTGTTCATGGCCTCCGAGCAGGAGTTCTGGAAGAACTTCTGCGCCGGCATCGGCCGCATGGACCTCTTCGAGACCTGGCCGGGCTCGAAGTACGCCGATCACGCCCGGGGCAACAGGGAACTGCTCGCCATCCTCACCGAGATCTTCAAGTCGAGGACCTCGGCCGAGTGGATGGCCTTCGGTGGGGAGCACAACACGCCGCTCGCTCCGGTCAACACGCCGAAGACCCTCGCCGATGATCCCCAGTTCCAGGACCGGCTCCCGTGGCTGTCGAAGGACACCCACGGCGCCGACATGCTCCCGAGCCCCATCAAGGTCGTGGGCGCCGAACTTCCCGACCCCGGGATCGCCCCCACCGCCGGACAGCACAGCGAGGCGATCCTCGCCGAGGTGCTCGGCTACGACGCCGATCGGATCGCTGCGCTGCGCGACAAGGGCGTCCTCGGCTGAATCCCACCCCCGGCCCCGA
>CANFHM010000085.1 GCA_947446975.1 Microthrixaceae bacterium
CAGCACCGCCATCTGCACCCTCTGTTCCTGAGCGCGTGCTGGGCGGGACCGTCAGCTGACCGGAGCTGGTCGTGGCTCATGCGCGGTCATTGGATGCCAGTTCCACGACTAGTTGACTGCCGCTGAACCGGTCTTTATTATCGCTAAAGTTACTATTGCTACGTGACTGCAGACAGAGTTTTGTTTGCCAGTCCGACCGGGCGCCCATCGCCCGGTTCGTCAAACCACGGAGGCCGTCTTCCTAATGCAATCCCGATCACTGAAGTCCCATCCCGGTCGTCTGCTCATCGTGTGCCTATCGGTGCTCGGACTGCTGGCCACCATGTTCAGCGCCACTGCCAGTGCGGCCGCCTCGGCCACCTATTCGCGCACGGTCACCACGCCAGCACCCCCGGACGGCTCCTTCTCGGGCAGTTCGGGCGTCGACACCTGGTCTCTCGGCTTCACCGCAACCCAGGTGTTCGGAATAAGCCATGCGGGGGCTATTTCGTCTACCGAGATCGCATGCAATGTGATCGCCACCGGCGCGACCTGCGCGAACTACCCGATCCGCACGAGTGACTACGTGACCTACACTAATCAGGAGTTCAGCATCGACCAGTCGAACGGTCGTCTCTACACGTTCGCCCGCAACAATTCTGGGAGCGTCGGCGTGCTGTGCGTGGACACCACCAAACCTCTCGATCCGATCTGTGGATTCGCCGTGCTCGGGTTGGGGAGCCCTGGCCCAGCCCCATTTGGTCACGTCGTGGGCTCGAAGATATGGGCACTCAGCCGATCGGCGATGAACAACGGCGTCGCCGCTGGCGCCCCGGCGCTTCTGTGCTTCGACCTGAGCTCGCACACGGCCTGTCCCTCGCAGCCGTTCGCCATCCATCCGACCGAGGCAATTTCGAGGATCGGTTCCAGCCAGATGACGGCCATCGGCACGAACCTCTTCATCAATTCCCTCGGCACTCCTGCCTCGACCGGTCGGGAGTTCTGCTTCGACACCACGACCTCGGCGCCGTGTGCCGGCGCTTGGCCGGTCGCCGTCTCTGAAGCGCTCGTGATGGACAACACGTTGCACCCCGAGTACGCGCAGTATTCGGTCACGGAGCATCCGCGACTCGACGCGAGCGGCGCGTACATCGGTGTCTGCTTCTTCGGGTACCAGTTGGATCCCCAGTGCTTCACGACTGCCGGCGCGCCCACTTCGGCCCCGGCGAACCTCGCCACAGTGTTCCGTGGCGGCCGAGTCGAAAAACCCAGCCGCACGAGCGAATCGGACACGGGCGGCCTTGTCTACAACTCCATGATCGTCGGGTCCCGCTCCTACGCGCTCGACTACGACCAATCCATGGACATCTCGACCTACCCGGGTCGAGGAACCTCGAACAACTCGGTGGTCTGCTACGACTTCGCCACAGAGTCGGCGTGCAGCGGATTCCCGGTCGCGCTTCCGAATACGTACTATCCGTACACTCTCTCGACCGCGCCGGGCGCCCCGGCCTGTATCTGGGTCGATTCCGATCACGGCACGGAGCAGATGAAGTCGTTCGATGCGTTCACCGGTGGTGATTGTGGTGTCGGTGGAACTCGTGTGTTGTTGAGTTCCTATGTGGTGCCGACTGCCACCTGTGCGCCGACGAAGTTCGAGACGTTGACGGTGAGTTCGCCTCTGCCGGCGGACTATTCGGCGAGCACGGTGCACTTCGTGGACGCGAATGGTGATGCGATTCCTGGGATCGCTGATCAGTCGTTGACATCGGGGTCGTTGGACCTGTCTGGTCTGGCCTTTGATTACACGAAGCCGTTGCCGCAGATGCTCATCACGCTGACCGGTGCTACTGATCAGCCGATCGTGGCCGAGTTGACCTGGACCGGTGTCGATGATGCCAGTTGTGCGGCCAGTGGTCAGTCACGGACGTCTGGTCCGGTGGTGCCGGACGCACCAACCTCGGTCTCGGCGACTGCAGCGGCTGGTGGTGCCTCGTTGAGTTGGACCGCACCGGCCAATGATGGTGGCTCGGCGATCACCGGGTACGTGGTCCAGTACTCGAGCGATGGTGGTGCGAACTGGTCGACCTATTCGGGTTGTCCGGGAACCGGCACGACCTGTGATCTGACCGGTCTCACCAACGGCACGAGCTACACGTTCCAAGTGGCGGCCACCAACATCGTGGGCGATGGTCCGTACTCGAGTCCGTCGGGTTCGGTCACCCCGGCCCCGTCGGACACGTTCACCTGTGGTGCGAACGATTACTTCCTGGTGCTGCACGGCCAGTTGCACCGCGGGAACCCCCGCACCGGATGGACCCTGGTCGGTGCTCGCACCTCCCCCTATAACGCAATGGGGTTCAACCCGAACGACGGGTATCTGTACGCGGTCGGTGCCGCACCTCTCTCGGTGCGGTACCACCATCTGCTGCGGATCGCCTCGGATGGTTCGGTCACCGATCTCGGTGCTATCGCCGGCCTGCCCTCGACAGCGGTTCCGGCCGGCGACATCGATCCCGCCACCGGTAATCTCTGGGTGCTGAGCAAGGGGCAGATCCTGGTGATCGATATCACCACCCGGGTGGCCACCTCGGTGAGAACCGGGCTGTCCAAGATCGGTATCGATCTTGTGATCCGGTCGGGTCACCTCATCGCCTCAACGGGCTCTGCCATCATCGACTTCGCGGTCACCGGTGCCTCGCTCGGCACACCGCGTGTGATCTCGGTGACCAACATCGAGCGCCGAAGCGGTGCGATGTGGGTCGACGGCTCCACCGGTGGCGGGATCCTGCTGCGGGCGAACGGTACGGGCCGTGTCCTGGGGCTTAGTGCGGTCGGTCTCGCCTCGTCATCTGCGACGATGAGCCATGAGTCCACAATCTCGTCGTTGCTGGGTGCTCCGCTCGACGGCGCCACCTGCACCACCATCAGCTGACCAGAGGTCATCTGGAGCCGAGAACTGCACGCCATCGGTTTGGTGTCGGTCCGATTACCCGGACTGACACCAACGAGGCGTTAGATCGTTAACGCCTCGGGTCTGACCCGGGCGGACGCGGCGCACGCAGGACTCGCCCGAGTCCTTGGCCCGCTGCGCCCCGGATCATTGTTCGAGTTCTCCGGGGTTGGCGTGCCATACGCGCTCGGTGCTGCCCTTGCGCTGCTGGCCCTTGCGCTGCTGCCCGCCACCGTTCGTTCGGCAGTGAGGGTTACCGCAGGGTAACTTCTGGGCATCCCCCGCTCCGACGGCATCGCCGTCGGCCGATCCCCGAGGTTGCCCCATGGCCGATTTCAGTCTCGATCTCAACGAGGACCAGCAGACCATCAAGGACTGGGTCCACGACTTCGCCGCCGACGTGATCCGTCCCGCAGCCGAGGAATGGGACGAGCGCGAAGAGTTCCCGATGCCGATCGTGCAAGAGGCCGCGAACATCGGCGTCTATGGCTGGGAGTTCCTCCTCAACGCCATGTCGGATCCCACCGGCCTCACCATGCCGGTGTTCATCGAGGAACTCTCCTGGGGCGACGCGGGCATCGCGCTCTCGATCCTCGGTTCGGGTCTCGCCGCCGCCGGCATCAGCGGCAACGGCACGCCGGAGCAGGTCATGGAATGGGTCCCGCAGTGCTACGGCACGGCCGACAACGTGATGCTCGGGGCGTTCTGCGTGAGCGAGCCCGACGCCGGTTCTGATGTCTCGTCGCTGCGCACCCGTGCGGTCTACGACGAGGCCAACGATGAGTGGGTGCTCAACGGCACCAAGGCCTGGATCACCAACGGTGGCATCGCCGATGTGCATGTGGTCGTCGCCGCCGTCGATCCCGAGCTCAAGGGTCGCGGTCAGGCCAGCTTCATCGTGCCGCCGGGCACCAAGGGCCTCTCGATGGGCCAGAAGTACAAGAAGCACGGCATCAAGGCCTCGCACACCTCCGAGGTCGTCCTCGACGATGTGCGCGTGCCCGGTCACTGCCTGCTCGGTGGCAAGGAGAAGCTCGACGCCAAGCTGGCCCGGGCCCGCGAGGCCGGTCGCACCGGTGAGAAGCAGCCGGCCATGGCCACCTTCGAGGCCACCCGCCCGTCAGTGGGCGCCCAGGCGCTCGGTGTCGCTCGCGCCGCCTATGAGTACTCGCTCGAGTACGCCAAGGAGCGCGTGGCCTTCGGTCGGCCGATCATCATGAACCAGTCGATCGCCTTCAAGCTGGCCGACATGAAGATGGAGATCGACGCCGCTCGTCTCCTCGTGCACCGGGCGTCGTGGATGGCCGCCTCCGGCAAGCAGTTCGTGGCTGGTGAGGGTTCGATGTCGAAGCTCAAGGCCGGCGAGGTCGCCGTGTGGGTCACCGAACAGGCCATCCAGATCCTCGGTGGCTACGGCTACACCCGTGAGTACCCGGTGGAGCG
>CANFHM010000086.1 GCA_947446975.1 Microthrixaceae bacterium
AGGAGGCGTGGACGGAGTCCCGATCACCGACCGAACGTGCCGCCGCCACGACCGAGGCACGGGAGTTCGGCCGGAACATGGTCGTCGGCGATCACTCGGTCGCAGTGGTGCAGATCGTGCAGTCTCCCTATGTCCTCGGACTGGCGTTCATCGAGTCGATCACCACCACCGGTGGCACCGACGCGATCGATCGGGCGTTCGCCACCCCACCGATCAGCTCCGAGCAGGTCATCCATCCCGAGAAGTACGCCGCCGGGGAAATGCCGATCGAAGTCCCCTCGCCGCCCTCGGATGGTCCGGTGATCACCGACGAGACCCTCGGCGAGCTCGACCTCACCGCCGTGCTGTCCACCTCGCTCGCACCGGCCATCGCCCGCACCGCCGGCGAGGGTTGGGGCGGTGATCGCTATGTCGTGTGGAGGAGCGCCAGCGGTGCGTCGTGCATCCGTCTCGATGTCGTGGGTGACACACCCACCGACTCCGCCGCGATCACCGATGCGTTCCGTCGCTGGGCGGCGGCCCAACCCCGACAGCTGGTCCCCGGGGCCGACGTCATGACGCCGACCACGGGGACCACGAGACTCACGTCCTGTCGCTGAGCTCCGCTGGATCGGGAGCAGCGGCGACGTGCATCAACCGACGGCGTTGCGACAGGCCGCCAGCTCCTCGTTGACGACATCTCGCTGGGCCACCATCGTCTGCTGCTGGGTGTTGATGTGCTGGATCATCTCGGCTTCAGCAGCTGAGTTGTTCGCAGTTCCCATGTACGTGTCGAGGTCGCTCCAGAGGTTCTCGTGCTGGGCGATCAGATCTTTCGCATCGGTCGCCGCCCGCGAGCACTTGTCCCGCGCGCCGGAGGATGCGGAGTTGGCGTTCTGCGCCGTGGTGAGATCCTGCTGGAGATCGGCCACCTGCGCCTTCGCCGCATCGCGTTGATCGGCCACGTCGTTCTTCGCCGGCTGCGCCGCAGCCACCCCGACGCCGACACCGACGATCAGAGCGATCACCGCCGCCAGGGTGATCCAGAGACCAGCCCGACTCCTCGATGGAGCGGCGCCGTACTGCGATTGCGGCTGCGGCTGCGGCGCCTGCGGCGGAGGGGGCGCTGCACCGCTCTGCGGGTTCGGAGGCATCTCGGACATGGGGACCACCCTTCATCTCTGATGACCGCCGACCTCGGTCGGCGACCGTTGGATGGATCGGAGGGTACGAACCGCCGCATCGATCGGGACGGCGCTGTGGAGGAATACAACACGTGGGCGAGTCCGTCGCTCCGGTACTGTCCGGACGTGTTGCGCCCCGAACCGCTTGTCAGCGTGATCGTGCCCGTCTGGGAGAAGGTCGACACCGTGGCCGCCACACTGCGGAGTGTGGCGGAGCAGACCCATCCGCAGATCGAGGTCATCATCGTCGACGACGCTTCCACCGACGGCTCCCTCGCGGTCGTGCAGGACTGGATGCACGACGCCGCTCGACCCTGCACGCTCATCCGCAACACCGTGAACCTCGGGCTCAACCGATCGCTCAACCGGGGCCTCGCCGCTGCATCGGGCGAGTTCATCATCTGCCTCGACGCCGACGACACGCTGCTTCCGCACATGGTCGGATCCCATGTCCGACTGCTCACCGAACACCCCGACCTCGTGCTCGTCCATGGCGACGGTCGTCGGGTCGACCCGCATGGTCGGGTCCTCGTCGACTCCATCGTCATGGAACATCGCACTGACCCTCCCCCGACGGGGATGATCTTCAGCGACCTTCTCGTCGATTCCCGGTTCGTGCACTTCTCCACCGTCATGATGCGCCGATCAGCGATCGATGCGGTGGGTGGCTTCGACGAGGCACTGGCCTATCAGGACTTCGACATGCTCCTGCGACTGGCCCGCATCGGTCCGATCAAGCACTCGGGATCCCAAGATGCTGAGGTCCTGAGCGCCCCGGACTCGATGTCGAGGACCATCGGCGCCGCGCTCCCGCTGAGCATGCTGCGGATCTTCGCCAAGTGGCGACACGACCCGGGGATCCCCGAGGAACAACTGCGTACGATGGCCGCCGCCTGCGTGCTCGAGGCAGCCGGTCGCCAGGAGAACATGACCCTGCGGTCCGCGGTCGGCGCGCTCCGAACTGCGACGTCGATCTATCCCGACCGGCGGATGCACACCGAGGCGAGTGTGCTGCTCGTGCGATCAGGGCTCGGTCGTTCGCTCCGTCGCGTGCGGACGCGGAGGAACCGGGCGTCGCACCTGCGGCCCGAACCGATCCCCTCTGACAGACTCTGAGCAACCGCCGGGCAGCCGGATGTCGATGATCGGAGACAGCAGTGGCGAGACGACGGCCGACGGTGCTGGTGGCGGGCCTGGGCGACACCGGTGTGCTCGTCGCCACCCGCCTCGCGCGATCCTGCGACGTGATCGGGGTGTCCACCAGGCCTGCCCTGATGAGCGGTCAGGAACTCGGCACCCGGCTCACCGATCTTTCGCGCTGGCGGCGCACCTACCTCGTGCCGTTCAGCCGGTTCCGACGCCTCGACACCATCGACTTCGTACATGGCCGGATCCTCTCCACCGATCTCGATGACCGCAGCGTCGAGGTCGAGACCGCGACGGGCGAGCACCGACACATCACCTACGACGCGTTCGTCATCGCCACCGGCGTGAGCAACGGATTCTGGCGCCATGACCGGGTCGAGGATCTCGCTGCGCTCGACACCGCGCTCGCCGCGGTGAACCGCACACTCGAGTCGGCGGCATCGATCGCTGTGGTCGGCGGTGGAGCCACCGGGGTCAGCGTGGCCGACAACCTCGCACGCCGCGGTGGTGCGGATGTGCACCTGTTCATCAGCAGCGAGCAGCCACTTCCCGATTTCCACCCCGATGTGCGCAGCTGGATCATGCATCGGCTCGGATCCGACGGCGTCACCGTGCACACCGGTCACCGGGCGGTCGTACCCGGGGGTGCCGCACCCGACACACTCACCACCGACCCCATCACCTGGTCGACGGGGCAGGAACCGTTCACCGCCGACGTCGTGCTCTGGGCCGTCGGCGCCGCCCGCCCCCACACCGGCTTCCTCCCCGCTGATGTCCTCGACGCCGACGGGTTCGTCATGGTCGACGAGCACCTGCGTGTCGTGGGGCGCACCGAGGTCTTCGCCGTCGGCGATGTGGCGGCGAGCGATCCGCTCCGCAGCTCGGCCCGCAACTGGGGCTACCGGGTGATCGTGGCCAACGTGCGGGCACTGCTCTCCGGCCGGGAGTCCCGATTCCGATCGTTCAAGCCCGCCCCCTACCGATGGGGTTCACTGCTCGGACTGCAGTCCGACGGTCTCACCGTGGTGCAGCCCAACGGCCGGCGGGTGCACATCCCCCGCCCCATCGCCCAGCGACTGCTGCTGGGCGCCTTCGTGCAGCGGGTGCTGTACGGCGGCCTCCGCCGCACATCGAACTGACGAGCCGTCGGCTCGCTCCCCCGCACCACGGTTCCTCCCCGAGTCGCCACCATTCCTCACCTCGCCGATCTGGGTGGGTTCGGGGTCATTCCTCGTCGACCCGTTGGCGTGATCGCTCGGCGACGCTCAGGACGACCGACCTGTCGCAGGGCGCCCGCCCGGGTCAGTCAACAATCGGAGGAGGAACGAGCGAGTCGAGCGTCGCCGCCCACCACTCAGCGATTGCTCGGGCCGTCGTGGCACCCTGCGGTCGCTGCGCGAGGAATGCGCAGGTGTCGCCCGCCAGAAGGCACTCACGCGCCACCGCATGGCGTCGGTCCAATTGCGCCAACACGGGATCGGCCGAGCGCGCTGCGAGATGGCCGGCGAGAAGGTTCGCCTCGAACTCCGCCACTGCGCGGGTCGCTGCTGGGCGCAGGTCAGCTGCAGGAGATTCTCCCCCTTCGGCTCGCTCGATCTCTCCCGACGCGTAGGCCGAGGTTGCCGCAAGCGCACGAGCAGACAGGTCACGGAGCAGCTGACTGATGCCGCTGGGAAACACCAAGAACGCGAGCACAGCAGCGACGAACGCTCCGAGCGCGATGTTCTCCACTCTCTCGATCCCCAGCGAGATGTGCGGCGCGGCGCCGAG
>CANFHM010000087.1 GCA_947446975.1 Microthrixaceae bacterium
C
Source organism: Microthrixaceae bacterium (assembly GCA_947446975.1). GTDB lineage: Bacteria > Actinomycetota > Acidimicrobiia > Acidimicrobiales > Acidimicrobilacustridaceae > Acidimicrobilacustris. Next base: position 2 of record CANFHM010000087.1, read on the forward strand.
GGTCTGGGCGATCGGTCGCGCCGACTGGTCGGTGGTGGTGGCAGCGAGCGCCGTGGCTCCGCCCCCGAGGAGGATCGCGGCGCCGACCGCCAGTGCTGCAGTCCGTCTCGTCGACATCTGATGACCTCGTTCTCCGCTGGGCGTCCGCTGCGCCGACATCGTGGCAGATCACGGGCGGTCCGCACAGGTCGGATTGTTCTGGCAGTATGTCTGTCGAAACTTTCCCGCACGAGGTCGAGCGACGCGTGCCCACCGGAACGAGGCCCAGTCATGGAGTTCGAGCGCACACCCGACGAACGGTTCGAGAACATCGGCTGGGACTTCGAACCCCACTATCTCGTCCACCCCGATGGGCTGCGCCAGCACTACATCGATGAACGACCGGTGGGGGAGCCCCGGGGCACCTTCCTGCTCATGCACGGAGAACCTTCGTGGGCCTACCTGTACCGCGACATGATCCGACCGCTGGTCGACCTCGGCTACCGCGTGGTCGCGCCCGATCACTTCGGATTCGGTCGCTCCGACAAGCCCACCGACGAGGAGTGGTTCACGATCGCCCGGCATCGCGCTGCACTGGAGCACCTCATCGCCACACTCGATCTGCGTGACATCACCCTCGTGGTCCAGGACTGGGGCGGACCCATCGGCCTCATCACCGCGCTGCGCGACATCGATCGGTACGACCGGATCTTCATCCTGAACACCTGGCTGCATTCGCAGGACTTCGCCTACAGCGATGGCGCCAGGATGTGGCGTCAGATGGCGCTCGACCCCGCCGGACTCGGCGGTGACATGCCCACCGGCACGATCATCGGCATGACGCTGCAACGGTCCCATGAGGACAAGGAGCAGATCATCGCCGCCTTCGATGCCCCCTTCACCGGTGCGGCATCGAAGGCCGGTGCCCGCCGCTTCCCGTTCTGCATCCCGTTCGGTGAACCAGAGCTGGGCGACGCCGTCGAGCAGGAACAGGCGCGGGTGGCGCTGCGATCGATCGACATCCCCGTGCATGTGGCCTTCGGCGATGCAGATCCGGTCTTCCCGTGGGACTGGGCAGAGCAGTGGGCCGCCGAGATCCCCGGAGCCACGCTCGATCGGATCGAGCAGGCGGGTCACTTCCTCCAGATCGACGCCGGCGCCGACGTGCTCGCGGTGATCAGCCGGTACCTGCCCGACTGATCACCGCCGACGGTCAGTTCCGTGCGGCTGACTCCCGCCGACGGCTGAGGCCGAGGAACAGTCCACCGGCGAGCACGGTGAGCAGACCGGCGCCGATGAGTCGCAGGGATCCGGAGCCCGTGTAGGGCAGATCACCGCCGTCGTCATGGGTCGGGTCATCCGGGTCGGGCTCGGGCGGGGTCGGACGGACCGGCACGAACAGCACCGTCTCGGTCACCTCTCCGGGGGCGGTCGCCACCGAGTCGGAGATGTCGGTCGCGGCGATCTGTTCGGAGAACGAGTAGCAGCCCTCCTCGGAGACCGTGAGGGCCGGTGTGGTGGTGCTGCCGTCAGCATGGATCTCGATGGCGCCGACCTCACCGATGGGGGCTGCGGACCAGTCGAGGCCGTCGCAGGAGCCGTCCACCGCGGCGAGCGGGCCATGCAGTGCCCAACGCACGGAGTTCCCGGTGGGTGCGCCATCGAACGCGACCAGTCCGGTGCCGGTGAGGTCGATGTGATCGCTGATGGTGCCGGTGAGCCCCTCGACGACGAGCCTCGCCTCGGTGGTGATCACCGGGTGGAACGGTTCGACGAGGAACACCTCGTCCGCCGCGCCGGCCGACACCGCAGTGGGCGACGGGAAGGTCGGGCTGCCGAGGCGATCGACCCAGCTGTAACAGCCCGGGAGCTTCACCGAGACCGGACCGGTGACGTAGTCACCGTCACCGTCGATGTCGATGCCGTCCGTGGCGACTGTGGGGGCGTGGCTCCAGCCGACCTCGGCGCAGGATCCGCCGATGGGCGCCACCGGTCCGACCAGCGACCACATGAGGACGCCGAACCCGCCGCCGGTGCCGAAGATGGTGACGGTGTCGGAGGTGGGTTCATCGAGCCCGACGATCGCGGCATCGGTGTGGCTGATGATCTGCGGATCGCTGATGGCGATGGTCTCGGCCGATCGACCGACGGGATCGATCGCCGCCGGACTGTCGGCCGTGGCGGGCAACGAACTGCTGAACGAGTAGCAGCCGGGGGTCGAGAGATCGACGTTCGGTGTGCTGTAGATGCCGTTGCCGGTGATCACGATCTCACCGCTGTCGACGATCGGGGCACCGGACCAGTCCACGCGGTCGCAGTTGCGATCAGCGGTGAGCGCCACCGGCCCGTGCAGCACCCAGGTGAGCGGCGATGGCGGGACGGGTGCAGCGGCGGGGATGTTGTCGATGACGATCCGGTCATGCACGCTGCGCTGACCACCGGCACCGATCTGCAGCTGCGCCGTGGTGATGATCGACGGCGGATACGGGGTGACGAGCGTGAGTTCGTTGATCTCACCGGGGCTGGTGACGGCTCGATACGGGCGTTCGGGATCGGAGCTGAAGAGCTCATGGGACCACGTGTAGCAACCACCGGCGCCCAGTGCGGTGGGGCCAGCGGTCACGGGGCCGTCGCCGTCGACAGGGACGCTGCCCTCGGCCTGCACCGGAGCGTCGGACCAGTCGAGGCCCTGACAGGCGTTGTCCACCGGTTCGATCGGGCCGAGCAGACGCCAGTCGAGCCTGCCGGCTCCACCGCCGGTGCCGGCGATGTTCACCTGATCGGACAGCTGCTCATAGGCGATGGTCTCGCCATGGGAGCTGACAGTGGAGATGAGCGGATCGACCGGGGCCATGATGCCGACCTTCGGGGGCTCGGCCGGCAGCGGCACGTTCGACGGGTTGGTGATGTCGACGGCGTTGGTCGCCGCCGAGTTCCAGGCGATGGCGTTGATGTCGGTGGAGGGCACCAGCACCCGGAACGACACCTCGAACCCGTTGCCGGAGCTGTAGGTGTTCGCCGAGGAGAACCGCAGCGCCTTCACGGTGCCGAGATCAGCGGGCAGCGTGGTGGTCCAGTCGTCGACGCAGGTGTCCGAGCGGGCCGGGTACACCTCGGGTCGGCAGGGGTTCTCGTTCGCCGAATAGGCGACGGTGACGCCGGCGGGCAGCGGACCGACGCCGAGGAACGGTGTGGCGAACTGGCTGTTGCGGGGCACGGTGGACTGCCCCTTGCTCACACCGGTGTCGCCGACGAACGAGAGGATGTCGTAGATCACCGGTCGGCCGAGTGTGTTGCTGCCCACGTTGTTCCAGGTGAGCCGGTAGGTGCCGGTGCCGCCGGGGCTGGCGTTGCCCACGCCGAGCGCACCGCGCGCCACCGCGTCGAGATCACCCTGCACGGTCTTCGTGAGCGCGAACGCCGCACCTGTGCCGCGCACGGTGACGCTCGCCCGGTTCTCGCAGTAGGCCTCCTGCAGCTGCGAATCGCCGGCCAGATCCATCGAGTTGTCGTTCTGGAACACCGCGGAGCTGATGCCTCCATCGCCCTGGGTGGGGGTGCTGCAGGTGGTGTCGATGGCGGTGAGTCGGGAGCCGTAGAGATAGATCTGATCGGTGTTGGGGTACACCCCGAGCGCCACCGGGGTGGTCACCCGCAGGAAGTTCGATGGCGGCGTGATCGTCCAGACACCGGCACCGTTGATGGCACTCGCCGGCACCGTGATACGGATCAGCAGACGACCCGAACCCTGATAGTTCTCGATCGTGCGGACCGAGGCCGCAGCAGTGGTGTTGCTCCGACCTGCACCACGGGTGAGGGTCATGGTGGCGGAGGTGACCGGATTGACCCAGGTCATGCCGAGCGGGAGGAGGTCGGTGAGCACGATGTCCCGGGTGAGGGCGTCGACGGTGCTGACACCCCCCACGATGTTGACGGCGGTGGTGCCCCCGGTGGCACCACCGAGCGTTCCGAACGACTTCGAGATGCCCAGCTGCGGCTTGGTGGGCACCGTGAAGATGCTGGCGCTCCA
>CANFHM010000088.1 GCA_947446975.1 Microthrixaceae bacterium
CAGCTCGCCGGCGCCTGAGGCACAACACAGCTCGCCGGCGCCTGAGGCGTCAGGAGAGTGTGATCACTCCCACTCGATGGTGCCGGGGGGCTTCGAGGTGATGTCGTAGGCCACCCGGTTGATCCCGGGGACCTCGTTGATGATCCGACTCGACATGCGCTCGAGCAGGTCATAGGGCAGTCGGGCCCAGTCGGCGGTCATGGCGTCCTCGCTGGTGACGGCCCGGATGATGATCGGGTGCCCGTAGGTGCGCTCATCGCCCATGACACCGACGGAACGGATGTCGGGCAGTACGGCGAACGCCTGCCAGATCTCCCGTTCGAGGCCGGCGGCCTTGACCTCCTCACGCACGATCGCATCGGCGTGCTGCAGCATCTCGACCTTGTCAGGCGTGACCTCACCGATGATGCGGACGCCGAGTCCCGGACCGGGGAACGGTTGACGCCAGACGATCTCATCGGGCAGACCGAGTTCGGTGCCGACCTTGCGCACCTCGTCCTTGAACAGCGCCCGTAACGGCTCGACCAGCTTGAACTGCATGTCCTCCGGGAGCCCGCCGACGTTGTGATGGCTCTTGATCTTGGCGGCGTCCTTCGTGCCCGACTCGATGACATCGGGGTACAGCGTTCCCTGCACGAGGAACTCGGCATCCTCGATGCCGCCGCTGGAATCCTCGAAGACCCGGATGAAGAGCTCACCGATGGCCTTGCGCTTCGCCTCGGGCTCGGTGATCCCGGCGAGGCGCTCGAAGAACCGCTCCCCGGCGCGAACATGGATCAGTTCGATCCCCTGATGTCGCTGGAAGGTCTCGACCACCTGCTCGCCCTCACCCTGACGCATCAGTCCGGTGTCGACGAACACACAGGTGAGCTGGGATCCGATGGCCCGATGCACGAGCGCGGCGGCGACGGCGGAGTCGACGCCGCCGGAGAGTCCGCAGATGGCACGGGCGCTGCCGACCTGCGCACGGATGAGCTCCACCTGGGTCTCGATGATCGAGCTCATGGTCCAGGTGGGAGCCAGGCCGCAGGCGTCGTAGAGGAAGTGCTCGAGCACCTCCTGCCCATGGGGTGTGTGCACGACCTCGGGATGGAACTGCACGCCGTACCGACCGGCGGCACGGTCCTCGTAGGCGGCGGCCGGGGTGTCAGGGGTGGAGGCGACCACCACGGCGCCGACCGGCGGCACGGTGATGGTGTCGAAGTGGCTCATCCACACCGGCTGGGTGCGCGGCTGGGCCGCGGTGAACAGCACCGAATCGCGAGCAGCCGAGCCAGAGCCAGAGCCAGAGCCAGCAGCAGAGGCAGAGCCAGAGCCAGAGGCAGAGGCAGAGGCAGAGGCAGAGGCAGCCGAGCGAGCAGAGCCAGAGCCGGGATCTGCAGAGTCAGCAGTGACCGTCAGTTCGGTGCGGCCGTATTCGCCGCGTCCGGTGCGCGCCACCTCGCCGCCGAGATCACGGGCCAGCAGCTGGGCGCCGTAGCAGATGCCGAAGATCGGGATGCCGAGGTCGTAGACCGCCGGATCGATGGAGGGCGCACCCTCGACGTGCACCGAGGCCGGGCCACCGGAGAACACGATGCCGCGCACCGGTCGACCTGCTGCCGTGCGGGCCGTGATCTCCGCAGCCGTGACCGAATGCGGCACGATCTCGGAGTAGACGTGCGCCTCCCGCACCCGACGGGCGATCAGCTGCGCATACTGCGCGCCGAAGTCGACGACCAGCACGGTGTCGAGGCCGGAGTCGAGGCCGGTGTCCCTTCCGGTGTCGAGGCCGGCGTCGAGGCCGGTGTCCCTTTCGGTGTCGAGGCCGGCGTCGAGGCCGGTGTCCGCAGGATCAGTCATGTGGGTCAGTGACCCATCCCGACGCCCTGAGCCTTCTGGAGGACCTTGCCCTCGGTCTGGAGCGCCGGCGCCACCATGACCTCGGCCTTCTGGAACTCCTTCACGGTCTGATAGCCGCAGGTGGCCATCGAGGTCCGCAGGGCGCCGAACAGGTTCATGCGGCCGTCGTTCTCGTTGGCCGGGCCGACGAGGATCTCCTCGAGGGTGCCACGGGTCGAGGTCTTCACCCGGGCGCCGCGGGGCAGCGTGGGATGGAAGGTGGCCATGCCCCAGTGGTACCCGCGGCCGGGCGCCTCGGAGGCGGCGGCGAGCGGTGAGCCGATCATCACGGCGTCGGCTCCGCACACGATGGCCTTGGCGATATCACCACCGGTGCCCATGCCACCATCGGCGATGACCTGGCAGTAGACGCCGGTCTCGTCGAGATGACGCATGCGAGCGGCGCGGGCATCGGCGATGGCGGTGGCCTGCGGCACACCGAGTCCGAGCACCGCACGGGTGGTGCAGGCATGGCCCGGGCCGACACCGACGAGCACACCGGCCGCCCCGGTGCGCATGAGATGCAGGGCCGCCTGATAGCTGGCGCAGCCGCCCACGATGACGGGGATGTCGAGCTCCCGCACGAACTTCTTGAGGTTCAGCGGCTCCACGGTCTTGGACACATGCTCGGCCGAGACCACCGTGCCCTGGATGACGAGGAGGTCGAGCTCGGCGTCGATGAACTGCTTGGCGAGGGCATCGGTGCGCTGCGGGGTGACCGAGCAGCAGCTCGTGACGCCGGCGGCCTTGATCTCACGGATGCGCTGGCCCACGAGCTCGGGGATGATCGGCGCCGAGTAGATCTCCTGCATGCGGGCGGTGGCCCTGTCGACATCGAGCTTGCTGATCTCCTCGAACAGCGGCTCGGGATCCTCATAGCGGGTCCAGAGGCCCTCGAGGTTCAGCACGCCGACACCACCGAGGCGTCCGATCTCGATGGCGGTCGCCGGGCTGACCACACCGTCCATGGCCGAGGCCATCAGCGGCAGTTCGAAGCGGAATGCGTCGATCTCCCAGGTGATGTCGACGTCCTCGGGGTCGCGGGTGCGCCGACTCGGCACGATGGCGATGTCGTCGAACCCGTAGGCCCGGCGTCCTGACTTCCCGAGTCCGATCTCGATCTCAGCCATTGCTGTTCCCTTCGCTACTGGTCAACGCGCTACTGGTCAACGCGCTGCTCGACAAGGCGCTGCTCGACAAGGCGCTGGTGGAAAACGTGGAGCCTACTCGCCCGCGAACGGCCCCCATGGCGACGGCCGATCAGCCGGATCGAAGGTTCCGGTGACGATGGCGAGGAGGTTGCGGAGCATCGCCGCGGTGGCCCCCCAGATGGTGTCGCCGACGATGTCGAAGAAGAAGATCGGTCGCTGCTGGCCGCCGATCGTCCAGATCTCCTCGTGGAACACTTCCGGCAGGAGCAGTTCGGCGAGCGGCACATGGAGCACCTGCTCGACCTCACCGGGATGGGCGACGAGCTCGGGTCGACCGGGCAGACGGGCGACGAGCGGGACGATGAACGACTGGCTCGTGACCGTCCGCAGATGATCCAGCTCGCCGATCAGCACCGGCAGCGCCGGGTCGAGCGCGACCTCCTCCGACGCCTCCCGCAGGGCCGTCGTCCAGTGGTCCTCGCCGGGTTCCTGGGCACCCCCGGGGAAGCTCACCTCACCGCGATGGCTGCGCAGATGCTGGGCCCGTCGGGTGAGCACCACATGGGCGAGCCGACTGTCGGCGGTGTGATCGTCGTAGATCGCTGCGAGCACGGCAGCGGCACGGGTGTCCTGCGGATGACGCTCCACAGGGCGGGCCGGAGGGGCCCCGGCGAGGGCGGCGACCACGTCGTCGAGTGACGGCGACAGCAGCGTCGGATCGGCCCCGGCCCATGGAGCGGGTCGACCGGGCCGGGCCGAGGGGGGACGCGGGATCTCCTGCGGCCCGCCGCGCGACACCACGATGATCAGTCGCCCGCGGTCACAGAGCCGTCAGCAGCAGTGCCACTTGCAGCAGAGCCGTCAGCAGCAGATCCAGCAGCAGCA
>CANFHM010000089.1 GCA_947446975.1 Microthrixaceae bacterium
ATTGATCAGCCCCCGGGACTGTGCGCTGCGAAAGACGCCGGCGGTCACCTCGATCAACTGCTGCTGCAGCCAGGCGACGGACTCCATGAGTTCGGGTCGGGTCGAGGCGTTGGCGAACACCCGGAGGCGGGTCATGCGTCGCTCGCGGGCAACTGGGTCGCTGGCGATCCGGGTGAGTTGCGCGCCGATGTAGTCGAGGAACTCTTCGGTGGTGGTGGCGGCGTGGCCGGCATCAAGGTGAGCGGTCGACTCGGCCAGCAGCGTGCGCACATAGATCTCATACTGCGCTGCCTCAACCAAACCGGCCCGGCTGCCGAAGTGGTGGCGCATCGAACCCGTGGAGGAACTCGCATCGGCGAGCACCCGTTCGATCCTCATGCCCTCGACCCCGAACTGCTCGATGTGATCGATGGCCGCGTCAAGGATCGCCTTGGCGGTTGATCGCTTCTCGGGTGTGGTGGCGTCACTCATGTGGCTGTACGAATCCGGCTGAAGTTCGCCCTGCGACGAACGCGTGCCCACAGATTGACAGACTTTGTCAGTGGTGCGCGTCAGCCGCCCGAAAGTGCTGTTCGAACCATTCACGAGCCTCGATAGCGGCCTCGGTCAGCGTGCCGTCCTCCTCGAAAAGATGCGACGCCCCCGGGATGATGACGATTCGAACCACGCCCTTGATCAGCGTCGCCGCGTCGCAATTGATGTCGATCACCGCTGCGTCGCGCCCGCCGATGATGAGAAGCGTCGGAGCGGTGAGCTCAGCAAGATGGGTCCCGGCGAGATCAGGACGACCACCGCGTGACACCACCGCGGCAATCGGGCTGGCAGAGGGTTCCCCGCCGAGATCAGCCGCGGCCAGCACTGCCGCTCCGGCGCCCGTGCTCGCCCCGAAATAGCCGATGGGCAGGCCGCGACATTCCGGGCGTGAACGCGCCCAGGCCGTTGCGCCCCGCAGACGTCGGGCCAGCAGCTCGACGTCGAACACGTTGGCGCGGTCCACCTCCTCGTTCTCAGTGAGCAGATCGAACAGCAGCGTGCCGATCGACGCTTCCCGCAGCAGCGTGGCCACATGGGCATTGCGCGAACTGTGACGGCTGCTGCCGCTGCCATGGGCGAACAGCACGAGCCCGATCGGATCGGCGGGGATGGCGAGATGCCCGGGCAACGACACGCCGTCCAACTCGATCACCACCTCCTCGTCAATGCTGTGCCTCGCAACGGCTGGTTCACCCGCAGGGCCGCCCGCAGTCTCAGACTCCTCCTCGGACCACGGTTCATGGTTGGTCCATCGGTCGAGAATGTCGAGCACCACATGGTCGGTGACCTGCATGAAGTTCTCGTAGAACTGCCCAACAGCGCTGAAGTTCGACGGCGACTCCAGCACGATGAATTCGTCAGCGTGATCAGCGAGTTTCCCCGCAGCATCAGTCGGCGCCACCGGCACAGCAACAACAATGTGCAGTGCCCCAAGGGCGCGCGCCACCTCACATGCCGCGATCGAGGTCGAGCCAGTGGCCAATCCGTCATCCACGATGAGCACGGTTCGGCCGCGCAGATCACGCCGTCGATGGTGCACCCGGAACCGTGTCACCCGCCGCCGCATCTCCTCCCGCTCGGCGGTCTCGACCCGTGAGATGTCATGCGGCGTCACGTGCGCGAGCCGGATCACCTCATCGTTGAGCACCCGCACCTCGTCCTCACCGATCGCCCCCATGGCGAGTTCCGGTTGGAACGGCACGCCGAGTTTGCGCACCATGATGATGTCGAGCGGGGCGTCGAGCGCCCGGGCCACCTGGGCGGCGATCGGAACACCACCCCGGGGCAGACCGAGCACGATCGGATCCGAAGCGGCATAGGGCAGCAGTCGCTCGGCCAGCCGACGCCCAGCATCGGCCCGATCGACGAAGAGCCGGCCAAAGTCACGGCGAGGTGCGGTTCCACCACCACCCAGTGCCTCGTCGGCCGTGCGCGTCACGGTGTCGCGTGTCCTCGTTGTCATACCCCGATGGTCGCGAGAGGCCAGTGGAGATGAATCCCCGGATCAGGTGGTTTCACCGACCTCGGGAGCGCGTTCCCTCATGTGCAGTTCCCTCCAACGCATGCACCTCCAGCGCTCGGATCAGATCAGTGTGAGTCACGATCCCGACGAGCTGGCGGTCGGCGAACACCAGGGCCCGCGTCGCCGACAGCCGATCCATCTCATCCATCGTCGCTCGAACAGTTGCGGCCGGGTCCACGATCGGAATACCGAACAGGGGAGTGGCGGCTTCTCCGACTGTTGTGCTCGACCACTCATCGGTCGGGAGTCGGCGCAGGTTCTCGAGCGACACCACACCGGTGACCGAACCGTCACGCATCACCGGGAACGCCGAATGATGCCGCTGCAGCACATGGTCATGGAGGAACTCATCGACGGTGACGCTCTCGTCGATCGAGTCGACCGGGGCCGTCATGAGCGACTCAACGGTTTCGAAATTGGCGAGATCGTGCTGCACCGTGCCGGCCAACTCCGCCCGCCCGGCCACGTCGATGAACCACCCGAGGAGCATGAACCACGTGCCGCTCACCAGTGAGCCGCTGAACACCAGCAGCACACCGAACCCGACCAGCAGCAGCGCGAACACCCGGCCCACACTCACTGCCACCCGGGTGGCGTGCAGCCGATCGGACTGTCGCCACATGATGGCCCGCAGCACCCGCCCGCCGTCGAGTGGGAATGCCGGCAGCAGGTTGAACACGCCCAACACCAGGTTGATGAACGCCAACCACAGCAGCGAGTTCACCCAGATCGATGGCGCGCCGGCGACCGACACGATCGCCGCCAATCCCCACCACAGCGCGCCCAGGCCCAGGCTCATGGCCGGACCAGCCAGCGATAGCCGCAGCTCGACACTGGGTTCATCGGGTTCGGAACTGAACCGGCTCACCCCGCCGAGCAGCCACAACGTGATGCTGTCGACCTCGACGTCATGGCGACGCGCCACCACGGTGTGGGCGAGTTCATGGGCGATCAACGACAGGAAGAACGCCAACGCCACGATCACGCCGGCCACCCAATAGGCGGTGCGGGTTTCGCCGGGGTCGAGTTCGGGCAACACCGATTCGGCCAATGATGTGGCGATGAGCACCACGGTGAGCGCGACCGACCAGTGGAGTCCCACCGGCACGCCGGCCCACTTCCCGAGCGGGATCGTGGACCTCATCGGTGGGACCACCGATGCCGCATCACGAGTGTCATGCCCAAGTCGACCATTGATGCGTGGTCTGCACATCGCCCCCGGTCGGTAGTGCGTCAGCGGCGGCCGGTCGCTTTGTCGCGGTAGGTTCGAAGCGCTGTCCGTATTCGCACGCAGCCAGCCGCGCCATGGGGGACTCCACACATGACCACTACTGAGACCGATCAACGCCCGCTCGTCATCGTCTCGGCTGATTGCCATATCGGGCCGCGACTCGTCGAGGATCTTCGGCCTCATTGTCCGCCCGGGTTGCTCGGTGCGTTCGACGCGTACGTGCAGTCCGACAACCGCTCGAAGGGTCGTTATGTCGAAGCCGACGCGACCCACGAGGCCGACAACAGCGCTGTTGCCCCAGCCTTCGATCCCGCCTCACCGTTCCGCAACAACACCATTCCCGGTCATCACGATCCCGTTGCCCGACGGGCTGATCTCGACTTCGAAGGTGTGGCCGCCGAAGTCATCTTCCACGGCAGTCAGAACAAC
>CANFHM010000090.1 GCA_947446975.1 Microthrixaceae bacterium
ACGCTGAACCACTTCTATGTCTCGCACGACATGACCCATGTGATCGCCGGCATCGGCACCACCGCCGCCGCCGAGGTCGCACTCAGCGCGTTCCAGATGGCGATGGACGACAACGACATCAACGTCGCCGCACTGCTCTCCTCGCTCATCGTGCACGAGGTCGGGTTCGGCAGCGCCGGCAAGGTGGAGGGCGAGACCCACACCCTCGCCGGGCCGGGGGCGGCCGAGCTGATCGCCGCGGAACTCGCCCGGGGCTCGCACTGCACCGCCGACTTCTCGATCATCGATCATCTCGCGATCGCCGAGGTGCCCCTGGCCGAGGTCCGGGCACAGTTCGGCGTGCGACCGCCGAACGATCCCCACGACGGGCACCATCACTGGTGAGCAGATCCGCCCGACCGATCGCACGCTGATCCCCGGCTGATTCGGGGCCCGAGAACCCTCGGCGGTAGTCTTCCGGCCGACTTCTGGAGGTTCACCCGATGGCGAATACGTGGTTCGAGACTGTTGCCGTGGCGCAACGACGCGCCGAGAAGCGCCTGCCGGGCTCGGTCTACGGCGCCATCATCGGCGGTGCCGAGAAGGGCCTGAGCCTCAACGACAACCTCACCGCGTTCGACCAGCTCGGACTCGCCCCGCATGTGGCCGGACTCCATGCCGAGCGCGGCATGGAGGTCGAGGTCATGGGCCAGCATCTCTCGATGCCGGTGATCATCTCCCCCACCGGCGTGCAGGCGGTGCATCCCGAGGGTGAGGTCGCCGTCGGTCGCGCCGCGGCCAACCGTGGCATCCCCATGGGTCTCAGCTCGTTCGGCTCGAAGTCGATCGAGGAGGTCTGTGCCGTCAACAACCAGGTCTTCCACCAGATGTACTGGTCGGGCGGCCGCGATGTCATGGTGCAGCGTCTCGAGCGGGCCGAAGCCGCCGGTGCCAAGGGCATCATCCTCACCCTCGACTGGTCGTTCTCCAACGGTCGCGACTGGGGCAGCCCCTGGATCCCCGAGAAGCTCGATCTGAAGACGATGATCAAGCTCTCGCCGCAGGCGCTCTCACGCCCCAAGTGGCTGATGACCTACCTGAAGACCTTCTCGCTCCCTGATCTCTCGGCCCCCAACATGGCCGCTCCCGGGCAGAAGCCCCCGGCATTCTTCGGGGCGTACTACGAGTGGATGCAGAGCACGCCGCCGAGCTGGGACGACATCGCGTGGTTGCGCTCGCAGTGGAAGGGTCCGTTCATGGTGAAGGGCGTGTGCCGGGTGGACGACGCGAAGCGCGTGCGTGACCTCGGCGCCAGCGCCCTGTCGGTCTCCAACCACGGCGGCAACAACCTCGACGGAACCCCCGCCCCGATCCGCGTGCTGCCCTCCATCGTCGAGGCGGTCGGCAGCGACATCGACGTCGTGCTCGACGGCGGTGTGCGTCGCGGCAGCGATGTCGTGAAGGCCGTGGCCCTCGGTGCCAGGGCCGTGATGATCGGCCGCGCCTACCTCTGGGGTCTGTCGGTCAACGGTCAGGCCGGTGTGGAGAACGTGCTCGACGTGCTGCGCGGCGGCATCGACGCCTGCCTGCTCGGGCTGGGCAAGTCACACGTCGACGAACTCACCCCCGACGACGTGACCGCCCCCGAGGGCTTCTTCCGCACCCTCGGGGCCTGAGCCCCACCCATAGTCACCGATCGCGCCGGTGGCGGCGCCCTCTATCTGTTGAAGAAGCTGCCTGTCGGGCCGAGGAGGCTCCAGATCGCTCGGCCCGGCCCCTGGATCCGTGCCCGGATCCGCAGGTCGTAGCCGGTGCCGCGCGTGAGACCGAGGGTGTGCATCACACAGGAGCGTTCGACGGCCGACGCCCCGCACTGCCGCACCTTCGTCGAGGTCCCCGCCACGAACAGCACCGCCCGATAGCCGGTGACGCTGCCCTGTGCGGGAGTCGACGCGTTCCAGCAGACGTTGCGTTGGAACTGGCCGATCCAGTTGTTCACCGAACACTGCTGGGTGGGCCCCGTGGGCGCGGGAGTCACCGACACGGCTGCGGAGGCTCCGCCGGTTCCGGAGACATACGCCGCTCGGAGCTTCACCGTGGAGATGGTGCGGTTGGTGAGACCCCGGACCGTGACCGGCGAGGTGGTGCCGGGCTCGGCATCGGCCCAGGTGGCGCCGCTGTCGGTGGAGAACTGGTACTTCGTGATCGACGCCCCACCGGTGTCGCCGGGCGTGAACGCGATGGATGCCGATCCGTCACCGGCGGTGGCAACCAGGGCGGTCGGTGCGCTCGGAGCGAGTTCGGAGAACACGAGCACCGAGGACGTCTGCGGATTGCCCACGTAGATGCGCCTGCCGTCGGGGCTCACTGCAAGCTTGGTGGCGTCGGGTCCAGTGGCCACGGTCTCGATCACCGTGTCATCGGCGGTGTCGATAACACTCATGTTCCAGTCATCGGCATTTGGCACGTAGACCCGGTTGCCATCCGCGCTGACCGCGACACTCGTGGCGTTCCACCCAACGGTGATGTTCTTGGTGACGGACTTCGTCACCGTGTTCACCACAGTGAGCCAGTTGCCGTCCTGATGGGTCACGTAGATGCGTCCGCCATCTGGGGTCACAGCGAGACCAGAGGGCACGGCGCCGACGGAGATCGTGTCGGTGATGGTTCCGGTCGCGGTGGACACGATATACAGGCTTCCTCCGTGGTACTTGCCGTTGGTGGCGTAGATGCGTGTTCCGTCGGGGCTCAGCGTCACACTGCTGACACCGTCGAAGCCGGTGATCGTCGAGGTCACGGCATTGGTGGCGGTGTTGATCACGCTGATGTTGCCGCTACCACTGTTGGCCACATAGAGCCGTGTACCGCTCGCGTTCATCGCAATGTTTCGAGGACTGGTCCCGACACTGATGGTCTTGATGACCCGGTTCGTGCTGGTGTTGATGACACTCACGGTGCCGTCGTCGGTGTTGGCCACATAGACCCGAGAACCGTTGGGGCTGACCACCACACCGATAGGGAAGTGCCCCACGGCGATGGACCTGAGCACTGTGCTTGTTGCCGTGTTGATCACCCGAAGTTCACCACCGTCGGGGTAAACGACGGTCGCGTAGAGGCGCGTCCCGTCCGGGCTGACCGCCAGACCTTGCGGCATGCGTTGGATGTCGATGGTGTCGGTGATGGCATGTGGGAGCGGAGCCGCAAGGGTCACTTTCTCCACGACACTGTTGCCCATGTCGGCGATGAACAGGTTGCCCGAACTGTCCACCGCCACGCCGTAGGGAGAGGAGAGTTCAGAGCTGGTGGCCGGACCGGGCGTCGGAGCACCACCGGTTCCGGTGCCGGCGACGATCGACAGCGTCCCCTCCGGCGTCACCTTCTCGATCACGTTGTTGCCGGTGTCGGCGATGAACAGGTTGCCCGCCGAATCCACCGCCACATCGTTCGGGCCGTCCAGTTCAGAGCTGGTGGCCGGACCGGGCGTCGGGTCTCCATAGGTTCCTGTGCCGGCGACGATCGACAACGCACCGGCGGTGTCGATCTTCAGGACCACGTTGCTGCCCGAGGCGATGAACAGGTTGCCCTCCGGATCCACCGCCAGGCCCTGC
>CANFHM010000091.1 GCA_947446975.1 Microthrixaceae bacterium
GAACGACTCGAGACCCACGGCGGATTCTCCATCCCCGGCCCCGAAGCCCTCCGCCTGATCGCCGAGAGCGCCGAACAGGCCGAGGACTAGTTGATCAGCGGGTCGCGGGGGAGACCGAGGATGCGCTCGCCGATCTGGTTGCGCTTGATCTCCGAGGTGCCACCGGCGATGGCCATGGCCCGGTGCATCAGCGCCATCGTGGTGGCGAACGAACCGGCACCGTCGAGGTACGCGCCCTCCGGACCGGCCAGCTCCATGAGGATGGCGGCGGCCTCCTCGGCGTTCTCGCTGATGAGCAGCTTGGTCACCGCGCCTTCCGGCCCGGGCTCACCACCGGCCACAGCGCGCTGGGCGCTGCGAACATTGAGGGTGTCCACGGCCTGGGTGCGGGCGGCGGCCCGACCGATGCGCCCGAGACCACCCGAGAGTCGACCGGGGTTGGCGTCGAACGGGGGCAGGAACGCCGCGGCCGGCACCATCATGGCGCCGTCGCCGGCACCGATGCTCACGCTCTCGTTGCCGAGCGTGCCACGGGCCACCGTCCAGCCGGCGTCCACGGGGCCGACCACATCATCGTCGGGCACGAACACGTCGTTGAAGAACACCTCGTTGAACTCGGCGCCACCGTTGACCATGCGCAGCGGACGGATCTCCACGCCCGGGGCGTGCATGTCGACCACCATCGTGGTGATGCCGGCGTGCTTGGCGGCCTCGGGGTTGGTGCGAACAGTGATGAGACCGAACGCGGCAAGATGCGCACCGGTGGTCCACACCTTCTGGCCGTTGACGAGCCAGCCACCATCGACGCGCGTGGCTTTGGTCTTCACGCCGGCGGCATCCGAGCCCGCATCGGGCTCGCTGAACAGCTGGCACCAGATGAGTTCCTGATCGAGGGCCGGCTTGATCCACCGTGCCACCTGATCCTCGTTGGAGTACTGGGTGAGCGTGAGGATGACCCAGCCGGTGATGGCATAGCCGGGGCGCTTCACGCCGGCGGCGTTGAACTCCTCCTCGATGACGAGCTGCTCGACGGCGCTGGCCGAACGACCCCACGGGGCCGGCCAGTGCGGCACGGCATAGCCGTTGGCCACCAGGGCACGAACCTGCTCGACACCCTCGAGGTGCTTCACCGACTCGATGGCGGCACGGGCCTCGGCGCGGTAGGACTCGGCCTCGGGCGGCAGCTCCACCGACCGGCTCAGCTTCACGCCGTTGCGCAGATGCGTGGCGATGTCGACCGACGCCGTGGTCGGGTCGAGGATGGCCTCGATGGAGAGCGCACGACGCAGGTAGAGATGCGCATCGTGCTCCCAGGTGAAGCCGATGCCGCCGTGCACCTGGATGTTGGTCTGGGCGCAGAAATCAGCGGCGGTGGCGGCGGTGGCCGCGGCGATGGATGCGGCATAGGAGAACTGGTCGCCGCCGATGAGTGCAGCCCGGGCGGCGTCCCACACGGCGCCGGTGGCGATCTCGGTCTCGACGAGCATGTTGGCGCAGTGATGCTTCACGGCCTGGAAGGTGGCGATCACACGACCGAACTGCTCACGCACCCGGGCGTAGTCGGCGGCCATGGTGGTGGTGGCGCGGGCCACACCGGTGGCCTCGGCGGCCAGCAGCAGACGGGTGAGATCGAGCAGGGTCTGCCCGGCGCCGGCGATCACGATGGCCGGGGCGTCGGCGAAGGTGACCTCGGCGCTGCGACGGGTGGGATCGAGGTTGCGGCGCTCGGTCACGGTGACACCGAGGGCCGAACGCTCGACGATGGCGAGATCCGCACCGGCCCGCACCACGAGCAGCTGGCCGAGGCAACCACCGAGCACGGTGTGCACCGTGCCCGACACGGCCGAACCCGACACGGTGACCTCGCCGTCGATGCCGACACCGGCCACGACCGAACCATCGGTGAGACCGGGCAGCAGTCGGGCAGCCACATCGGCGGGAGCGGCCGCACCGATGGCGGCGCTGGCGATCACGGTGGGCACGAACGGGCCGGTGGCCAGACCGGCGCCGAACTGCTCGACGACGACCACGAGCTCGGGCATGCCGAACCCGGAACCGCCGTGCTCCTCGGCCACATGCAGACCGAGCCAGCCCAGCTCGACGAGATCGTCCCAGCGGCTCGGCATGGTCTCGGTGTCGGCCTCGAGCAGGGCGCGGGCCGAACCCTTGGCGTCATGACGCTCGAGGAAGTCCCGGGTCACGTCGGCGAGTGTGCGGTGGTCCTCGGTGATGGCGATGGTCATTGGTGTCTCCGGTGGAAGGGAACGAGCTGCGATGTTCAGGACTGGACGGACAACGAGAAGGAGCCGGCGCTGCCGGCGCGGACGACGAACCCTAGGCGCAGGGGCCGGGCGGCTTGACTACTTGACGGCGTCGAGCATGCGGCGGGCGATGACCTTGAGGCACAGGGTCTCGTCCGCGCCCTCGAAGATCGACAGCACACGGGCGTCGACGAAGTAGCGGCTGACCTTGTACTCCTCGGCGTAGCCGAAGCCGCCGTGGATCTGCATGGCCTCGCGGGCCACCCATTCGGCCGCCTTGCACACATAGGCCTTCACCATCGAGGCCTCGAGCTGACCGCCGCCCTTGGCCATGAGCTTGGCCACCTCGTAGCCGAACTGACGGGCGGCCTGGGTGAGGATGACCATCCGGCCGAGCTTGGCCCGGGTGAGCTGGTACTCGGCGATGGGCTGACCGAACACGACACGGTCGAGGGCGTACTGATGGGCGTCCTCGTAGGCGGCCTGCATGACACCGACGGCACGGGCCGCGGTCTGCAGACGGCCGTTCTCGAAGCCGGCCATCTGGTAGTAGAAGCCCTTGCCCAGACCGGCCTCGCCGCCGACCTGGTTGGCCTCGGCCACGAACCAGTTGTCGAAGGCGATCTCGTAGGAGTGCATGCCGCGGTACCCGATGGTGTCGATGGCCCGACCCTCCATCCTCCCGCCGCCGGGAGCGCCACCATCGGCGCCGGCGTCCTGGGTGAAGGCGAACCCGTGACCCTCGCCGCGGGGCTTGGGCACGACGAACATGGTGAGTGCCTTGTGGGTGAGGCTCTTGTCGGTGCTGGTGCGGGCCAGCAGCATGAGCGCATCAGCGCGGGCGCCGAACGTGCACCAGGTCTTGACACCGTTGATGAGCCAGCCGCCCTCGGTGGGGGTGGCGGTGGCCTTCACGCCGGCCACATCGGAGCCGTAGTCGGGTTCGGTGACGGCGACGGCGGCCATGACCTCGGCTGAGGCCAGCTTGGGCAGCCACTCGTTGCGCTGCTCCTCGGTGCCACCGGCCAGCAGGGCGCGGGTGAGGATCTCGGGGCGGGTGATGAGCGAACCGCCGGCGCCGAGCGAGACCTTGGCGAGCTCCTCGGTGGCCACGACCATGCCCATGTACTCGCTCTCGCCGCCCTCGGAGTAGCCCTCGTACTGCACGGGCACCGAGAGACCGAAGCCGCCCAGCTCGGCGAGCCCGGAGATGATGTCCTCGGGGATGTCGAGGTTCTCGCGATGGATGTGCTCGGCGACCGGGGCGATCTTCTCCTCGGCGAAACGACGGAAGGTGTCCTGCACCATCTCGAA
>CANFHM010000092.1 GCA_947446975.1 Microthrixaceae bacterium
ACCGCCCTGGTGCGCACCGCACCGACATCGGACCCGGCCTGCGGCTCGGTGAGGTTCATCGTTCCGGTCCATTCACCGGTGACCATGCGCTTGAGATAGCGCTCCTTCTGCTCCTCGCTGCCGTGATGCATCAGCAGATCGATCGCACCCTGGGTGAGCAGCGGGGCCATCGAGAAGGCCATGTTCGCCGAGGAGATGAACTCCTGCATGGTGATGCCGACCAGCCACGGGAAGCCGCCGCCGTCGTAGATCTCCGGGAACGGCACACCGGGCCAACCGGCGTCGACGTAGCGCTTGTAGCCATCGATGAAACCGGTGGGCGTGCGCACGGTGCTGGTGGCGGGATCGTGCTGGGAGCCCTCGAGATCGCCGACCCGGTTCAGGGGTGCGATCACCTCGGCCACGAACTTGGCGTTCTCCTCCAGGACGCCCATGATCGTGTCGGGATCGAGACCCGAATACTCCGGCAGCTCGCACAGGGCACCGAGATCGGTGAGGTGTTCGAGCACGAAACGGATGTCACGGAGCGGGGGTCGGTAGTCAGCCACAGCGGAAGGCTAGACCGGAGGGCCCATCTGTTTCCCGCCCGCGTGCAAAGCTGGCCCGCATGACTGATCTGACCTGGCAGGGCGATGTCGCCATCATCACGATGGCGCAGGGAGAGAACCGGTTCGACCTCGACGAGACGATGCGGTGGCATGCGCTGCTCGACGAGGTCGAGGCCCATGAGGGCCCCCTCGCACTGGTCACCACCGGCACCGACAAGTTCTATTCGAACGGCCTGAACCTGGACTGGCTGATGGCCAACCAGCCCGATGCAGGCCGCATGCTGCGCGAGCTCAACCGGGTGTGGGGACGCATCCTCGGACTCGACTGCATCACCGTCGCCGCCGTCAACGGTCACTGCTTCGGCGCCGGTGCACTGCTCTCCAGCGCCCACGACCGGATCGTCATGCGATCCGATCGCGGCTACTGGTGCATGCCCGAACTCGATCTCGGTCTCCCCGTCTCCGACAAGATGGCGGCACTGCTACAGGCCCGACTCCCCCGCACCGCCATCCACCATGCGCTGATGACCGCGCATCGGTTCACCGCCGCCGAGGCGCTCGCCGCAGGCATCGTGGCCGAGATCGCCGAGGCCGACGCGGTGCTCCCCGCCGCCGTGGGCTGGGCCGCCGCCATCGCCCCGAAGTCGCGTGAGGTCATCGCCGAGCACAAGCGCCTGCTCTACGGCGACATCATCGATTCCCTCTCCGGCCGCTGAGCACCAGCACTAGCGTTCCGTCCATGTCAGACGCGCGTGATGCCATCGAGAACCTGCTGTACAGCTACGCCGATGCCATCGATGGCGGCGACTACGAGGCCATCGGTGCCCTGTTCGAGCACGCCTCGATCGCGCTCGAGGATGGCACGCCCATCGCCACCGGCGCCGCTGCGGTCACTGCGCTCTACACCGCCACCACCCGCAAGTACGACGACGGCACGCCCCGCACGCACCATGTCACGACCAACCCGCGCATCGAGCTGTCGGGAGATGGTGGCACTGCGGTGTGCCGGTCGCGGTTCACCGTGTTCCAGCAGACCGAGCAGGTTGCCCTGCAGCCGATCATCGCCGGCCAGTACACCGACACCTTCACCCTCGTCGACGGCACCTGGCGTTTCACCGAACGCCGTATGCGCCCCACGCTCTATGGGGATCTCTCCCAGCACCTACTCATCGAGGACATGCAGACACCATGAACGATCTCTTCGACATCTCCGGCAGGGTCGCACTCGTCACCGGCGGGTCCCGCGGCATCGGGCTCATGATCGCCCGGGGCTTCGTGGAGGCGGGCGCCAAGGTCTATGTGTCGTCACGCAAGGCAGAGGTGTGCGATGCGGTGGCGGCGGAGCTGAGCGCCATCGGCGAGTGCATCTCACTGCCGGCCGATCTCTCCACCGAGGCCGAATGTCGTCGACTGGCCGATGAGGTCATCGCCCGCGAGAACGGCCGTCTCGACATCCTCATCAACAACGCCGGCGCCACATGGGGCACACCGCTCGCCGAGTTCGACGACGCCGCATGGGATCGCGTGCTCGATCTCAACGTGAAGGGCGTGTTCCACCTCGCCCGGTTCCTCCATCCGGCGCTGGCCGCCGCCGGCACCCACGAGTGCCCCGCCCGGATCATCAACATCGGCTCGGTCGATGGCCTGCATGTGCCGTCGCTCGAGACCTACTCCTACTCGGCCTCGAAGGCCGCGGTGCACCACATGACACGCGTGCTCGCGTCCAGGTTCGCCCCCGATCACATCACGGTCAACGCCATCGCTCCGGGGCCCTTCGAGTCCAAGATGATGGCCGCCACCCTCGACGCGTTCGGCGAGGCCATCAAGGCCCAGGTGCCGCTGCGCCGCATCGGCGAGCCATCAGATATGGCCGGTGCCGCGATCTTCCTGTGCTCGAAGGCCGGCTCCTATGTCACCGGCACCGTGCTGCCCGTCGACGGCGGCATCATCGGCACCCTCTGATCGGAACCGCCGTGATCAGGTGAGGGCGATGAACGCCAGCACCACCAGCAGCACGACCACGATGGCGATGCCGGCGATGATCGGACGAGCGGCGCCCTTGGGGATCTTGATGAGCCCGAAGTCGAGCAGATCCTCTCGGCTGCGCTTGAGTCGATAGGCGTTGTCGGCCGGCGTGCCCACCTTGGGGAGATGCTTCTGGGGCTTGCGCGGTTTCTGGGTCTTCTTGTGGTTCGCCACGCAACGAGGCTAGCCCCGACCCACCGCTGACGATGACAGAATCGGGGCATGGACCTCGGACCGATGCCGCCCACCGCCGATGTCGGTCCCATCGCCTCCGATGCAGGTCGGCTCGAGCCGATCGCCCCGGGGGTCTGGGTCTGGATCGGCACCGACGGCTCCGGGCGTCCCGGACCCAACGTGGGCGTCATCGTGGAGTCCGATGGCATCACGCTCGTCGACACCACGCCGGCGCCATCGGCCGCCCGGGCCCTCAACGAGCAGCTGAAGCGTTTCGGCGTCCCCGTGCGGAGGGTCGTCTACACCTCGAGCCATGTCGAGAGCGTGGGCGGATCAGCGGTGTTCTGGATGGCCGCCCGCTACGGACGGGCGCAGACGAACGCGCTCCTCGAGCAACCGGTGCCGGTGGAGGGCTACCGCCGTCTCGTGCCCGGCTACGCCCACGACTACGACGAATCGTTCACCACCCGACCGGTGTCCCATGTCGTCGACGCCGCCGCATGGCTCACCCCACTCGTCTGCGCCGTGCCGGTGTCGGGACAGCAGGAGGAGAACCTGGTGGTGCTCGTGCCCTCGGCCGGCGCCATGTTCACCGGTGCGTTCGCGGTCCTCGGCACCACGCCGAACGCATGGGATGGCCGACCCGAGCTCTGGGCCGACACCCTCGGGGAACTCCGAGAGCAGGCGAACGTCATCATCCCCGGCATCGGGCCGGTGGGCGATGGCACGGCGCTCATGATCATGCAGGCCTACCTCTACGCGGTCTGCGACGCCGAGGGCGATGC
>CANFHM010000093.1 GCA_947446975.1 Microthrixaceae bacterium
ACTCCACGGGCTGTGGCGCAGCTTGGTTAGCGCGTCGGTCTGGGGGACCGAAGGTCGTGGGTTCGAATCCCGCCAGCCCGACCAAACCGAGCGGGGTGCCACAGAGGCACCCCGCAGGTGCACAAGACTTCCTGCACTGTCCCCAGACCCGGAGCACCCACGATGGACGCACTCGATCCGACCCCAGACGCGCGGCCTGAAGCTCTCCGGGAGGAAGGTTCCGACATCGACCCCGAACTCGTCGAGCAGACCGACGAGGAACGTGCGTCGATCAGGGCGCTCCGACTCTCCAAACTGGCGGCGCTGCGTGAGGCCGGCGGTGAGCCGTACCCCTATCGGTTCGACCGGGACCGCAACATCGATGATCTGCGTGCCGAGTTCGGTGGTCTCGAGGCAGGCGAGGAGCGTGAGGTCGACGTCAGCCTCGCCGGCCGACTGATGCTGAAGCGCGATCAGGGTCGGCTCACCTTCGGACAGCTGCGCGACCGCAGCGGCGAGGTCCAGCTGTTCGTCTCAGCCGGCGTGATCGGCAAGGAGCAGCTGGCCGAGTTCAACGACCTCGACCGCGGTGACTGGATCGGCGTGAACGGCACGGTCATGGTCACCAAGAAGGGCGAGCTGTCGGTCAAGGTGTCCAGCTTCGAACTGCTGAGCAAGGCGCTCCGACCGCTGCCCGACAAGTGGAAGGGTCTGTCCGATGTCGATGCCCGGTATCGGCAGCGCTATGTGGACCTCACCGTCAACGCCGACGCCCGTCGTGTGTTCGAGGTCCGCTTCGCCGCGGTCCAGGCGATCCGCAACGAGCTCGCCCGGCGGAGATTCCTCGAGGTCGAGACCCCCTTCCTCCATCTCCAGCAGGGTGGGGCCACGGCGCGTCCGTTCGTCACCCACTACAACGCGCTCAACATGGACACGTACCTGCGCATCGCCCTCGAGCTCCCACTGAAGCGATTGCTGGTGGGTGGGCTCGAGCGGGTGTTCGAGATCGGGCGTGTGTTCCGCAACGAGGGGATCGACACCCGCCACAACCCCGAGTTCACGATGCTCGAGGCGTATCAGGCCTTCGGCGACTACACCGAGATGATGGAGCTCACCGAGCAGCTCGTGGCCGCAGCCGCCATGGCGGCCACCGGCTCCACCATCGTGCCGGTCCGGGGTGTCGACATCGATCTCACCCCCTCATGGCGCCGGGTCTCGATGGTCGACCTGATCGGCGAGGTGGTCGGGGTCGAGATGCACCCATCGATGCCCGTCGCCGACGCCCGTGCGATCCTCGATCGGCTCGGACTCAGCTACAAGCCCACCTGGGGTGCCGGACGGTGCACCCACGAGGTCTACGACGAGCTCGTCGAACACACCGTCATCCAGCCCACCATCGTGCTCGACCATCCCCGCGAGACCTCGCCGCTGGCCAAGCCCCATCGCGAAGACCCATCTCTGGTCGAACGCTTCGAGGTCATCGTCGACGGCCGTGAACTCGCCAACGCCTACAGCGAGCTCAACGATCCGGTCGAGCAGCTCGCCCGGTTCCGCGAGGAGGCTGCGGCGAAGGCGGCCGGCGATCCCGAGGCCGGCGATGTCGACCTCGACTACGTGCGGGCGCTCGAGTACGGGATGCCCCCCGCCGGAGGTCTCGGCATCGGTATCGACCGGTTGGTGATGCTGCTTGCCGGTGTCGAGAGCATCAGGGAGGTCATCCTGTTCCCGACCCTGCGTCCGGAGGCCGGTCTGTCCGATGCTGATTTCCCGTCCGGCGGCGACTGATCCATGCGTCGGCTGACGGTCCCAGCAGTTCCGCAGGACCGGGTGTGAGGCGTCGCAAGCGCAGACGGGCGAGGCTCCTCGGTCTGCTCACCGCGCTCGGCGGGCTCCTGCTCGTCGTCTCCACCCTCCCGATCGTCCGACGTCGGTTCGAGCGGGTCACCAACGTCTTCACGCCGTTCGGCGTCGAGGTCGCCAGCAATGTCATCGCCCTCGCCGTGGGTTTCGCGCTGCTCTATCTCGCCGGACAGCTGGTGCGCCGCCGTCGGCTCGCATGGGTGGTCGCCGTGGTGCTGTTCGGCGCCAGCACGATCGTCAACGTGCTGCGCGTGCACCACGGGTACGCCGCGATCTACTCGGTGCTCATGGTCGTGCTGCTGGCGCTCAGCCGCGAGCAGTTCACCGCGCCGGGCGATCCGCCGACCCTGTTCGAGTTCATCCGATTCCTCCCGTGGTACCTGTTCGGCCTCTTCGTCTACGGGTTCGCCGCGCTCTTCCTCGAGCGGAACAACCTCTCACCTGAGCTCACGTTCGGTGGTGCGCTCCGCACGATCCTGCTGGGTGTGGTGGGCGTCGATGGGCCCTATGAGTTCTCGCGACCGTTCTTCGAATGGTTCTTCCCGACGTCGTTGCTCGTGTTCGGGATCGTCGGGCTCGCGTGGGCCGTCGTGCTGATCTTCCGTCCGATCATCGCCCGCCCGGAGGAGGGCAGGGAGTCGTGGCATGAGGCCACCGAGATCCTGCGTCGGCACGGACACGACACCCTCGACCACTTCGCCCTACGCGACGACAAGCTCTTCTTCTTCTCCTCCGATGGTCGGGCGTTCATCGCGTACACCTATCTCGGTCGGCACGCGCTCGTCTCGGGGGATCCCATCGGCGACCCGGCCTCCTGCATCCTCGCAATCGATGAGTTCCTCCACATGTGCGCCGAGCGAGCGTGGGCTGTGGCCTTCCTCGCCGTGCGCGAGAGCGATCGCCAGCTCTATCTCGATCGTGGCCTGCACACGGTGTACCTCGGTGATGAGGCGATCGTGCGCTGCAGCAACTTCTCCCTGGACGGACGCCGCTGGAAGAGCATCCGGCAGTCCTCCGGTCGAGTGGCCCGGACCTATCGATTCGCGTGGATGGCCGAGACCGAGGCGGGTCCGGACCTGATCAGGCAGCTCAACGAGATCTCCACGAGATGGCGCGGCAAGGCGCCCGAACGGGGGTTCACCATGACCCTGAGCCAGGACATCGAAGGGACGAACCCGGAGTTCATGCTGTGCATCGCGCTCGACGAGCACGATCATCCCGGCGGGTTCCTCCGAGTGGTGCCGATCTATGGTCCCGACCCCGGATACACCCTCGACGTCATGCGCCGCGATCCCGACACGCCGAACGGGATGACCGAGTTCCTCCTCACCCGCACGATGATGCAGCTCGACTCGATGGGTCTCGATCGATTCTCGATGAACTTCGCCGCATGGGGTCGGTTCTTCGAGGAGGACGTCGAGTACTCCTTCGCGCA
>CANFHM010000094.1 GCA_947446975.1 Microthrixaceae bacterium
GCCATGCGCACGGCCCGGGCGGTGTCCACGGTGAAGGTGACGAGGTCGCGCTGATTCACGCCGATGAGATCGGCACCCGCATCGATGGCTCGCTGCAGCTCGGGTTCGTCATGGATCTCGACCAGTGCGTCGATGCCGATGCGGCGAGCGAGGTCCAGGAACGACACAAGTTCGCTCTGATCGAGCGCGGCGGCGATGAGCAGCACGCAGTCGGCCCCCATGATGCGTGCATCGCACACATCATGGGACGACACGGTGAAGTCCTTGCGCAGGACGGGGAGCCCACAGGCAGCCCGGGCGGTCTGCAGATCGGCGACCGAACCGCCGAAGAACTCGACATCGGTGAGCACCGAGAGACAGGCCGCACCGCCCGCCTCGTACTGACCTGCCAGCACGGCGGGATCGAGATCAGCGGCGAGGTCTCCCTTGGAGGGTGAACGGCGCTTTATCTCGGAGATCACGGCGACATCACCGCCGGCGGCGGCGTCGAGCAGGGACCGACGGAACCCCCGGGTGGGGGCGACGGACATCGCCCGCTCGATCAGTTCGTCGAGCGGGCGATCGTCGGCGGCGGCCGCGTCGCGATGGGCGACGAGGATCCGATCCAGGTAGGTGCTCAGGCCGGGAGGCCCTTGCTCTTGGGCGTGGGGTTCGCCATCACCATCATCGGCGGCTCGGCCATGAGCGGGGAGAGGGTGCCGAACAGGGCGCCCATCGCCTCGCTGCCACCGTGGATGCCGAGGGCATCACCATCGGCGTAGAGCTCGAAGATCCACACGGTGTTGGCGTCAGCGGCGTCGAGATGGAAGGAGTACACGAGCGTGCCCTCCTCGGATTCGACGGTGGGCAGCATGGTCTCGAGAGCGGCAACGCCTTCATCGCGCTTGCCGTCCTGGAACACCATCTTCACGAAGAGCGATGTCTGGGTCATGGACCGCGACCTTAGGCGACCGACGACTGCATCAACGCCGGGATTCGGCGCTGCGACTCCGAGAGATGGCGATCGCCGGGGACGCGAGGAAACCGAGAACGCCCAGCACCGCCATCACCACGCCGAGGGAGAGCAGCGGCGAGAGATTGATCATGACCCCGAGCACGAGGATGGCGATCCCGCCGAGCACGAGCGCCACCGGCACCAGCTGCGTCCAGCGCGGCACGCCGGTGCCCTCGACCGCATCATCGATCAGCGAGGCGTAGTCGATGTCGATGTCCTCGTCGTCGTAGGGCACGAAGTCGTAGCGGGCTGGTTCCGGACGCGGCCGACCATCGGCATCGGGCTGCGGGGCCCGACGGCGCAGGTCGTAGGCACTCCGGCGCGCCGGATCACCGAGGACGGTCCAGGCCTGGTTGATCCGCTGCATCTCGCGCTCGTTCGCGCTCCGGGCGGCGTCATCTCCGGCCTCATGGAAATCCGGGTGATGTTCGCGGGCCAGTCGCAGGTAGGCGCGCCGGATCTCGGCGGCCGGCGCCGAGGTCGCCACGCCGAGGACGGCGTAGTGGTCGACGGCGTCGGACGCGGCCATGGTTCAGACCCCGGCAGGAGGTGCGGTGACGACGGCGTGCCGGACCACCATTCCGTCGGTGATCTCCACGACGGCACCCATCTCGACCGATCGGGCGAGCGGGGCGAGGGCGAGGGCGGGCTGCTGGGCCCCGAGTGCGGGACAGGAACTCGTGACCGTGCCGACGGCGGCGCCATCGACACGGATCTCATCGCCGACCCCCGGGGCCTCGCCGATGGCGCACCCTTCGGTGACCACCAGCATGCGGATCGGACGGGGCACATTGCCACCGCGACTGTCGATGCGGGCCACCAGTTCCTGACCCGTGTAGCAGCCCTTGGTGAAGCTGACGCAGGCCTCGATGGCCCAGGACCCGGCCTCACCGGGGATGGTCTCGGCGGTGAGTTCAGCACCCATCGTCGGCACGGCATGCGCGATGCGATGGCGCTCGAGCGCAGCCACCGGGACCTCGGTGCGTCCGGCGGCGAGCACCCGGGCCTCGCTCTCCGAGTCGACGATGAGGTCGGCGCCGTGGACACCGGGTCCGAGAGGTGCGCCCACGAGCGCTCCCGGCGGGACCTCACCACCGGCGACATCATCCGACACCGGACCCGACGAGCCCCATCGCTGCGCCACCAACCAGCGGGTCTGCGGATCGGAGATCGTGGCCTTCGTGCGGATCAGGAAACGTCGGACTCTTGTGGCGAGGGCCCCGCCGGCGCCCGCTTCGACCTCGAGCACGAACGATTCCTCCGAGACCCGATGCACCCTGAGCAGCGCATCGAGTCTCCCGGTGGGCTGGAGGATGAACGACCACGAACTGGGGGTGTCCATGCGCTCGATGTCCTGGCTCAGCTGGCCCTGCAGATAGCGGGCGGCATCGGGACCCTCGACGGTGACCACCTCGCGGGGCACGACCACCGCTCCCCCGCCGCCGCAGAGCGACTCGTAGCCCGAGCGGTTGCGTTCGAGGTCGTCGGGGTTCATCGGCCCTGCCGCTGCGCCGTCATCCGGCGCGCACCCGGCACCGCACTGAGCAGGGCACGGGCCTTGTTGTGGCATTCGAGGTCCTCATGTTCGGGGACGCTGTCGACGACGATGCCGGCGCCCGCCTGCACATGGGCGACACCATCGGGGCCCACGACCAGTGTGCGGATGGCGATGGCGGTGTCGATGGTGCCCGAGAAGTCGAGATACCCGACGACACCGGCATAGGGCCCGCGCTTGACCGGTTCGAGTGCATCGATGATCTCCATGGCCCGGACCTTGGGGGCGCCCGACACCGTGCCGGCCGGCAGCGTGGCCCGCAGCACGTCGATCGGGGTGCACCCGGCGGCGAGATCGCCCGAGACCTGCGAGGTGAGGTGCATCACGTGGCTGTACCGCTCTAGCACCATGGTCTCGTCGAGCTTCTCGGTGCCGAACTCGACCACGCGGCCGACGTCGTTGCGGGCCAGATCGATGAGCATGACGTGCTCGGCGATCTCCTTGGGATGCTCGCGCAGCTCGGCGCCGAGCCGACGATCCTCCTCCTCGGTGCGACCACGACGACGGGTGCCGGCGATGGGTCGCGAGATGACGCGACCGTCGACCAGCTTGACCATGGGCTCGGGGGAGGATCCGGCGAGGCTCACCGAGTCAGTGCGCACGAAATACATGTACGGGCTGGGATTGACCTGACGCAGCACCCGGTAGAAGTCGAAGGGATCGGCCTCGAGATCGAACGAGAA
>CANFHM010000095.1 GCA_947446975.1 Microthrixaceae bacterium
TCCGGATCAATGAACTCGCGATCATCATGATTCGCGGATCCCCACAGGAGCATCACGCGCGAATCGGCTGGGATGGTGACTCCGTGAATGGTGACCTCACGGGTGGTCTGACGAGGAAGCACCTGCACCGGAGAGTCGCAGCGCAGCAGTTCCTCGATCGCTCCGGGCCACAACGATTCGTCGGCAACAAGCTCGGCTCGTTGGGCCGGATCCGCGGCGAGTAGCACGAGCCCATTGCCGATCAGGCTCGACGTGGTGTCATTTCCGGCGAGGATCAGCAGCATGCAGAACCCGAGCAGTTCGGCGT
The DNA here is from genome assembly GCA_947446975.1 of Microthrixaceae bacterium. GTDB lineage: Bacteria > Actinomycetota > Acidimicrobiia > Acidimicrobiales > Acidimicrobilacustridaceae > Acidimicrobilacustris. The sequence continues at coordinate 308 of CANFHM010000095.1, forward strand.
CCTCCAGGCGGCGACCGTCGAGTTCGGCGTCGAGCAGTGCCGACATCATGTCGCCGGTCGGTTGTGCCCGACGGGCCTTCAGTATCTCGTCGAACATCATGTAGATCGCACCGGCAGCGGCGGCGAACGACTCCGACGAGGTGATCTCGAGGAACGATTCCGTCTGCTTGCGGAACTCCGGCACGAGTGACTCAGGAACACCGATGAGTTGGGCGATGACGAGACTGGGAAGCACCGCCGCGTAGGCATGCTGGGCTTCGCAGTGATCGCCCGATGAGATCTCATCGCATAACTGCTCAGCCATCCGACGAACGGTGGGTTCGACCTCGGCAACCCGGCGAGGGGTGAATGCCCGCGACACCAACGCCCGACTCGCGGTGTGTTCCGGTGGGTCGAAATAGATCATCTGTGGCAGCAGGCCGTTGGCCTCGGCCACATGGCTGCTGAAGGTTTCGTGATCATGGACCGCGGTCCACACGTCCTCGAACCGGCTGAGCGCATAGACCCCGGTTTCGGGATCGAGGTACACCGGCGCCTCGTTGCGCATCATTCGGTAGTCGTCGAAGAGCGTTCGCTGAAAGTTCGGCGAGGTTGGGTCGTAGCGGAAATCTGATTGCATGCTCAATGCCCCCGTCGGCAGACGACTGTTCGATCACGCCCGGCGAGATCCTGCCTGATCTCCACACCATCAAAGCCCGCATGACGAGCAAGTGCAGCAAATTCCCGGGCCTGGGTCGGAGCCAGTTCGACGACGAGTGACCCCGCGGGCGACAACCATTCCGGTGCCTCGGCCACGATCACCCGGAGATCATCGAGCCCATCGGCACCAGCAAATAATGCTGAGGCTGGTTCCCAGTCGCGCACCACTGCTGGCAATTCATCTCCGTCGGCCACATACGGGGGGTTGGAGACGATGAGATCGATGGAACCCCGCAGGTCGAGGGGCAGTGCCCCGAACCACTCCCCTGCCGCCGCGATGGTGACCCGGGTGCCAGCCCGACCAAGCCCGGCGAGGTTGGCGCGGGCCACGTCCAGTGCGGCGTCGGATGCATCGGTGAGCCATACCTCGACCCGTTCGCGTTCGAATGCGAGCGAAAGGCCGATGGCTCCCGAGCCGGTGCCGAGATCCACCGCCAGCAATGCGCGGCCCGCTGCACTCGATCGCATCGCGTCGAGTTCGGACAACGCGAACTCCACGACGGATTCGGTCTCGGGGCGCGGGATCAACACCCGTGCATCCACCAGCAGATCAAGATGCCGGAATCCCCAACTGCCGACCACGTACTGCAGTGGCTCGCCATGCACCCGGCGCTCGAGCATGAGGTCGAAATAGTGCACTCCGCGTTCCGTGGCGAGCTCATCGAGACCGAGGATGTACTGCGCGCCTTCGTTCCCGGACGCCCGTTCGATGATCCGTCGTGCATCCGATGCGGGGTTCTCACTCACACCCGCCAGTGCTCGCTCCGCCTCACCTTGCAGGAGGCGCCATGACACGGTGCCGTCGGCCTCGGCCATGGGATCAGCCTTCGCGATCGCGCAGCTGCGTGGCCCGTTCATCAGCCACCAGGGCATCGACGACCTCGTCGAGCTCACCACCGAGGATCTTGTCGAGCTTGTAGAGCGTGAGCCCGATGCGATGGTCGGAGAGGCGGTTCTCCTTGAAGTTGTAGGTGCGGATCTTCTCGGAACGACCACCACCACCGGTCTGGGCCCGACGGGCCCCGGAGGCCTCGGCGGCCTGACGATCCTGTTCGGCCTGGAGCAGACGGCTCCGCAGCACCCGCAGTGCCTTCTCACGGTTCTGGATCTGGCTCTTCTCGTCCTGCATCGACACCACCACCCCGGTGGGCAGATGGGTGACGCGGACGGCGGAGTCGGTGGTGTTGACCGACTGCCCACCCGGCCCCGATGAGCGGTAGACGTCGATCCGCAGGTCGTTCATGTCGAGCTGCACATCGACCTCATCGGCTTCGGGCAGCACCGCGACCGCGGCCGATGACGTGTGCACGCGCCCCTGGCTCTCGGTGACCGGCACGCGCTGCACGCGGTGCACGCCACCCTCATGCTTCATCCGGCTCCAGACGCCATCGCCGGCGACCCTGAAGGTGACGTCGGCGAAGCCCCCGAGATCGGACTCCTGGGCCTCCATGACCTCGAACCTCCAGCCGAGCCGGGACGCGTAGGAGCGGTACATCTCGAAGAGGTCACGGGCGAAGAGGTTGGCCTCCTCCCCGCCCTCCGCACCGCGGATCTCGACGATGACGTTGCGATCGTCGTTGGGGTCCTTGGGCAGCAGCAGGACCTTGATCTCCTCGTCGAGGCGGATGATGGCCGCCTCGGCGCCGTCGATCTCCTCGCGGAGCATGTCGCGGTCCTCGGCGTCGGCCTCGGTGTACATCTCACGAGCGATGGCGAGATCGGCGGTGGCCTGTCGGAGATCGCGCAGCCGCAGCACCAGTTCGCCGAGATCGCGATAGCGACGGCTGAGATCGGCGTAGCGGCTCTGATCGGCGATGACGGCGGGGTCGGCGATGGATCGCTCGACCTCGGCGTACTCGCGCTCGAGGTCGTCGAGACGGTCGAGCATGCTCACGTGAACTGCTCCGAGCCGGCGATACGCCAATCGCCATCAACGGTGACGAACCGCGCCGGATGCGCCAACTGTTGCGCGAGTTGCTGCGCCGCGGGATGGAGATCTCGCGATGGAAGAACGATCAGGAGTTGGGCGGTGGGGTTCAGAGCAAACCGGGCATCGGCCGCTGAAGGCACGAGGTCGAGATCGATACCGACGGAGCA
>CANFHM010000096.1 GCA_947446975.1 Microthrixaceae bacterium
AGGGCACTGAGATGTGCATCCCGGGTGACAACACCGAGATGGTCGTCGAGTTGATCCATCCGATCGCGATGGAAGAGGGCCTTCGGTTCGCCATCCGTGAGGGTGGTCGTACCGTGGGCGCCGGCCGCGTCACCAAGATCCTCAAGTAATCACTTTCGTCCGGCTTCGGCCGACAATCAGCAGGAGCCGACATGGCGAGAAACGAGAAGCGAGTGCAGGTCACCCTGGAATGCCAGGTCTGCAAGCGCCGCAACTACATCACCACCAAGAACAAGGTGAACGACCGTGAGCGCATCGAGCTCACCAAGTACTGCAAGTGGGACCGTGTGCACACCGCGCACAAGGAGACCCGCTGAGCAGGCCTCAGGGTGGCAGGGCTCCGGCCCAGCCGTTCCGCGTCCCACGGTCCGGATCGGGTCGACAGACGGTCATCATCGATCGACTGGTACCCTTCCCGGACCGCAGGGATGCTCTAGGGCAGTAGCTCAATTGGTAGAGCTTCGGTCTCCAAAACCGACGGTTGGGGGTTCGAGTCCCTTCTGCCCTGCTCAGTTCCGCAGCACCCCGAAGTTCCCCTTCCTTCCTCGAGTACCGGATACCAGCCATGGCGTTGAACCGAGAACAGAAACGAATGCTGCAGCGCCAGGGCGAACTCGGTCCCGACGGCGAGCCGCTGCGCACCAAGCGCAACCCCCAGAACCGTCCGCAGAACGAGAAGCGCACCGGGCCCACCGAGTTCGCCCGTGAGGTCCGCTCCGAGCTCCGCAAGGTGGCCTGGCCGACGCGTTCGGAGACCATCAACTACTCGATCATCACCGTCGTCACCCTCGTGGTGTTCACCATGCTGATCTTCGGGCTCGACTGGGTCTTCTCCGAGCTCGTCCTCAAGCTGTTCAACGCCTGATCGGTTCTGTGATGAACGACTCCGAAGCCATCTCGAACGATGACGCCCCGAACGCCGAAGGCCCCGATGCCATGACTGACGCAATCACCACCGACGAGATCACCTCCGACGACATCACCAGCGATGACAGCACCGCTGACGGGTTCGACGTGGTCGACGCCGAGGACTTCCTCGAGGAGGAAGCCCGCCCCCGCGTGCAGAGCGCCTATGACCGACCCGGCAAGTGGTTCGTCGTGCACACGCAGTCGGGCTACGAGAAGAAGGTCAAGCAGAATCTCGAGGCCCGCATCTCCTCCATGAACATGGAGGACAGCATCCATGAGGTCGTCATCCCCATGGAGGATGTCGTCGAGTTCAAGAACGGCAAGAAGCAGGTCGTCCAGAAGAAGGTCTTCCCCGGCTACCTGCTCGTGCGTTGCGAGATGCAGGACGAGTCCTGGTACGTGATCCGCAACACCCCCGGCGTCACCGGGTTCATCGGACAGGGCGCCAAGCCCTCGCCGCTGCCCCGCCGCGATGTCGAGATGTTCCTCCAGGTCAAGGAGGAGGGCGAGGACGCCACGCCCAAGCGCGGCAAGCCCCGTCTGGAGTACGAGCAGGGCGAGACCGTCCGGGTCAAGGAAGGCCCCTTCGCCGATTTCTCCGGCGAGATCGTCGAGATCAACGAGGACCAGCTCAAGCTCAAGGTGCTCGTCAACATCTTCGGCCGCGAGACCCCCGTGGAGCTCGAGTTCTCCCAGGTCTCCAAGCTCTGACATCACCGTCCCGGCCGCTGCGGCGTCCGGACCATCCCATCCGAGTTGTGTTCGGGTCACCTCACCAGCAAGAGTTGAGGCCCCACGAGAAGAAGCGAGTCGCCCCATGGCCAAGAAGAAGGTTTCGGCCGTCGTCAAGATCCAGATCCCCGCAGGTGCGGCGAACCCGGCCCCGCCGGTCGGTACCGCGCTCGGTCCGCATGGCGTGGCCATCATGGACTTCTGCAAGGAGTACAACGCCCGCACCGAGGCGCAGCGCGGCACCATCGTGCCCGTCGAGATCACCATCTTCGAGGATCGCAGCTTCTCGTTCGTCCTCAAGACCCCGCCGACCTCGGTCCTGATCAAGCAGGCCGCTGGTCTCGAGAAGGCAGCGCAGAACCCGTCGAAGCAGGTCGCCGGTTCCATCACCGACGCCCAGGTCACCGAGATCGCCCAGATCAAGATGCCCGATCTCAACGCCAACGATCTCGAGGCCGCACGTCTCCAGGTCGCCGGCACCGCCCGCTCGATGGGTATCGAGATCCACTGATCCACCCCGATCCGCAGCCGCGGATCACGCCTGACCGGTACGACCTCGACCGGCAGGTCCCACCCGCATCTCCGGATGCCTGACCCGAGGGAGCCATCATGGCGAAGCATGGGAAGAAGTACGTCGCAGCATCGGCCAAGGTCGATCCGACCGTCCACCACACCGCCCCCGAGGCGATCGCGGTCGTCAAGCAGATCGCATCGGCCAAGTTCGACGAGACCGTCGAACTCGCCGTCCGCCTCGGCGTCGATCCCCGCAAGGCCGATCAGATGGTGCGCGGCACCGTGGCCCTGCCCTCCGGCACCGGCACCGATGTCCGCGTCGCCGTGTTCGCCGCCGGCGATGCCGCAGCCGAGGCCCGTGAGGCCGGTGCCGAGTTCGTCGGCGCCGAGGATCTCATCGCGCTGGTCGAGGGCGGCATGCTGGACTTCGATGTCGCCATCTCCACCCCCGACCTCATGCCGCAGGTCGGCAAGCTCGGTCGAGCGCTCGGCCCCCGCGGCCTGATGCCCAACCCCAAGACCGGCACCGTCACCACCGAGGTCGGCAAGGCGGTCACCGATTTCAAGGGTGGCAAGGTCGAGTACCGCACCGACCGTCAGGGCAATGTGCATGTGCCCGTCGGCAAGGTCAGCTTCGACCAGCCCGCCCTCGTCGCCAACCTGCGCGCCGTGCTCGACGAGCTCGAGAAGGCCAAGCCGGCATCGGCCAAGGGTCGCTACTTCCGCCGCATCACGCTGTCGTCCACCATGGGCCCGGGCGTCAAGATCGACACCCAGCGCATGTTTGTCGCCGACGAGGCCTGAGCACTAGCGTCCCATCTCCGGTCCGGGCCCGTCCCGGATCACCAGCTCGCAGCACCAACAGTTCGAAACACCAGCAGTTCGAAGCATCA